>NZ_CP006965.1:652580-978871 GCF_000517445.1 Thermococcus paralvinellae | reverse complement strand
CAGTCAGTGTCTATATAGATTAAGTGGTATATATAAAGATTGTGAGAAAAGTAAATTAACGAGCTAGTTTTATACCCCTCTCAAGGGCCCTGAAATTGATTTCCCAAAGTTTTTCTTTGAGTGTCTCTTTTATTCCTTCTTTTAAGCTTTCTTTCTTGAGGGGTATAAGGCCCTTCCCATATGCGTAGCCAAGCATAATAACCCCAAGAGTTCTTGGATTTATCTTATCTGCTACCTCTTGGAAATTGAACATATCAGTAGGACAAATCTTTGAGAGCGCTTCTTTTATCTCATCTAAATCTGGATATCTCTCTTTTCCTACAAGTGTAGTTGCTGTGTGTATCAGATATGCATTGACAATAGCATAGCTCTTTTTGCTTAAGAAGCGTGCATTTCTTAAAGCTTCTGCTGGCTCTAAAGCGAGCATTAAATTGGCTTCACCCTCTTCAATAAGTGGAGAATAAACGTCTTCACCAAAGCGCAGATATGAGAGAACACTACCATATCGCTGACTCATGCCAAGTGTTTCCCCTATCCTGACCTTGTAACCCTCATGCATTGCGGCACTTCCAATTATCCTTGAAAGAGTTAGTCCTCCTTGGCCTCCAACGCCAGTAATGATGAGATTAAACTCCATTCGTTATCACCATAGAGATTTGAAAATAAAATGTTAAAAAGCTAGTGCAGGAGTAAATGCATGATCTTCTGAAAATTTTGAGGCTTTTTCTTTTTTGAGCAAAATATAATCGAAAACAGAAAAGGACACAAGAAATTTTAGGCTTCAAGCTTAAGTCTTCTAATTATGAATTCTTTGTCAAGAGAAGCCAAGAAGCTTGCTAATCTTGGCCCTCTGTCTTTACCTATGAATAGCTGATAGAGAACTTTGAACCACTGTTTGCTTGGAATGTCTCTCTTCTTTGCAGCATCAAAAATTATATTGTTAAGCTCATCAACACTAAACTCTTTCCTACTCTCCAACCACTCAGCAACCTCTCTGAGAGCTTCTTTAATTTCTTCACTTACCTCGATTTTTGGAACCTCCTGGAGGATTGAGAATTTCACGGTATCTGGAGCGTATTTGCTTACCCAATTCTTTGCAAGCGTAATCCTAAGTTTAATCCTTTCAGTATCCTCTTCGGTAAGATTCTGGGGGACGTGACCTTGCTTTTTGAGGATTTCAATAATTCTACCCTCATCCAAATGAGGCATCTGCACTAGTACAACAAGGAATCTAAATGGTGCTTGGGCAACTAATCGTTCTGGGATCTTTGGCATTGAGAGTTCATACGTTCTCTTGAGCTCAATTTCTTCTTCCTCATTTTTTGCCTTTTCGAGACCAAAGTATATGCGCTCGACTTTGTCGAACTCATCATAGAGGTTCAGCAAACCCAAGCCGAGGTCAATCTTAATCTCCTTATTTGGCCTGTGTCTGGCATATAGGAATCTTATCACTCCGGGCTCAAGAACTTCATAGAGATCACTAAGTAAGATAACGTTGCCCTTTGAGCCGCTCATTTTGCCTTTTTGCCCTTTTATTCCAACAAACTCATACATGAGTGTTAGTGGAGGCTCTTTGCCGTAAACTGCTTTTATGATTTCCCTTCCAGTATCAAAGCTCGAACCAGCTGCTAGGTGATCTTTTCCTGCAGGCTCGAAGTCAACTTCAAAATGTGCCCATCTCATGGGCCAATCCACACGCCACCTCAGCTTTACATTTCCTTCTCTTATGTCTGTATCTCCTTCACTTCCACAATGTGGGCACTTGTATTTTATTTTCCATTCACCATCCCATTGGATAAAATCCGCCTCTTTTCTGCACTTTGGACAGTAAATCTGAACTGGTTGCCAGTTTTCTTCTAAATGGGGCTGTTTCGCCATGTCACGGAATTTGTTAAGAATTGCGACTATTTTGTCCCTATTCTCAAGAGCTTTTCTTATATCGTTGGCGTATTCTCCACTCTTGTAAAGCTTGCTTGCTCTCAGGAAATCAACTTCTATACCGAGTTTTTCAACTTCACTTTCAAAGAGCTCCATGAAATGCTCTGCATAGCTATTATGACATCCCCAAGGATCGGGAACTTCACTGACCGGCATTGTCAAGTATTCTTTCCATTCGCTTGGAATATTTTTTGGAACTTTTCTGAATCTATCGTAATCATCCCACATGTGAATGTGCCTAACCTTTTTCCCTTTATCTTTTAGTGCATGACCGACAATGTAAGCGGTAAAAAGTTCTCTAAAATTGCCGATATGGACGTATCCACTCGGAGTTATGCCACTTTCAACGACGTACTCCTCTTTGTTCCCTCTCTCTCGTATTATCTTTTCAGCCATATAATCTGCCCAATGAACCATTCTCACCACCTGCTG
Organism: Thermococcus paralvinellae; assembly: GCF_000517445.1. Lineage (NCBI taxonomy): Archaea > Methanobacteriati > Methanobacteriota > Thermococci > Thermococcales > Thermococcaceae > Thermococcus > Thermococcus paralvinellae. The sequence continues at coordinate 976,501 of NZ_CP006965.1, read as the reverse complement.
GTAAATATGAGGGATACTTTTTAAGCTTTGGCTCTTTCTCCGAAAACTTTATAAAGTTGTTTATATATAACGAATATAAAAAGTAAATTTAAAACTAAAAGTGTTGATGAAAATGAGTTGGGAGGAATTGGGAAGCTATGAACTTGAAAGTTTTCAAGTGTTCTTTCCAGCATCTTTGGAAATCCAAGAAGAACTTCTAAAAGCAGGATTCAAAGTGCCCTATGATAAAGAAAAAGGCATTGCAACTCCAATACCAGTTGTAGTAGCCTTTAAAACTGCTAGAAAACTCAGAAAAGATAAGCTGTTGAAGAGTAGGAAAATTAAAGAGAACGGTAATTTTGCTGAGATTAGTCCAGAAAAAGCACTTTTGAGAGTGCTAATAAATGAGAAAGGGTTCTTGAAATTGGAATTTAAAGTTGAAACTTACCATCTTGAGGATTTAGGTTTTGTGAGAGTGCCTCCGAGAATCTGGAGTACTTGGGCTAGCTTTTCGTTGTCCACCAACATTTTTGAGAATATAAGCGAAAAACTCGAAGGATTCGTTAATGAAAGACCGAAAGGTATGTATTTTGCATCAAAAAGCAATGGAAAAGAGATTGAGGTTTATTCCTATAAAGGAAGGAAAGCCAAAAATCTTGGCATCCCCGTTTTTGGCTACAATCTGAGCTTAGAGTCATTTGAACTGGTTAAAGAGTACCTAAACGAAAAGGCAGAGCAAAATAGAGTAAACAATGAAGTTTTGCCATATCTTAAGCTAGGCTTGAAAAAGAGAAAGGAAACAAAAGCTGGCTTAAAGGTTGGCATAGTATGGAGAGAAGGAAAGGCAGAGAGGATAACACTTAGGCTTTCAACAACATATCCAAAAATTAAGATTGCCGGGCTTTATGGAGAGCTGGAAGGAAAGTCAAGAGGAGAGCTTAGTAAGGAGAAGGAGCACTTTGTTATAGTTCATTCCAATGACTTCTATTGGGCTCTTCTAAATACCAAGAATGCTTTCGGCTTTTAGCTACCCAATGTTAGGCATCAGACGAAAAATATATTAGTCCCATTTTCAATTTTTCATTTGGTGAAATCATGCTCTATGCTGGGATTGCGGCGGCATTTATTCTCTTTGCAATATGGATAACTAGGTATCTCGGAGAAGAATATGCATGGATAAACAGGAAGATAATTCATTTTAGCATTGTTCCAGCTGTGTTGTTTTATAATGCTGGGTTGATTGCTCGAGAAATCTTTGCAGTAGCTGCATTTTTATTTGGAGCTTTTCAACTGCTCACCCATATAAAAAGAGATGAGCTTTCTTGGTACCAAATAAGAAATAACTATGGAGAAGTTTTCTTTGCATTTTCAGCGGCAGCTGTTGTTTGGTTTATTGAGAAGGAATACGCCGTTGTAATCCTTCTTGTGATGGCAATAAGTGACGGTGTCACTGGAATACTGAGGTTTTTCTACTTTAAGGCAAAGGGATTCAATGTTAGGCTCAGAAAGCATTGGATTGGTAGCGTAGGCTACTTAATTTCTGCGGTTATAATAGTGGCAATTATTTTCCCACAATCTTCGATTGTATCAAAGATTATTTGGGCTGGGATACTTACATTGGCAGAGTATCAAAGATTTCTTGATGATAACTTAGCAGTTCCTCTTGTTGGAGTTTTAATAAAGGGGATTTTGTAATTACTCGGTCCATCTAACCTTTAAGCTGTCTTTTTTTATCTTATTGAACTCATCTTGTAAAGCCTTCCCGCTTTTTTCCATAAATGCTTCGATGTCATCAATTCCAATTTCCTTTAAGCCAATAGCATTGACATCTTTGGGTATTCCTTTAGCTTCAACGTTTATACCTATGTGGATTTTAATGCTAACCGGAGAAACAGTTGCTATTGAGATGCTGAGCTTTTTGTCTTTAATGTATATGTCGTCTCCTTTTCGTTTGATTTTCACACCATATTCAGACAGGAGTTCGCAGATTTTTGCTATGAACAGCTTTTGCAATGCTGATGCAAGTAGGACATTGGGAAAGTCAAAAACCTCGATTATGTAATGGACCATATCATCGCTTTTGATTTCTTTTTGAGCTCTCACGTCTTCAATGTCAATCATCTCTTCGACTTTCACATCACACTTACCTCTAAAAACAACTATGGAGTTTCCAAGAATCCCAAAATTTCTATAAGCCCAGTGGCTTCTTATCGCCGAGCCATCGTAATCAATTCTTTTGTCTTTAACAACCAGAAGTTCCATCATAGACCCTCCAAAACTTTTTTCAGCTCTTCAAAACTTTTTACATCAACCCACATTTGAATAAACTTAATGTTTGGGATTTCCCTTTTTATGTTTCCAAGGTGGAGTGTTCTGTCATCAATATAAATTATTTCATCAACTTCATACCCTATGCTCTTAAGCTGTTCAACTGTTCTTGAAATCATGCCTGCCTTGTCTGGGTGGTTCTCAATTTTGGGGAATGTAAAATAATCCCAGAGACCAAGAGCTTCAAGAATTGGTCTGACAAGTTCTTCTATATTCCAGCTTGCGATGCTTAGGATGGACTTATCCTTTGCCCAGTTTAGGAATTCTCTAACGCCTGGGAACAGTGAAAGCTCATTGCCATAGGCATCAATCACGGTGTCCTCATGAACTTCAAAAGGTGGTACAAGCTGAGAAGCATCCTCATGATCCCATAAAGTGCCATCCAAATCTAAAACCAACAGCTTCATTTGACCACCAAATAAAATACGGAGAAGGATTATAAAAATTATCATCAAGTTTATTCTACTTCTAATAATCATAACTCAAAGGGTAAATCCGTCTCGAAGAGCTAGGGAAGATAATATCTTAGCTTAAATAATTTCATATACATCCAAATAATCGGGATTATATCCAATAGGGTTTCCTCATCATCATAGCTTTCTTAAATATTTCCACTAGCTCTTCGTCACTGGCTCCTTCTCTGATTGGGGTTAGTATGTCAATTAGATCATCTTTTCTGAGAAGGCATGTTTTTAGATGTCCATCAGCTGTTAATCTTATTCTCGTACAATTCGCGCAGAATACTGTATTATGCATTGAACGAACTACCTCCACTTCAGCTACCCCATTTTCAGTTGGAATGAAGTATTTTTTTCTTCTATGAAGCCTTCTTTCCTTAATTTTTACGGCTTTTTTGGCAAATTCCTCTTCAAGCGGTTTTAACGGGTAGAAGTACCTTTTAAAGAACCAAGAATCCATGAGTTCTCTTGGGACCTCAATTTCAATAAGTTGAAGAACGGCTCCAATTCTGGCTGCATAGTTGATCATATCCCATATTTCCATGTGATTTAAATCTTTCATAACAACCATGTTGAGTTTTACGAGCTTGAAAAGTTTAACAGATTTTTCAATACCCTTCAAGACCCATGGGAGAACATCAAAGCCAGTTATCTTTTTGTATTTATCTCTATCTAACGTATCAAGACTTATATTCACTCTGTCAAGTCCCGCCTCTTTTAGTTCCTCAGCCAATCTATACATGACAGTTCCATTTGTAGTCAAAGACAGATCAACTACATAAGGCCTGATCCTTTTTATGATTTCAATGATATCACTCCTTATTGTAGGTTCTCCTCCTGTAAGTTTAACCTTTTTTATACCAAGGCGAGAAGCAATTTTAACTATTCTTTCAATCTCTTCTGGTGTCATTTCTCTCTTTCCTTTCATCTGTCCTTCTCTGTGGCAGTAAAAACAATTTAAGTTACAATCCTTAGTTATAGAAATCCTGAGGTTAGTTACAGGCCTCCCATATCTATCGACTAACGCCATGATTTCACCCTCACCCTGATTTAATTTACTCACTTAAAAAAACCTTATGGGTAAACACTTCTATTTGACAACGAAAAGTAAAAGTATGGGATATGGGTATAGAGTTATAGGAGGGAATAAATGTGAATGTGGAAAAATTGGAAGAGCTAATTTCAAAAGCAGAGATGCTCCATAAAGACTTCGAGAGGCTGTTCTTAAAGCTCTACGAGTATGCAAATCAAGACTATTTTAAGGGTATTAGTGAAGTCATTCTCAAGCTCCATGAGTTAAGTGATGAAAAATTTGAAACTGCATCACAGATTTATAAAGTGCTTGCTTCAGTTGGAGGAAATCTTGAAAAAACAGGGAGAGAACTTCAGAAAAATGAGCATCAGATGAGATTTAGAATTGAAGAGATAATAACCTTGTTAGGTCATTCAAAAGGAAGTTTCAGCGAAAAGCTCAAAACAAAAGCTGCCCTTCAGAGATTGTTTCAATTTCATAGAATTTATGATTACTCAGTGACTCAAACATTACAAAAGTTAAGTGCTGAGATTGATAGTTTAATCTTCATAAGCGAAAAAGAGAAAAAGTCCCCAACGAGTATAATTGAGAGGCTTAAAAAAATTGAAGATCTTGAAGAGAAATTAAATACTTTAACAACTTTCGTGTTTCATATTTACTCTCATCCATCATGGGTTCATAAAGTTGAGGAATCCTTGAGAGAGTGGCATTCCAAGGGATTGCTTTGGGTTGAATCGAGAAATGTAGAGCAAAATACTGGGATTGATAGAGTCCATGTGGCTCAAATATTAGAAGGTCTAACTCTCATCGGTATTGTGGAAAAAAAGAAAAGGGGTGGTGAAAGTGTCTACAAACTCAGGGGTTTCGGTGAGGATTAGAGGGATATACAGCACTGCACTGACTAAACTTTTGCTTGACAGAGGATTTAAAATTAGTCAGCCCAGCCAGAAAATAGCGGAAAGATTGAACCTTGAAAAGACTTATAGTGAATTTGATGTTGATATATATGACAAAAAGGACAATCAAGGTGTTATCTTGGTTGGAACTAAGGTTGAAGAAATCAAGAAAGTCTTTGAAGAGGAATTTATTGATGTCTTTTTTAGAAAAATGCCATATCAGCTTTATGGAATTTACAAGGGAATAGTAATTAAGAGAGATGAGCAATATATCTATGTTGATATCGGAAGTGCAATTGGAACAGTGCTAATTGAAGAGTTGCCAGATGCTGCAGAAGGAGATGAAGTTCTTGTTCAGGTTAAAAAACACAACGTATTGCCCCACTTAAGCACCTTACTAACAATTCCTGGAGATTATGCCGTGTTAATTCCCAAACCTATTGGTGCTCAGAGACACGTGAAGATTTCAAGAAAAATTAGATATCCGGAAGAAAGAGAGAGGCTCAGGATTTTAGGACTAAGTATTGATCTAGGAGAGTGGGGAATTCTTTGGAGGACTGCTGCTGCATACAAAGATTGGAACACCCTAAGAGATGAACTTGTTAAACTTTCAAAGCTTGCGGATAAGCTTAAAGATGCTGACAAATCTTCTGCACCTGCAAAAATAATCGAAGGAAGAGACATTTATGAGGTCGAATTCGGGGGAGGTACAAGGAAAAAACTCGACAACATTAGAAATGAAGTCTTACCAACAATAGATGGACATCACCAGTTTAAAGCTTATGATCCAGAATTCAGCTTTGCAGTAGAAATTGCAGAGGGTATTTTGGCTAAAATGCCTTCTCAGAGAATAAAAGTAAGAGAAGGATTTATTGAGGCGTTGATAAGCAATAAAGGGCCAAAAATTGGATGGTTATTCACACTAGAACACATCAAGCCTGACGGCCAAAAAGTGAGAATTGGGCCTGGAGAAATTCTTGAAGTATCTGTTAATCCTCTTAAAATAAAAATTAAACGAAATCTTAAGCCTGGGAAAATATATGATGGCTTAGAGATACCAATTGAGTATGGGGACTACGCCATAACTGAAATCGAGGAAGGCAAATGGTGGTACAAGCACAGCTACTATGACAAGGACGGCAACTTGAAAGGAGAATATTATAACATAAACACACCGATTGAAATTTATCCAGATAAGGCAAGGTACATAGATCTTGAGGTTGACATCGTTAAGTGGCCAGATGGAAAGAAGGAAATAATCGATAAGGATGACCTTAAGAGGCATTATGAAGATGGCATAATAAGTGAGAAGCTCTATAAGGCGACTCTCAGAATTACACAGGAAGTTTTTGAAAAGATTTAAATCCTCACTTTTCTCTTTTTCTCAATAATCAAATGTCCTCAATCCCTTTGTCGGTAATTTTGAAGTAAACTATCCCCCCTTCTGGCCTAAAGCGGTGCCTCTCCAGTACTGCTATTCTGATTCCAGGTCTGCTCAGCTTTTCTAATCGCAAGATATCCTTACACTTATAACCCAAAGTATGCTCAGCAATTGGTTTGAGAGAATTCGAATTTGAATCAAAATAAACCTGGTTGACAACTATCACAGCCAAATTATACTTTCTCGCAAGCCAGAGAAGTACTTGAAGCTGCTTTCCCAGCTCAACATTCAAGCTCTGTTTGTTCTTCTCCACTCTGTAATGGGACGTTATTGAGTCAACAACAACAAGGGAAAAACGCTCGTTAACTATTGTTTTGAGCTTTGATATAATCCTCTTCTGTTCTTTAAAGTCTTGTGGCTCAAAAATTATAAACTTCTGGAGAGTTTCATCAGCATTTAGTCCTCTTGTTTCTGCCATAAGTTTAAGTCTCTCCGGAGAAAAACCACCTTCTGTATCAATGTAAGCAACTTTTCCCCTATTGAGGAGGCCTATCTGCATTGCAAGAGTTGTCTTTCCTGTAGCAAATGCTCCATACACCTGAGTTAAAATTCCTCTCTCAATCCCCCCACCAAGAAGTTCATCCAGACTCCTGCTTCCGGTTGTGAGTTTGTCCATAGAATCACCAGTTAAACATAGAACACTTCTCCAACTTTAAGAGGCTTTATTAATGTCCAGACTCTCCTTCTTCTAAGTTCTGTCTGAAGTTTTTCAACACTTCCATATCCATAAACTCCATAATGCATTGGTATAACGATCTTTGGTCTAACAGCCTCGATTATATCAGCTGCTTCTCTCTCATTTGCCGTAGAGCGACCACTTATTGGAACTAGCAGAATATCCACCATTCCTCTCAATTGTTTAAACGATGGTGTATAATATGTGTCACCAGTATGCCAGACACTCCTCTCGCCAAATATTATGTAGCTAAGGGGATACTGGCTTGATGGATGCTCAGCATAGACTGCTTTGACTTTAACACCATTTTTAAGCTCGATCTCTTGATCTTCTTCAATAGTTTGGACATCTGTTAATCCATCGCTGATTGCCATTAGATACACTGTTTTGGGTCCAATTACCTTTGCTTTTCTAAGTCTTGCCAGAAGGGGTGTTTTGCCATAATGGTCACTGTGTTCATGAGTAACTAGGATATAATCTATCTCGCCAATTTTGTCATCATCAACATCCGGGTAAGGGTCAATTAAAATTCTCACTCCATTAGTTTCAATGAGAAAACATGCGTGCCCATACCACACAATCTTCATTGGCTCTGCCTCCAAAATAAGAGTTTTGTGTCCTTAAACTTAAACCTTTCCATTTGCTTTATTTCACTAAAACCTCAGAACGATTCATAGTAAATAGTTGAATTTATAAATGACATCCAAACTACAAAGTAATGAGGAAAATGAAGGGCCTAATAGTGAAAGAACCCTTTGCTTCATGGATAGTGGAAGGTAAGAAAGTCTGGGAAATTAGGAAAAGCAATACAAAAATCAGAGGAGAGATTTTCATAATAACTAAAAAGAAAGCAATTGGAAAAGTTGAAATTGTTGATGTTCTTGGACCTTTTACACCAGAAGAACTTGCAAATCATAAAGATAAGCATCTGGCAGACTATGAATTTTTGAAAAAATATGCAAAGGGAAAGAAACTTTACGCATGGGTGTTATCAAATCCTCAAAAATTTGAAGAGCCCAAGGAAGTCATTATGGCAAATGGTGCTCAAATATGGGTCAACATAAGGGGGTTTAAGAAATGAGAAAATTTTTCTTTCTCCCACTAAGCTTGCCATTCCTCATACTTTTTCTGCTGTTAATACCCATCTTATTTTTGCTCTTTGCGGGAACTATAACACTGGCATTTCAAAAGCTTGGTCTTCCTCTGCCCGTTGCGTATACTCTCTTTTGGGCTTCCTTAATTGGAAGCTTCATAAATATCCCCATAGCAGAAACAAGGACATATGCACCAATACTAAAGGTAAGGGAAGTGAGTTTTTTTGGAATTAGATACCCTGTTCCATATATCGATTGGGGAGAACAAAAGATGATAATTGCTATAAACGTTGGTGGAGCACTAGTTCCCTTGAGCATAGTTACCTATGAGTTCGTCAGGTTTGCACTTATTGGAGATACAGAGTTAATTGCTAGGATACTCATAGCAATATTGATATCTGCAATACTCAGCAACATCTTTTCAAAACCAGTTAAAGGACTAGGAATTGCAATCCCAACATTTATTCCTCCCCTCATAGCCGCTTCCCTGGCTCTCTTAATTGGAGGCCCTAACAAGCCAGCAGTGGCATATGCAAGTGGAACCATGGGTGTTTTAATTGGGGCGGATTTACTTAACTGGAGTAAAATTAAGGAACTTGGAGCTCCAATGGTAAGTATCGGTGGCGCAGGCACATTTGATGGCATTTTTCTCGCTGGTATAATTGCGGTATTATTGGTTTAGGGAGGTGATATCATGAAAATTGTCCTTGGAAGTGGTGCTCAGCACTTGAAAAATGAGATTGAAGAAAAAAGTCAAAATTACAAGAAAGATCTCCTTGAGGTAGAGATTAAAAAGTTTCCAGATGGTGAAAAATACGTCAGAGTGTTTGGAGAAGGAGAGGAAGCTATTATCGTACAATCAACATATTCTCCCCAAGACGAACATTTAATTGAGCTTCTTTTATTGGGAGATGCACTTAGAGAAAAAGGATTCAAAAAGCTAATTGCAGTTGTCCCTTATCTTGCATACTCAAGACAAGACAGAGTTACAAAGGATGGAGAGCCAATAAGCGTTAGAGCTATTATGAAAGCGATAAGCATTTACTATGATGAGCTTTATGTTTTTGACCTGCACAATCCCAAGACACTGGAATTTTTCCCCAAAAAGGCAGTTAATCTGAGTCCAGCAAGGGCAATTGCTAGCTATTTCAAAGACAAACTTAGAGAGGGCATAGTCCTAGCACCAGACAAAGGAGCTCTAGAAAGAGCGAGAGCCGTTGCCAAAATTTTAGGAGTAGAGTTTAGTCACTTTGAGAAAAAGAGAATTTCCCCAACTGAAGTCCAGATGACTCCAGTCAATATTGACGTTGAAGGAAAGAATGTGCTAATAGTTGATGACATTATAAGCACAGGTGGAACGATGATAAGGGCAGCGAACATATTGAGAAAAATGGGAGCAAAAAAGATATACGTTGTAGCTACTCATGGAGTCTTTGCTGAGGGTGCTATTGAAAGAGTTAGCAAAGCTGTCGATGAGCTTGCAGTAACAAATACTATTCCAACCCCAGTTTCAAGGATAAGCATCGTTGAGGACATATTGATGCTTTAATTTTTAACATTTCTTTGTCTAATTTTATGTCACATTATGTAATTATTTGATACAAATTTGAAGATTTTCCAACTATATAAGTGTTTTGCAAAAATTTTTTATTGGTGATGTTGCTAAGTATTGGGTGGAGCCCCCGAATAAGGGGGCGCAAGCCCAGGCACAAGACGGCGGCGTCGGGGGGACTGGGTGCAAAGCACCCAACATGAACCCCGCCCTCCGGCCATGGGCACAACCAATGCACTCCCGAGGAAAACCCCGAAATGGGGGACCCCTCGGGGGTAAGGCAGGCCCAACACCCCGACCAAACCCCGGACGGGAATTGGTACTCCCCTTTGAGGGGAGTCCCACCGGCCGTACTCCCATTTCAATTCCGGTTGATCCTGCCGGAGGCCACTGCTATGGGGGTCCGACTAAGCCATGCGAGTCATGGGGGTGTCCCTTCTGGGACACCACCGGCGGACGGCTCAGTAACACGTCGGTAACCTACCCTCGGGAGGGGGATAACCCCGGGAAACTGGGGCTAATCCCCCATAGGTGTGGGGTACTGGAAGGTCCCCACACCGAAAGGGGCTTCGTGCCCGCCCGAGGATGGGCCGGCGGCCGATTAGGTAGTTGGTGGGGTAACGGCCCACCAAGCCGAAGATCGGTACGGGCCATGAGAGTGGGAGCCCGGAGATGGACACTGAGACACGGGTCCAGGCCCTACGGGGCGCAGCAGGCGCGAAACCTCCGCAATGCGGGAAACCGCGACGGGGGGACCCCCAGTGCCGTGGCAACGCCACGGCTTTTCCGGAGTGTAAAAAGCTCCGGGAATAAGGGCTGGGCAAGGCCGGTGGCAGCCGCCGCGGTAATACCGGCGGCCCGAGTGGTGGCCGCTATTATTGGGCCTAAAGCGTCCGTAGCCGGGCCCGTAAGTCCCTGGCGAAATCCCACGGCTCAACCGTGGGGCTTGCTGGGGATACTGCGGGCCTTGGGACCGGGAGAGGCGGGGGGTACCCCTGGGGTAGGGGTGAAATCCTATAATCCCAGGGGGACCGCCAGTGGCGAAGGCGCCCCGCTGGAACGGGTCCGACGGTGAGGGACGAAGGCCAGGGGAGCGAACCGGATTAGATACCCGGGTAGTCCTGGCTGTAAAGGATGCGGGCTAGGTGTCGGGCGAGCTCCGAGCTCGCCCGGTGCCGTAGGGAAGCCGTTAAGCCCGCCGCCTGGGGAGTACGGCCGCAAGGCTGAAACTTAAAGGAATTGGCGGGGGAGCACTACAAGGGGTGGAGCGTGCGGTTTAATTGGATTCAACGCCGGGAACCTCACCGGGGGCGACGGCAGGATGAAGGCCAGGCTGAAGGTCTTGCCGGACACGCCGAGAGGAGGTGCATGGCCGCCGTCAGCTCGTACCGTGAGGCGTCCACTTAAGTGTGGTAACGAGCGAGACCCGCGCCCCCAGTTGCCAGTCCCTCCCGCTGGGAGGGAGGCACTCTGGGGGGACCGCCGGCGATAAGCCGGAGGAAGGAGCGGGCGACGGTAGGTCAGTATGCCCCGAAACCCCCGGGCTACACGCGCGCTACAATGGGCGGGACAATGGGATCCGACCCCGAAAGGGGAAGGAAATCCCCTAAACCCGCCCTCAGTTCGGATCGCGGGCTGCAACTCGCCCGCGTGAAGCTGGAATCCCTAGTACCCGCGTGTCATCATCGCGCGGCGAATACGTCCCTGCTCCTTGCACACACCGCCCGTCACTCCACCCGAGCGGGGTCCGGGTGAGGCTCGGTCTCCCTTCGGGGAGGCCGGGTCGAGCCCGGGCTCCGTGAGGGGGGAGAAGTCGTAACAAGGTAGCCGTAGGGGAACCTACGGCTCGATCACCTCCTATCGCCGGAAACCCGTCCGGGGGGTTTAAGGGGTGTTGGGCCTGCCATAGAGTGGGCCGGTAGCTCAGCCTGGGAGAGCGCCGGCTTTGCAAGCCGGAGGCCCCGGGTTCAAATCCCGGCCGGTCCACCACGAAGAGGTGCACATCCCGAGCAAAGCTCGGGGTGGAAGGGTCCTAGGCCCCGAATAGGGGTCACGATGAGGGCCGTGCATAGGCGGATTGGCCCAAAAAATGCCCAGCCCCTCAAGTAAGGGGCAAGAAACCTAAGCCGCCTGGTGGATGGCTCGGCTCGGGGCGCCGACGAAGGGCGTGGCAAGCTGCGATAAGCCCCGGTGAGGCGCAGGCAGCCGTCGAGCCGGGGATTCCCGAATGGGACCTCCCGCGGCTTTTGCCGCACTCCCGGCAGGGAGGGGGAACGCGGGGAATTGAAACATCTTAGTACCCGCAGGAAAAGAAAGCAAAAGCGATGCCGTGAGTAGGGGCGACCGAAAGCGGCACAGGGCAAACTGAACCCTGGGTGGAAACACCCAGGGGATGTGGTGTTGTAGGGCCCCGCGCTGAACCCTCGGGGGTGAAGCCGAAGTCCGCTGGAACGCGGCGCCGGAGAGGGTGATAGCCCCGTAGGCGTAAGCCCCCAGGGTTCTGCGGGGTTCCTGAGTACCGTCGGTCGGATATCCGGCGGGAAGCTGGGAGGCATCGGCTCCCAACCCTAAATACGTCCCGAGACCGATAGCGAACTAGTACCGTGAGGGAAAGCTGAAAAGCACCCCGGGAGGGGGGTGAAAAGAGCCTGAAACCAGGCGGCGATAGGTGGGTGCGGCCCGAAAGGAGTGAGCCTTCCCGAAGGAAACCCCGGCGACGGGGGAGTACGAGGGAAGGGGACCGGGGTTGCACCGTCCGTCTTGAAACACGGGGCAGGGAGTTCACGGCCGTGGCGAGGTTAAGGGGGTAAAACCCCGAAGCCGTAGGGAAACCGACAGGTCCGCAGGCGCTTTGCGCCGAGGGACGGGGTGTGAAAGCGCCCGGAGTCACGGCCGTGAGACCCGAAACCGGTCGATCTAGCCCGGGGCAGGGCGAAGTCCCTCAACAGAGGGATGGAGGCCCGCTAGGGGTGCTGACGTGCAATTCGCTCCCGTGACCCCGGGCTAGGGGTGAAAGGCCAATCGAGGCCGGAGATAGCTGGTTCCCGCCGAATTATCCCGCAGGATAGCCTCCCCGGAGGTAGGCGGTGGGGTAGAGCACTGATTGGAGGTGCAGGGGGAGAAATCCCCCGGCCTCCTGTCAAACTCCGAACCCACCGCCGCCGTAGATGGGGGGAGTAGGGGGACGGTGTAAGCCGTCACCCGAGAGGGGAACAACCCAGACCGGGGTTAAGGCCCCTAAGTGCCGGCTAAGTGTTACTCCAAAGGGTGTCCCTGGCCTTAGACAGCGGGGAGGTAGGCTTAGAAGCAGCCATCCTTTAAAGAGTGCGTAACAGCTCACCCGTCGAGGTCAGGGGCCCCGAAAATGGACGGGGCTTAAGCCGGCCGCCGAGACCCCGGCGCACGGACCGATTGGTCCGTGATCGGGTAGGCGGGCGTCCCGGTGGGGTAGAAGCCGGGCCGTAAGGTCCGGTGGACCCGTCGGGATTGCGGATCCTGCCGGGAGTAGCAGCATAGCCGGGTGAGAATCCCGGCCGCCGAAGGGGCCAGGGTTCCACGGCAATGTTCGTCAGCCGTGGGTTAGTCGGTCCTAACCCGACCCGTAACTCGGCGTCGGGGAAAGGGAAACGGGTTTATATTCCCGTACCGCGGGGGTAGGTGCGGCAACGCAAGCCCGGAGGGTGACGCCTCGGGGTAGGCGGACCGGTCGATAAGGCCGGCTAAGCGTATAAGCCCGGGGAGTACCGTAATGGTGAGAACCGGGTGAAAGCGCGAATGGCCTCCCGTTAGGGGGGTTCCGCCGATCCCTGGGGCCCGTGAAAAGCCCTCCGGGAACGATCCCCCGCGACCGTACCGAGAACCGACACTGGTGCCCCTGGGTGAGAAGCCTAAGGCGTGTCGGGGGAAACCCAGCCGAGGGAACTCGGCAAATTGGCCCCGTAACTTCGGGAGAAGGGGTGCCTGCGGGTGCGTAACCCGCAGGTCGCAGTGACTAGGGGGGCCCGACTGTTTAATAAAAACACAGGTCCCAGCTAGCCCGAAAGGGTTTGTACTGGGGCCGACGCCTGCCCAGTGCCGGTACGTGAAGCCCGGGTACAACCGGGTGAAGCGCCGGTAAACGGCGGGGGTAACTATAACCCTCTTAAGGTAGCGAAATTCCTTGTCGGTTAAATGCCGACCTGCATGAATGGCGTAACGAGGTCCCCACTGTCCCCGGCTGGGGCCCGGCGAAACCACTGCCTGGCGCATATGCCAGGGACCCCCGGTGGGAAGCGAAGACCCCATGGAGCTTTACTGCAGCCTGCCGTTGCCGTACGGCAGGGGGTGCGCAGCGTAGGCGGGAGGCGTCGAAGCCCGGTCTCCGGGCCGGGTGGAGCCGTCCATGAGACACCGCCCACCTCCTGCCGTACGGCTAACCCCCGAACGGGGGGACAGCGGTAGGTGGGCAGTTTGGCTGGGGCGGCACGCCCTCGAAAAGGTATCGAGGGCGCCCTAAGGTCGGCTCAGGCGGGTCAGGAATCCGCCGTAGAGTGCAAGGGCAAAAGCCGGCCTGACTGGACCCGTAACAGAGGCGGGTCCAGCCCCGAAAGGGTGGCCTAGCGAACCCCAGTGCCTCCCCGGTGGGGGCCTGGGATGACAGAAAAGCTACCCTGGGGATAACAGAGTCGTCTCGGGCGAGAGCCCATATCGACCCCGAGGCTTGCTACCTCGCTGTCGGCTCTTCCCATCCTGGCCCTGCAGCAGGGGCCAAGGGTGGGGGTGTTCACCCATTAAAGGGGAACGTGAGCTGGGTTTAGACCGTCGTGAGACAGGTCGGATGCTATCTACCGGGGGTGTTGGCCGCCTGAGGGGAAGGTGCCCCCAGTACGAGAGGAACAGGGTGCCGCGGCCTCTGGTCTACCGGTTGTCCTACAGGGCATAGCCGGGCAGCTACGCCGCGTCCGATAAGGCCTGAAGGCATCTAAGGCCGAAGCGGTCCCCGAAAATAGGCGGCCATTCCCTGGCGCAGGGCCTGGGTGACCGGCCCATGCCAGGGACGAGGGCGCCCGCAGAAGACGGGTTTGATGGGGCGGGGATGTAAGCGGGAAGGGAAACCGACCCGTTTAGTCTGCCGCTCCCGGAGTAGGAAAAGAGACTACTCAGGGTCAGCCAATGTTGTCATCTTCACTGGAATCGATAGGGGAACCTTAGCAGTTTACGATAGGGAGAGCCTTGAAAAGACCATAGCAGTTCTCAAGGAGTATGAGAGCCAACCACTTGGGTACTCCGAGGAGCGGAGCATGATAGATGAGACTTTCAAGGGAGGTCTTCTGGAGAGGTACACCAACAAGATAAGGAACCTGCTGGAGAAGCTGGAATACTTCACTGACCCTGAGTAGTCTCACTAGAAAAGAGGAGTGAAGCCCAGAGAGTATTCAGGCAGATTGCCGGGATATATGTCCTCCTGCCAGAGCTCATGAAATACAAGCCAGAAAATGACGTGGTAGAGGTTCTCGGGGAGATTCTAAGCGATCCAGTGAACTGGAAGAAGAGCTGGGATGAGATACGGGAACTGGTAAGAGAAAAAACCGGAAAAGAAGCTGGAAAATGGGAACTGAAAAGTTATCTTTACAGGTACTCGGTTAGCGTTCCGGTATGGGTCTTTTTGGACGAGAGGCATTCAAAACTTCAGCAGGCTCTGAAGAGAACCTTTAAGGGATTCCCAGTGCTCGTTGGTCTGAAAGATGAGACCCTTGAGACAATTTGGGATTTTGGAATTGATAAAGGCCTAGAAAAGGGACTTGACGAGGATGATATGATACTATGATTACAGCTTGTCTTGTAATTTCTATTACCACTCAAACTGTTACACCTTCAAGTGTAGTGGAGGTTGCACTATGACAGATACCTACCCCAAAGACCGCCTCACCATCCGCGGCACCGAAATTAACTATCTCTTCATCTGCTCAACTAAACTCTGGTACTTCTCTAAAGGCATCACCATGGAACAGGAAAGTGAATGGGTTGATCTTGGCAAATTCCTTCACGAAAAGAGCTACTTCGGAGAAGAAAAAGAAGTCAAAATTGGTCCAATAAGCATTGACTTCATCAAGAAAGGCGACATCATAGAAGTGCATGAAGTCAAAAAGGGCAAATCAATGGAAAAGGCTCATGAAATGCAAGCTTTGTATTATCTCTACTACCTCAAAAAGCTCGGCATCAAAGCAAAAGCAATCCTAAACTATCCAAAACTCAGAGAAACCAGAAAGATAACTTTAGAAGGCAGAGAAAAGGAAGTTGAAGAAGTTATAAGAGAAGTTGAGCGAATAAAAGCACTCACAAAACCTCCAGAACCTAAAAAGAGCAGAGCCTGCAAAAAGTGCGCATATTATGAGCTCTGCTGGGTTTGAAGTAATAGAGTGAAAAATTCTCTAATCATCCGGTAATCCTTATGCCATTTTGGCTTTCATCTTTATTGTATTTCTCAAATCCTTGCATTGCGTTATGCTAGAGTTGAGAGCAATAATACCATAATTAAAAATGTTATCGGTAACAACCCCTTCATGCTGTATTATCTCCTTTTAAGCACAATGAAGGTTATGAGTGAATAAGCTATTATCATGACATCCCATGGAATCGAAGCTTTCACTGATTGTTTTGGAGCAGAACCAAGTCCGTAATCTGAGTATCCTCTCTTATAACTTATCCTACCAAAGATCCTATTCCAATTATTGTCTTCGAAATCTTCATATAATACAGTTCCATTTGGCAATTTAATTCTTAAATTATCAATTGCCATCTTAAATCTGTTGTTTGGATCGGTACTTCCAAAAACAAATCCAATTCCATAGCAGACTTCAGTGAGAGTAAAGTTCTTCCATTTCCAACTTAAATATGAATCTTTAGGAGCTGAAAGAATGAATGAAGTGTCCCACTTCCCGACTAAATCTCCATCAACATAATATTTAACTTCAAAATTCGTACCGTTGTGCTTGTCCACTTCAATTTTTATTCTATGCACTTTTTCAATCCATACATTTGGGTCATCATATTTTGAAAAACTATCCGTTTTCAAATATGTTACATATCTATCAGGACCCACAAGGGTAAGGCGTCCTCCGTCCCATAATCTTATATCGTAGTATTTGTCGGGATTTGAATTTACAGTATTTGTATTCAAATGAACTTGCATTAAGGCTAAGGGTGCCCAATCTGTTCTTGATTCATAATATTCCACATAAACCTCATATTCTAATTCAAAACTCTCACCATCGTTTATAGGCAGGTTTCTTAAGGATTCATTCGCACCTAAATACATCCATGAGTCATAGTCCTTCTCAATCCATAACACGTTTCCCTCCATTGCATACACACAACAAAAATGTAAGAAAATCAATAAGAATAAGGTGTATTTTGCGTATTTCATTGGCACTCACCTAAATGTTTCAAATATCTGTACCCAAAATATGCCCCAATCAAGAGCATGATAACAACTCCACCTATAACCCATAGACTAAGCCCTCTATCCCCAAACTTTTTATCTGGATTTACTGGTTCCATTTGGGATTCATTGAAATTTAAAGGGTCGTAAGATGTTTCAGTAGCTTTAGCAAAAGAACTCAATAGCAATAGTAACAAAATTAGCCCCACTGCTCTCATTTTCTCACATCCTGACTTGTTTGTCTAATCTTGCTTAGTATGTTTTTATACCTTGTATTATTTATAGTTTTTATAATTTTTTCATGTCTTAGTACAAATTTTGTATTGATATATTTATCACATAGAAATGCTAATATATCATTTTGGAAATAACAAAGTAATAACATTGGAATATTTAACTGTAACAAAAAGTATCTAATTTCGGCAAAGTTGGTGATAAAGATGAGAAGGAAAAGCCTAACTATATTTTCAGATGGAACTCTCTATCGGAAAGAAAACACTCTTTATTTTGAAAACGCCCAAGGGAAAAAGCCTTTGGCAGTGGAGGGCATTTACGATATCTACGTTTATGGAAAAGTCACTATAACCTCCCAGGCTCTCCATTTTTTAGCCCAGAAGGGAATAGCCGTCCACTTCTTCAACCACTACGGCTACTACGATGGTTCATTTTACCCTAGGGAAAGCCTCCATTCTGGAGATTTAGTTATAAAGCAGGCTGAGCACTATCTTAACAGAGGAAAACGTCTAAAGCTGGCAAAGCTATTTGTCATAGGTGCTGCAAAGAACATGGAGCGCAACTTAAAGCGTTGGGGAGTTAATGCTTCATTTAATGATCTTTTGGATGAACTTGAAGATATCCAGAAAATAACTGATATTATGAATGTTGAGGCAAGAATAAGGCAGGAGTATTATGTTTTATGGGATGAAACTTTACCAGATGACCTCAAGATTGTGAAGAGAACAAGAAGGCCTCCTCAAAATGAAATGAATGCCTTGATAGGCTTCTTAAACTCAAGGCTGTATCCGGTGATAATCAGCGAACTCTATAACACCCAGCTGACGCCAACGATAAGTTATCTGCATGAGCCGAGCGAAAGAAGATTTTCTCTTGCTCTAGACTTAAGTGAAATATTCAAGCCAATAATAGCTGATCGCATAGCTAACCGCTTGGTAAAGCAAGGTGTAATTAAGAAGGAACACTTTAGAGATGACTTAAACGGTGTTCTGTTAAATGACGAGGGTAAAAAGATTGTCCTAAAAGCCTTTAACCAAGAAATGGAGAAGAGCGTTAAGCATCCAATGCTTAAGAAGAACGTAACAAAGAAGCGATTAATTAGGCTTGAGGCGTATAAGCTGATAAAACATCTCATTGGGAGCCAAGAGTATAGTCCATTGGTAGCATGGTTCTAAATTATATCCTCCAGAGGATTCTTCTCTATCCCCAAGCTTTCCCTTTTTGGTTTTGAGCGGAGCTTGTAAATCACCACTGAATCTTCGTTTTCATCTATCAAATCGAGAAGACCCTCTTTTATGCGCTTAAACTCCGCTAAGGTAATTTCTCCCTCAAAAACGCTGTTTTGAACCCAATGCAAATATTGACGCAAGAACTTTTTGACCTTATTTACTCTCGAGACATTGACATCATAAACGATGACCACATACATGGCTCATCATAGTGACTTTGACCATACTTCCATTTAATCTTTTTGAAGATTTTTCGATACTCACTGATGTTCCAGTTTTTGCAATTTTTGGGTTCTAATATGGTTTGATTCCAAAATGGAGGCTCGAGAATGTGTTGGAAGATTTTAGTAATCAGTTGTTATTAAATTACATTGTGTTGCACATTTTTACTGAAATCATAACATTTTAAATGTATTCATTTGGAAGGGGGGACTCTCGAGGTTTCTTTAGTAAGTATTCCTTTTGGAAATTTGACCATTTTTAATATAGATCCCTTATTATTTAGTTTTTCTAGTTTTAACACCTAAAAAGTTGTTGGAGATGGTCTGAACATCGCTGTACGTTCGTTGAATTATAGGAAAATGGCTGAGAATTAGCTTAATTGATTGCTAGTAGGGTATCAATCAGAGGTTTGCTTTAGCTCTGTTTTTGACCCTTTGGAGAAAAGCTTTTATAATTCAAGTGTTTTTATAGTTTTATTAGAGAAATAGGACAAAATTGCACCCTGTTTCAATAAGACTTTAGAAGAATTGAAATTTGGTTAGAAATGTGTGGTTTTCGTCAAACAAAGAGATAGTCCTCTAAAAGGTCAATTATTTCAATTCTTCTAAAGTCTTATTGAAACTAACCTTACTTATGCCATAGTCCTCTAAAAGGTCAATTATTTCAATTCTTCTAAAGTCTTATTGAAACTAACCTTACTTATGCCATAGTCCTCTAAAAGGTCAATTATTTCAATTCTTCTAAAGTCTTATTGAAACTAACCTTACTTATGCCATAGTCCTCTAAAAGGTCAATTATTTCAATTCTTCTAAAGTCTTATTGAAACTAACCTTACTTATGCCATAGTCCTCTAAAAGGTCAATTATTTCAATTCTTCTAAAGTCTTATTGAAACTAACCTTACTTATGCCATAGTCCTCTAAAAGGTCAATTATTTCAATTCTTCTAAAGTCTTATTGAAACTAACCTTACTTATGCCATAGTCCTCTAAAAGGTCAATTATTTCAATTCTTCTAAAGTCTTATTGAAACTAACCTTACTTATGCCATAGTCCTCTAAAAGGTCAATTATTTCAATTCTTCTAAAGTCTTATTGAAACTAACCTTACTTATGCCATAGTCCTCTAAAAGGTCAATTATTTCAATTCTTCTAAAGTCTTATTGAAACTAACCTTACTTATGCCATAGTCCTCTAAAAGGTCAATTATTTCAATTCTTCTAAAGTCTTATTGAAACTAACCTTACTTATGCCATAGTCCTCTAAAAGGTCAATTATTTCAATTCTTCTAAAGTCTTATTGAAACTTGAAGACCGATTTGAGGCTGATTTTAGATGGAAAGGGTTTCAATTCTTCTAAAGTCTTATTGAAACTTGAAGACCGATTTGAGGCTGATTTTAGATGGAAAGGGTTTCAATTCTTCTAAAGTCTTATTGAAACTTGAAGACCGATTTGAGGCTGATTTTAGATGGAAAGGGTTTCAATTCTTCTAAAGTCTTATTGAAACTTGAAGACCGATTTGAGGCTGATTTTAGATGGAAAGGGTTTCAATTCTTCTAAAGTCTTATTGAAACTTGAAGACCGATTTGAGGCTGATTTTAGATGGAAAGGGTTTCAATTCTTCTAAAGTCTTATTGAAACTTGAAGACCGATTTGAGGCTGATTTTAGATGGAAAGGATTTCAATTCTTCTTTAGAAGAATTGAAATTTTATAGAGGAAGGTGCAAAACTTCTAAGTAGAGCGAAGTTTCAATAAGACTTTAGAATAATTGAAATTGAATAAAGATTGCTGTAGCTTCATCGTGAATGATGTGTTTCAATAAGACTTTAGAAGAATTGAAATACCTCGACCTTGAGAATAGCTTCTCTAAGCATGTAATTGGTTTCAATAAGACTTTAGAAGAATTGAAATACGTAGCAGCAGGGGCAAAGGTTGCCATAGCGGTTCAGTTTCAATAAGACTTTAGAAGAATTGAAATACAAAAATCATGACGGCGATGATAGTTGTCGGTGAGAGTTTCAATAAGACTTTAGAAGAATTGAAATAGACGATGTGAAGCACGATGGCAGATGGTTTGCATTGAGTTTCAATAAGACTTTAGAAGAATTGAAATGTCTTCTTTCTTTGTGTAGTACTTTGGGCACTTGGCGGTTTCAATAAGACTTTAGAAGAATTGAAATCCTTTCCATCTAAAATCAGCCTCAAATCGGTCTTCAAGTTTCAATAAGACTTTAGAAGAATTGAAATAGAGATTCGGGAGGTTTAGGCATACTAAGAGTTGGCGGAGGTTTCAATAAGACTTTAGAAGAATTGAAATGTAATTGTTCCTGGCAAGGGGATTGCGGGAACAATGCACGGGTTTCAATAAGACTTTAGAAGAATTGAAATAAAAGCTCAATCTCTAAAACCTTTTTGTTTTCTACTTGTTTCAATAAGACTTTAGAAGAATTGAAATTCTGTTCTCGTTCAAGCCTGATGAAATGTCGGTAAGAGTTTCAATAAGACTTTAGAAGAATTGAAATTTTATAGAGGAAGGTGCAAAACTTCTAAGTAGAGCGAAGTTTCAATAAGACTTTAGAAGAATTGAAATTGAATAAAGATTGCTGTAGCTTCATCGCAAAACATTTGTTTCAATAAGACTTTAGAAGAATTGAAATTACTTCTATCCTGAACCTCTTGAGAGGGAAGTTATTGGTTTCAATAAGACTTTAGAAGAATTGAAATATTCCTATGACGCCTAACCCCTATCCCCATGCTGGGGGTTTCAATAAGACTTTAGAAGAATTGAAATTCGCTCAGCAATACAGTTTAATCGATCTTAGAGTTAGGTTTCAATAAGACTTTAGAAGAATTGAAATAACTTCGTCGTCAATGCTTAGGCTTTTCTGTTCTCCCCGTTTCAATAAGACTTTAGAAGAATTGAAATTAGTGCATCCTCGTAGCCCTTCTCTCTTAACTCCTCAAGTTTCAATAAGACTTTAGAAGAATTGAAATAATTACTTGGTTTGGGTTAAGTTCAACGATACTTACGGTTTCAATAAGACTTTAGAAGAATTGAAATACCACATCAGCTTTTATTCCCTGTCTCGGCTCGCTATGTTTCAATAAGACTTTAGAAGAATTGAAATAGCTTCTTGAGTTTTTGTTTTGTTATTCCGAGTTCCTGTTTCAATAAGACTTTAGAAGAATTGAAATCGAAGAAGGGTGGATTAAGGCTTTATCATGCACTTTTCAGTTTCAATAAGACTTTAGAAGAATTGAAATACTCCTCTGCCAAAGATGGGCAACTACACCCTCAAAGTGAGTTTCAATAAGACTTTAGAAGAATTGAAATTCAGTTCGGCAACCTCTTTTGGGATCCTAATGCCGATGGTTTCAATAAGACTTTAGAAGAATTGAAATATATCTTCCTGGACCATGCACTTTGTCCTGGAAGATGTTTCAATAAGACTTTAGAAGAATTGAAATGCAAACTTCTTAAGCCTCACATCTAAGTCCCCCCGCGGAGGTTTCAATAAGACTTTAGAAGAATTGAAATATGAGTATATAGAAGCTGTATCTTGGCTTTGCAAGACCGTTTCAATAAGACTTTAGAAGAATTGAAATAATTACTTGGTTTGGGTTAAGTTCAACGATACTTACGGTTTCAATAAGACTTTAGAAGAATTGAAATATTGCTCAACCCATCAAAGCTTAGCCTCGGTGATCAGGTTTCAATAAGACTTTAGAAGAATTGAAATCTTGACAGCATCAATGCATTGCCGACTTGGAGCGGTGCGTTTCAATAAGACTTTAGAAGAATTGAAATCCTTGTCAGCGTCGCCTTCGAAGTTGATTGTGACCCAGTTTCAATAAGACTTTAGAAGAATTGAAATCTAGCTCATACTCTTCTCACAAAAGTTTTCTTCTCAACTACCTTTCCCTCTTTGAACTTATAGACATCAATTCTTTCAAACCCGAGTGTTTCCCTTTTATATGCAATTAAATAATTAATTAATTCTTTAATTCCATAACGGAGCGCAGAATCCTTCATATATTTGGTTTCGTAGATTAAAATTAATTTATCGTGGTGCTCTTTTATCCATTCATAAATTCTTGCTCTTTCGTTTTTTGATCGGGAAAGGAGGTTGTAAATTAGGTAGCCATCAAATTCCACACCCTTATTTAAATCCCCAATAAAAACATTCTCTGGGTATCTTACATCAAAAGGTAAATACTCCACTAAAAACGTCATTCCATTCGAAAGCCAAGTGTTGAGTAGGATTCTAGTAATCTTTTTTGCATTTCCAGTAATTAATATTACACCTTTACTTAGCTGTATTATTTCCTTTAACATGCCGGTGATAATGTGAAAGAGCCTTAATAATTTTTCGAAAAATCTCCAAAAAACCCGAGGAAACCTACCACAAAATATATATTTAAGGGTGTATCTTTTCATGAATGAGAAAACTTCCAGGGGTGTTACCACATGAGAAAGTCAATATTGGCTTTGTTTTTAATTGGTGTGTTGGCATTTAGCGTAGTTGCTAGTGGCTGTATCGGAGGAGAAAAAACCACAACACCTGAGAAGACCACAACTCCTGCTCAACAAACAACAACTCCCGCTCAAACACAGACATCAACAGAGAAACCCAAAGTCAAAGGTGCAATAGCAATCGTTTATGACGTTGGTGGAAGAGGTGATCTGAGCTTTAACGATATGGCTTACTTAGGTGCTTCAAGAGCAGCAAAGGACTTTGGACTTGAATTAAAGGAAGTACAAAGTAAGAGTGAGAGTGACTACTTACCAAACCTTAGAGTTCTTGCTCAAAGCGGAAAGTATGATATAATCATTGCAGTTGGTTTCATGATGACTGACGCTGTCAAGCAAGTTGCAGATGAGTTCCCCAACCAGAAGTTCGCAATCATTGACGGATATATTCCAGACAAGCCAAACGTCATGAGTATCCTCTTCAAGGAAAACGAAGGTTCAGCCTTGGTTGGTGCACTGGCTGGACTTATTGCTGCAAACGACGGCAAAGATAAGGTTGGTGCAGTCCTTGGTATTGAAATCCCAGTTCTCTACAAGTTCGAAGGTGGTTACAGATTTGGTGTAAAGTGGGCTGAGGATTACTATAAGAAGAAGACTGGAAAGGACGTTAACATACAAGTTCTCTACACCTACACAGGTTCATTCACTGACCCAGCTAAGGGTAAGACCGCTGCCCAGGCTCAACTTGGACAAGGTGCATGGGTGATTTACCAGATTGCTGGTGCAGTTGGTTTGGGTGTTTTCGATGCAGTTGAGGAATACCTAAAGAGCCAAGGAAAAGAATTTGGTCCACCATTTGCCATCGGTGTTGACTCAGCACAGGACTGGATTAAGCCAGGTGTGATCATTGCAAGTATGATGAAGAGAGTCGACGTTGGTGTCTACAAGGCTGTTGAAGCAGCAGTCAAGGGAACATTCAAAGGAGGAATCGTAGAGCTCGGACTTGCTGATGGCGGTGTTGGAGTCAGCACAATTGATGATGTTAAGGCCATGTTTGGTTCACTCCCAGAAGATGTTAAGAAGAAGAAACTCGAAGAGCTTGGCTTTAAGAGTGAGGATGAGCTCTTTGCAAAGCTTGAACAAACAAGAAAGCAAATCCCAGACTGGATCTGGCAGGCAGTTGACGAACTCAAGCAGAAGATACTCAGTGGTGAAATAGTAGTTCCAAAGGCAACGAACAAGGAACAGATTGAAGCACTAAGAAATGCAAAGACCTGGCAAGAGATGGAAGAACTAGCCAAACAGTGGGGAAGCAGCAGCTGATTTCTCTTTTCTTTCTTCTTAATTTTGGATTTTGGAGGTGGAATAATGGAAGAAGTCCCCATCATAAAAATGGAGAATATTGTTAAGGTTTATCCTGATGGAACTAAGGCTCTGAAAGGTGTTGACTTCTCTGTTAGAAAGGGGGAGATTCATGGCCTTTTAGGTGAGAATGGTGCTGGTAAAACCACTTTGATGAAAATCCTCTCTGGTATGCTTCATCCAACTGAGGGTAAAATCTATGTGAATGGAAAGGAGGTTCGATTTAAAAGCCCTGCTGATGCTCTTGCTAATGGAATTGGTATGGTTCACCAGCATTTTACTCTCGTTGAGGTTTTTGATGCCCTTCACAACATAATTTTGGGGATGGAAGGACATGGGTTGTTCTCTAACATTGATGTAAATAAGGCAAGAGCCAAACTGCAAAAGCTTATGGATGAGCTGAATTTTCAAGTTCCTCTGGATGTACCAGTAGAGAATCTTCCAGTTGGGGTTCAGCAGAGAATTGAAATTTTGAAGGTTTTGTATAGAGATGTTGATGTCCTCATTTTGGATGAGCCAACTGCTGTGCTTACTCCTATTGAAGTTAAAGAGCTGTTTGATGTTTTGAGAAAGCTCAAAGAACAAGGGAAAACTATAATTTTCATCAGCCACAAGCTTAGAGAGGTAATGGAGATAACTGATAGGGTTACAGTTCTCAGGAAAGGTGAACTTATAGGAACAGTAAACACAAGCGAAGCTACACCTCAGCTCTTGGCAAGGATGATGGTTGGTAGAGATGTTGTTTTGAGAATTCAAAAGCCTCCAAAGGAACCTGGGGAACCTATATTGAGAGTGGAAGACTTGTGGGTAAAGGGAGATAGAGGAGAAGATGCCGTTAAGGGCTTAACATTTGAAGTAAGAGCCGGTGAGATATTTGGAATTGCAGGTGTTGAAGGAAATGGGCAAACTGAATTGATTGAAGCTATCACTGGCCTGAGAAAGATTGAAAAGGGTAGGGTAATCCTCAATGGTAAGGATATCACAGGCAGGCCTCCAAAAGAACTCTATGATTTGGGAGTAGCCCACATACCAGAAGACAGAACTAACATGGGGTTGATTCTTGACATGACCGTTGCTGAAAACTCTATCTTGGGTCTTCACTGGAATAAAAAGTTTACAGGAATATTGAACTCCATCAAATGGAGTAACGTTAAAAAACACGCTCAAGAGCTTATAGAAAAGTTTGAAGTAGTTGCACCAGGAGTGGATGCTCCCGTTAAAAGCTTGAGTGGTGGTAACCAACAAAAGCTTATTGTTGCAAGAGAAGTTAGCAAAGAACCTCTGTTAATAGTCGCATCTCAGCCTACAAGAGGTGTCGACGTTGCATCAACGGAATACATCAGAAACTATCTCGTCAAGCTCAGAAACGAGAACAAAGCAGTTTTATTGGTATCCGCTGATTTAGATGAAGTTCTCCAACTCAGCGATAGAATGGCAATAATGTATGAGGGACAGTTTGTAGGCATTGTAAAGCCCGAAGAGGTAACAGAAGAGCAAATCGGACTTATGATGGGAGGTATCAAAAATGAAAGCTGATAAAATTGTAATTTCCAACTTCATACGACCCATCATGGAGAGCCTTATAGCCGTTGCAATAGGTGTATTAATCGGAGCAATAGTTCTGAAGTTTTCGGGATATAGTCCAATTAAGGCTTATATTGCATTGGTAAAAGGGGCTGTGGGTTCAACTTATGGATGGTCTATGACTCTGAGTGCAGCAACTCCAATAATTTTAACAGCACTAACTTTTGCAATAAGCGCAAGAACTGGAATATTCAACATTGGTGCAGAGGGTACAGTTTATTTTGGTGCAATAGCTGCTATAGTCTTTACAAACATGTTTGCAAATCCCTTATGGGGTCTCATCGGAGGAATTATAGCAGGAGTTCTTTGGGCGCTTCCTGCTGCCTTGCTTAAGGTTTACAGAGGGGTTCATGAGGTTATCTCAACAATCATGCTCAACTGGATTGCGTTTTATACCGCCTTGTACCTTGTTCTGGGCCCACTAGCGAATCCCAATGATCCTAACAAAACACTGGAAATTCCTGCAAGTGCCAGGTTGCCACTGCTTATGAAAGGCAGTGAATTTTCGCTTGCGTTTATAATTTCAATAGCTGCTGCTATCATTACATACTACATACTCTGGCATACAGTTTTGGGATTTGAATTAAGAGCAAGCGGGTACAATGAGAGAGCTGCAAGATATGGTGGAATCAATCCAAAAAAAGCTATCATCTGGTCATTCCTCCTTGGTGGCATGATGAGCGGTTTGGCAGGAGCAACTGAAGTTATGGGCAGACCACCAAGCTATGCAATAAGCCAAGGAATGGCAAACATCTACGGTTACGGTTTTGATGGAATTGGTGTTTCTTTAGTAGGAAGAAACCACCCAATAGGTATAATCTTCAGCGGTATTTTCTTCGGTGCATTGAAAGCAGGAGCAACATACATGCAGATAGATGCCGGAGTTCCATTAGAGATGGTTAAGGTAGTGCAAGGTATAATTGTCGTTGCTGTGGCAATTCCAGGCCTGTGGGACTTGGTTAAGAGGGTGGTGAGAAAATGATAGATATGATACTCTCAATCCTTCTTGGATCATTGACAGCAATGGTTCCAATAGTATTGACAAGCACGGGGGCAGTGGTAAGTGAAAGAGCAGGAGTTGTGAACATCGGATATGAAGGAATTCTACTCATGTCAGCACTGTTTGGCGCAATATTTGCAGAGATGAGCGGTAGTGGATGGATTGGACTTTTAGGAGGGGCTTTTATTGGGATGCTCCTTGGAATGCTTCATGGTGCAATAACAGTCTACCTTAAAGGAGACCACATTATTCCTGGTATCGGTGTGAATTTGTTGGCTTTAGGTGTAGTTGCCTTCGGAATTACAGCAATTTGGGGCACAGCCGGACAACACCAAGTTCCATCAAACATTAGAATCCAACCACTAATAAACACGCCTTATGGTGGATTAAGTCCTATGGTGCTTGTAACTTTCATAATTGTGTTCCTAACACACTGGGTACTCTTTAGAACTCCATTAGGACTTAGAATAAGAGCAGTTGGTGAGAACCCAGAGGCAGCAGATGCATTGGGTGTTAATGTCGAGAGATACAGATTTTTAGCAACAGTCTATGGAGCAACTCTAGCTGGACTTGGAGGGGCTTATTTGAGCGTTGACTGGCTCGGAGTTGTCACAAAGGAAATATCTTCAGGTAGAGGTTTCATTGCATTAGCGAACATGGTATTCAGTGGCTGGAACCCAGTAAGGGCATTGATCGGTGGATTTCTCTTTGGATTCTTTGATAATCTTTCGGTGTGGGTAAGAACAAATCCAGCAGTTTCACAAGTTGTTCCATGGCAGTTTGTTGCTACACTACCATATATAGTGACAATAATTATCGTTGCAGGAATCATTGGAAAAGTAAGACCGCCAAAGTGGGATGGAAGACCTTACAAGAGAGAGTGAGCTTATTTTCTTTTTTTCTTACTTTTTAATCAAAACTCCAATCGCCATGCCTAGTGAAATTCCAACAACCAGGGCTAAGATGATGTAAACCTCATTAATGTTTTCCGCTTTTACAGTTTGTGGAACTGCATGTGTTCTTAGATTTAATGCTTCTATCACAGCTTTGGAGTTTGCAATTAAAATCTCAGTGTAAGGCTTGTCGATCCAACTTGTGGTTATATCGGCTAAAGGTTTACCGATTCTTTGAGAGAACTCAAGGGCAGCATTTTTTAATGATTCAGGGCTTTGAGAAGAATAAGCAATAATATCAACAGTTTGCCCCATGTTAATCATATCATCAACGTCCTTAGCTGGAACTTCCTCTTCAGGCTTAATTGAGGCAACAGCTTTTACGCCAAGCCACTCAAGAGCATATTGCTGGGAGGGCATTTCGATTACAGCAGTTGCATTTTCAGCCAAAGCTTTGTAAGCTTCGATTATTGCCAGAACTTTTGTCTCAAACTTTTCATACTGTTTTTCATAAAGCTCTCTGTTCTGTGGATATCTTTCTGATAATGCCTCCGTCGTTGCTTTTGCAATTGCCAGAGCGTTATGAGGGTCAAGCCAAACTCCATGAGGGTTGTTCTTATTATTGTACCATCTCTCGGGTAGAAATCTGAAGCCATATTTCGCATAATCCTCTGCGAACAGTACATCTGCGTTTATTGTTCCTTCTTCCTTAAGTTGCTTTATCTTTTGTTCTGCTGGCAAATGTCCGTTGGCTGTAACAACAACATCAGCCTTTTTGATGAGTTCAATCTGCTCGGGAGTAAGCTGGTATTGATGGGGATCAGCTCCCGGTGGAATAATATAAACCACTTCTACGGAATCGCCGAACAATTCCCTCACTATCTCTGCTAAGGGAGATATGCTCGCAACCACAAGAGGCTTTTCGGCACACACACCGGGAATTATGAATGAAATGATAAGGAGCGTGAGTATAACAGCTTTCACTTTCATTTTTAGGTCACCCTAAAATCATTAAGTTATTTAACTTTAAAACTTTGTGCAAAATTTTTAAGCCAATTTTCACAAATTACCATGGGTGGTAATGTGAGAAAAGTTTTAATACTTCTTGTTTTCATAATTCTTGCTTCTCCCACTTATGCCCATCAATATAAAACGGATAAGGTTCTCATTGGAATAAACCCGAATGAGGAACTTTTGAGCGTTGTTTATTATATTACATTTGGTCAAGATGAGTTTGTAATTCACAGAGAGAAATATTTGAGAGATGTTGATGCGTATTTTGGCAAATACAAAGATCATGAAGCAATTCAAGCACTTAAGCAGTACTTCAGCGATGCAAAAACAGTCCCTCAGAGAGACTACAAGCTTTTTGTCCTCGATGCATATGTTCTTCAGTTCTCGAGTCCTCCAGAAATGAGAAGACTTCATACAGAGTGGCAGGACCCAGAGCTAGACAAAATAGTTAATGCTCTGAGAAAATTTGCCCAAGATACGAACTTTATGAAGTTTTTCAAAGCCCACGAAAGTTATTATGAACAAGATTTGGAAGTTTATGCATCTGCTATTCAGCTATTACCTCCAGATGAATTCATGAAACCCTACATGAACCTAACAAATACCAAATTTGAATTCCATCTGCCGTATCTAGTATGCATCCATGGACACAGCTTTTACAGAGAAGAGAATGGAACTAAGATTTACGGCTCAGGTGGAATACCTCCGCTAGTAAGGAGAGCACCGCCAAGGACTTTATGGAGCTTGGAAAGAGCTAAAGATACAATTTTTGGTCTTCCTCTTAACGCTGTTTATGTAAATAACAGGAAATTTGATGAGCTTTGGGTTTTGGACTTCATTTATCACGAGCTAGGACATGATATCACGAATGAAAAACTGGAGGAATATTACGGATATAAAGTTAGACCTCTCCGCTATCTTGAAGACACAATAGAAGATGACATGCCCTATTTAGCAATCTATGATATTCACTTCTGGTTTGATACAATGATGATTTATGAGAGCTTTGCGGACGGCTGGGCATACTTTGCCCTAAGTCATATAGATAAGGATTATGCCGAGTGGAGTCTCCAAATGCAGAAAGCATGGGGCGAATTTTGGCAAGATTATATGATAGAGCTCTATCAAAAATACACCGCTTTAAGCTTAGAAGAGAACAAGACCTTTGATGAGTATGTCTACAAGATGCTCGATGATCTGGCTAAAAAAGTTCCTCCAGAAAAGGCCAAGGAGCTTTATGAGAAAAATGTTCCTATTACTCCTTTAAGAGCTTTAGATGATGTTGTAAAGGAAGGAGAAGTAATAATTGTCTATGGCACTCAGAATCCAGATAAAAAAGGATCTGAATATGATAGAGAAACTGCGGAGATCGTGAAAAGCTATCTCGAAACATTTTACTCACAGTGGCCTGGAGACATTAAAATCGAGGTTAAGGCAGATGTAAACCTGACGGATGAAGACTTGAGGAAAGACTTAATCCTCATAGGTGGGCCTGTTAGCAACAAAGTTGTCCAGCAGTTTGAGGACTACTTCCCATTAAGGTTTGTGTTTGAGAACGGCATCTGGGTTTTAGAGAAAAATCCAGATTTTGGAAGTGTTAGAACATTTGTCATAACTCCAGATAACATAAAAGAAGTTTCCTTTACAGAGCTTTCTTATACTTCTCCCCAGACATCCCTATTGCTCGCCATAAGAAATCCCCTCAAAAAAGACAATTATATAGTGTGGATTGCTGGCGTAGATAGATATTCAACAAGAAGATACAGAAATCCGACTTATTATCTTGTCAGCTATGAAATTTATAATGGAGAAAAGATAGAAGATGGATTCTATGTTCAGCCGTTACTTTCTTCGTAATTTTCTTGTTCTTCGATTTTCCCATTATTTTCACTCTTTATGTATGGTTTTCCTATTGCAATGCTGAAGCCTTTGAAGGAGTCGTCTTTTTTATGGAATTCAATTGCCAATGGCAAGTCGTTGTCCTCATTTATAACGATTCTAACTATCCTAGCTCTTGAGTGGTCATTCAGGTAATCTTCTTTCAGCTGTTCATAGTTGTCGATAGCGTTATTTATACTCTCCTCATGCATCTCGTAAATTTCTCTTGAATAGTTGCTGTGCTTTTTGATTGCCTCTATGGTCTTTTCTTTATCCAAAGTACCACAACCTTAAGGTTTGAGCCAAAATCCACCCTCTTTCTTAAATATTTTTCTCTTCTCTGCCATGCTTAAAGCTTCCTCAAGCTTTTCTTTTGGAACATCAATACCGTGTAACTCCTTGAATAATGCAATGATTTCATCTGTTGTGAGTTTTTCTTTTTCTTCAAAGAGGTTGTTTGTCAGATTTATCATATCTTCAACGAAGTTCCATGGGAATACAATCCATGCCCAGTCTATCTCTTCTCCGTAATAATCTGGTCTGAACTTTGAAGTTTTTATTGTCAACAGCGTTGCAGCTTTAACTTCAGCTGGATTTTTACTTTCAACATAGTTTTTAGCAAGGGTTAGGCTCTCCCCTGTATCAGCTATATCATCAACAATAAGAACTTTCTTTCCTTCAAAAGGATACTCTGTTCCGTATTTGAGCTTTGCTTTTCCATCTGGTGTGGCAGTTACCCCCCAGTGCTCAACTTTGATGCTTACTAAGTCCTTAACGCCGAGATAATCACAGTACAGCCTTGCTGGAACCCAGCCACCTCTTGCAAGCCCAACTACAACATCTGGTTTCCAGCCTTCGTTAAGAACCTTCAAAGCCCCTTCTTTTGCCCATCTCTCAATATCATCCCAAGAAGCGAGATATGCCGGAAACTTCTTCATGATTTCCCTTAACGGCGTTAATGGAATAGGAATATTTAAATGTTTCCATATAAAAAATGGATAAATAGTCAGGATTTAAGCAAATTCATTGCAACATCTGTATAAATTTTGGGGAGTAGTTTAAGGGATGGAACATCCGCGTATTCATTTGGTCCGTGGATGTTCCCTCCTCTTGGTCCAAAGTCTATCGCTTCGACGCCATAGGGGGTGAAATACCTTGAATCTGATGCTCCAGCGCCTTCAACTGGCTTGACTTTCTCCCCCAAGTGTTCTAGAGTTTCCATCATTACCCTGACAAGCTCTGAATCTGGAGAAGTGAAGAGGTATCCTGCCTTTTCATTATGAGTAATAGTTAGCTTTGCAGTCGGAATGTTGAACTCCACGACCTCCTTAAGCACCCTTTCTATTTGCTCAGGCAAATGGCTCATTGCCCTTATATCCAATCTGAGCCTGTGAACTCCATTTTCAAACGAGTATAAGTTGGGAGTTATCGAAACTCCAAAATCGCTGTATCTTTCAGCACTTATTGGTGCTCTAACTAACGGAACTATACTCTTCAAAAGATTTGTTAGACCTAAATCTGCCTCAGTCTCTTCCCCACTTTCATCAGGTTCTACATATGTCAGTTCAACTTTGCTGGGCAAAACGTTTGACTTCAAAAATTTGCCTTCAACTTTTACAGCAAAGACATCACTATTCCTTAGGAAGTGAGAAAGAGCAATCATAGGATGCATATCAACTCCGGGCATGAAATACGCAGCATGCCTCGTTTGAAGTACAGGGGTGTTTATAGTGAAGGACTTTTTCATCAATTTCCCTTTGATTGTAATTTTCTGCTGTGGTATTTCAATTATAGCGCTGAATCCTTTTCTCCTCCTGATTATTGGATTCATGCCTATTCCATCGGCATTGATCAAATATTTAGGAAGTTTACCCTCCTTCCTTAACTTTTCCGCTATGTGCATTGCTAATTTACCGCCAATTTCCTCATCCCCAGTAAAAGCAAAAATTACCTTTCCACTGAGCCTTTTCGTTGAAAGCTCCTTTAAAGCAAGCATTATCCCAGCTACGTTACCTTTGTCGTCTGCACTTCCCCTTCCATAAGCTTTATTTCCAATTATCGTCAGCTTAAACGGATCAGTTTTCCATTCTTCTATATTCACCGGAACGACGTCAAAGTGAGCCATGAGCATGATTTTTGGAATACCATTCCCCACTTCACCATAGACAGCATAGTAACCATCTTCTTCAATTATCTCGCTTTCTATTCCCCAAGAATCTAAGGTATCTCTAATGAATTTTGGACACTCTCTGCTTGGCTTCTTCCCTCTAGTTGGGTCGTTCACAGTCTCAAACTCAATCAGCTGAGATAATAGCTCTAACATTTCTGACACCGTTAAGATTTCCATCGAAATGATATTTAACCTTTTGGCCCAAATTTTAAAAGGAATCTCCTGCAAATTAAAGCCAGGGAGGTGGAAAAATGGAGCCAAGACCCATGATACTTGATGACAATCCAGAAATCATGCCCGGCGGAGAAGATGATGTAGGAGAAGAAGCAGAGACTGTGGAGCAGTTCTTTGCAAAGAGCCAAGGAAATACGTTGTATTTCTCATACGCAACAACCCATGCTAAGATAACGATTGGAATTAGTCATAACAGTGCAACACTTGAAGAGATGGTGAAAGCTGCGAAAGAGCTGATAAATGAGTTTAGGAAGAAGAAAGATTAAACATTTATCCTCTTCCAGATTGTTCCTTGTGGGGTGTCTTCAAGCTGGATGCCAAGCTCTCTAAGTTCTGCTCTAATTTTATCGGCCAAGGCATAGTTCTTCTGCTTTCTTAGCTCAGCTCTAACCTGGACCAGTAGCTCAATCAGCTCCTCCTCTTTTGTTTCCTTTGTCTCTTTGAAGTACTCCTCAAAGATTCCAAAGATTTCACCTACCATCTTGAAGAACTCAAGGGCTTTTCTCAGAACGCTTTCCTTTGGCTTTTCTACCTTTGCCAGATACTTGTTCACAGCATTTGCGACCTCAAATATTGGCCTCATGGCTTCAGCAGTATTGAAGTCGTCATCCATTGCTTCATAAAACTTCTTCTTTGCTTCTCTAATTACTTCATAAAGCTCAAACTCCTCTTTGCCCCATTTGAATGGTATCTCCGCTTTTTC
Organism: Thermococcus paralvinellae; assembly: GCF_000517445.1. Taxonomy (NCBI): domain Archaea; kingdom Methanobacteriati; phylum Methanobacteriota; class Thermococci; order Thermococcales; family Thermococcaceae; genus Thermococcus; species Thermococcus paralvinellae. The sequence goes on along the minus strand of NZ_CP006965.1, from coordinate 942,633 downwards.
AAGGGCAATTCTGATGTTTTCGATTGTGTTGTAAAGCTTTTCTAGATTGTTCTTTGCGTGCTGTATTCCCTCTTCCGTGTAGTCTAGAGGTGAGCGGTAGTGCTTCTGCAGGACAAAGAACCTTATAACTTCCGGAGAATATCTCTGCAAAAGCTCCCTTATCGTGACAAAGTTTCCTAAGCTTTTGCTCATCTTTTCTCCTTTTACCATGACGAAACCCGTATGGAGCCAGTACCTAACCCATTCTTTACCTGTGCAGGCCTCTGTTTGAGCTATCTCATTTTCATGATGCGGAAATATTAGGTCATTTCCGCCGCCGTGAATGTCGAACTGCTCTCCCAAGTATTTGGTACTCATAGTTGAACACTCAATATGCCAGCCTGGCCTTCCTTCACCCCATGGTGAATCCCACTTTGGTTCTCCGGGCTTGGCTTTCTTCCAGAGGGCAAAATCTTCTGGATTCCTCTTCCCTTCCCCTGGTTCAACTCTTGCTCCTTTTCTGAGCTCTTCAAGCTTTATTCCACTGAGCTTTCCATAGTCTTTGAACCTCTGAACCTCAAAGTAGACTCCATCGCCTCCTTCGTATGCATAACCTTTTTCTTCAAGCTTCTTCACAAATTCAATGATATCTTGAATGTGCTCTGTAACTCTTGGGTAGATGTCAGCTGGCTTAACTTTCAAGGCTTTCATGTCCTCAAGGAAATACCTCAAAAACTTTTCAGCTAATTTCTTCGGATCTTCACCTGTCTCTTGGGCCCTTCTGATGATTTTGTCATCTATGTCTGTAAAGTTCATGACCATCAAAACAGTATAGCCTTTGTGCTCGAGATACCTTCTAATGACATCAAAAGCAATGTACGTCCTCGCATGGCCTAGATGAGTGTAATCATAAACAGTTGGACCACAGACATACATCCTGACTTCTCCTTTTCTCAAAGGTTTGAATTCTTCTTTCTGTTTTGTAAGCGTGTTGTACACCTTCACTTCTATCACCTGAAAAAATTTTTTGCCCGGGTTTTATTAGACTATCGTTGGTGGCAAGTGCAAAGCTTAAAAACCCAATTCCCCAATTTAAACCAGCTTAAAAAACAGGAGGTTATGCTCATGAAAGTGGCAAAGGGAGATGTTGTAAGACTTCATTACATTGGAAAGGTCAAAGAAACTGGAGAAATCTTTGACACAACCTATGAGGAAGTTGCAAAGGAAGCTGGAATTTACAGTGAGAAAGGTATCTACGGCCCAGTGCCAATTGCAATCGGTGCTGGTCATGTTCTCAAAGGGCTTGATGAACAGCTTGAAGGCCTTGAGGTTGGGAAAAAATACATAATTGAGGTTCCTCCAGAGAAGGCATTTGGAAGGAGAGATCCCAAGCTCATCAAGACGTTTACCCTTGGTCAGTTTAGAAGGCAAGGAATCATGCCATTCCCAGGGTTAGAAGTCGAGATAGAGACTGAAAGTGGAAAGAAGCTGAAGGGAAGAGTTCTAAGTGTCTCAAGCGGAAGAGTTAGAGTTGATTTCAATCATCCACTGGCTGGAAAGACTGTTATATATGAAGTGGAAATTGTAGAGAAAATTGAAGACCCAATTGAGAAAGTTAAAGCATTAATCGAGCTAAGACTTCCAATGGTGGACCTTAGCAAAGTCAAGATTGAAGTTGGAGAAAAGGATGTCAAAGTTGACTTCAGCGACGTTGAGATTGACAAAAATACGCTGATTCTTGGGGAGATCATCCTCGAGAGCGATCTCAGGTTCATTGGCTATGAGCAAGTTGAGTTTAAGCCTACAATTGACGAGCTGTTGAAGCCCCCAGAGGTCAAAGTTGAAGAAGAGATGGAGAGAGAAGTAAAGGAGCAAGAAAGTAAAGAAGAGAAAGAAGAAAAGGTTGAATCCGAAGAGATCAAAGAGGAAACAGAAGAAGTCGCCGAAAGTGTAGAGGAAAAAACCGAAGAAGTTAAAGCTGAAGGAGAAGAAGCAGCCAGAGAGGAAGCTAAAGAATGAGGGTTTTCCTTCTTTATTTAATTTCCTTGATTTTTATTATCCTTAACCGGCATCTGGGTCAAAATATCTATGAGTGGGTATTTTATGATGTTTTGTTCTATGTGTTTTTACCCCTAATTACAACTTACCTTTTGGGATTCAAGCCTAATGAGCTGGGATTTAAGATTGGTAGAAGAGAAGGTTATATCTGGGCTTTTGTCCTTTTTCTAATAACTCTGCCCCTAAGCATTTATGCATCCAGAATGGGGAGCTTCCGAAACTTTTACCCGATTTTCAGCTACTCTTCTTGGGGCGATTTCGTCTTCAAAGAGCTGTTAGTTGGAGCCATAATGTTTGCACATGAAGCGTTTTATAGAGGAATTCTGCTGTTTCCGCTAGCAAAAAAGAACGAATGGTTGGGAATTTTAGCCCAAAACATTCCCTACACCTTAATCCACATAGGAAAGCCTCCTTTAGAAGTTCCATACTCATTTATAGCCGGAATAGTATTTGCAAAAATGGATTTGAAGAGCGAAAGCTTTCTGCCGAGCTTCTTTTTACACTGGATTGGAGCTGTGATTTTTGACATCCTTTGCATCATATCAGTTTAATCTCTATTTTCCCATTTACCGTAGAGAGCTTGATTGAATACTTTCCAGAGCCAAGCTGTGCGCTGAAGCTCTTGGGTCCGAATGTCCCTGTCAAAGAAGTTGTAACATTTTCAAAACCTTCTGCTAAAATTCTTCCATTTGTCGTGCTTGCTGATATAATTACATCGGCTTCTCTTGGAAGCAAAACTTTTATTGCACCGTTTACAGTTGAAATTTTCACGTCATTTCTAACACTCCTCAACACGGCTTTTATTGGACCGTTTACATTTCCAACTTTGCTAACTTCCACATTTTCGAGCTCAATTGATCCATTTACGTTTCCAATTTTGAGAACTCCATTAACATTTGAAATTGAGATTTTGCCGTTTACACTGCCAACCTTCTCTACTTCAATGCTTTTCGGAACAAGGATGTCAAAATTAACCGAACTTCCACCCAAGCCGATACCAAAAGTTTTCTTGTACTTAGCCTCGATTTTCAGAACATTTCCTTCCTTCTTTACCTTGATTTTTGGCTCTGATGCAAGGAGACCCCACTTTTTCTCTGCTCTCATTTTTATTGTATCTCCATTGTAGCCTTTTATTTTAATATCTCCATTCACATTGCTGAGAACAAGCTTCAACCCATCAGTTACCTCATACTCCCTCTCAATTATTTCAATCATCTTGCTCACCATTACTATATTGCATGCTCAAAGGAAAAGTAAAATATGGTCAGGAGTGAGCACTTTACTTGCTGATCCTAACTGTGCCGTAGCCGACAAAGAGCACCTTATCAGGGTCGAGGGCTTTAACGACCTCCGGTCTGTGGGTGATTATCACTGCCGTAATGCCAGCTTCACGAATTATCTCGCTGACCTTCTTTGCAACCCTCATAGCAGTTAGAGTATCAAGGTGAGCAGCAAACTCGTCCATAAGTAATAGATTTGGCTTTTCCGCAAGCAGGGACGCAATCTTGGCCCTCTCCTTCTGTCCTGTGGAAAGCTCACTAAACTTTGCCCTGTAAAGCACAGCATCGCTCAAACCAGAGCGATTTAAAACTTCAACTGCTGCATTCAGATCCTTGATTTTCCTGTAAACATGCTCCAATATACTCTCACTTCCAAACTCCGGCTCAAATTCTCCAGGAATCATGACCGAGACCTTAACGTTTTCTGGCACTTCAATTTCTCCGCTTGTCGGTCTGTATTTCTCTTCCCAGTAACCTTTAGCCGCTCCAAGAATTAACCTCAGCAGAGTTGTCTTACCTGCACCGCTAGCTCCAACAACCACAATCAACTCTTTTGGTTTGATCTCAAAGTTTAGATTTCTCAGAACGGGTCTCTGAATCACTCTATGTCTAACTCCAAAAGCCCTCAAAAGCTCTTGAATTTCCTCGGGAAGACCTTTTATGTCAAGCTCACTCTCGAAGACCTTGCTTACATTTTTGAAAATTATCGAGCTCTTTAATGGTTCAACTTTTCCATAGCTTGGCCTCCACAGTCTTCCGTCTTTGGGGGCATATGGGTCTTCTTTCAAAAATCTCTCTATGTATTCTTTGGCTTCATCAGTCAGCGGATAAAATAGAACAGGTCTTCCACTTGCAGTCTCCCAGAGGAACTTAAAGCCAACTTTTTCAAAGAAGGGATTATAACGAGCCATTTGGGCTATTGTCTCTACTATGTGCTTCCTCTTTCTCATCTCTGGAATTCTACGTTCTTTAATCCATTCTAATGCAGCTTTAACGCTTAGTTGGCCTAATCCATCACTCCTGTAATCTGGATGAACAACAACCCTTGCAATTCTTGCTCCAGCAGTGTTGCTCTCTCTTAAAGCTTGCCATTTTGCTTTCTCCCAGAGCATTGAGCGGGCAACTTTTTTGGGATATCTCTTCTTGAGCTCTTCATAAAGCTCCTTCAAAATTTTCTCCGGCCAGAATGCTGGGTGGAACCAGTCTTCTGGAAAGACCTTCTCACGAATGTTCTTCTCTATTTCGCCGTTAGGCAATCGCCTGTGCATCAATGGAATTGGTGGGTCAATTCTAACATAAGCTAAAATTCTTGGCTCATACTCCTCTCTGTTCTCAAGCTCAAGAATAAGGAAGCGTGAAGCAGGGGTTGAACCCTTAATCTCCAAGATGTGGACATCTTCACTTCCACACTTCGGACATTTTTGCTTTGTATTTGCTTCGAAGACATTGCCACACCTCTCACATCTCCAGAGTGCAACTTTCTCCTTTTGAGATGCATAGTGATACTGCTCAAGCTCCGCTATTGCCTCAAAGTCGCTTTCATAAGTTGCCTCTCTCGCCTTAATCTTGTAGGTATAGAGCAGTTCACCAGTTAGTGGGGAATAGCGCTTTGCTTCATATTCTTTTTCCCATAATGGCCAAACTTTGATTTTATCTCCTTGATAGAACTTGTAAAGCTCATAATCATCAAAATCAAGAATTTTCTCACCATTTTTAACTTTCGGCTTCTCTTTTACATGAATCTCAACTTCATCCTCGGTTACAAACCACTGAGCAACGCCGCTCATGTAGAGCTTATACTTTTCGTCCTTAGCCTCAACCTCAAGAATTCCAAACCATCGGTGCTTGAAGCGTGGAATTTCATTACCAACGACTCTACCTCTAAGAATCATTGTTACCACCATCGGGTATTTGCTTTTTGTGTATTTAAGGTTAGTCTATGCTCTGCCATAATGCATTTAATAACGCTAATCCCAACATCTTAATGGTGGTTTAAATGGAAGACCCATACATTTGGATGGAGAATCTGAATGATGAGAGAGTTCTAAAGTTCATTGAGGAGGAAAACAAGCGCTTTAGACAATTTATTGGAGATTTACCAGAAAAGCTGATTAATGATGTGAGAAAGTACTATTACCTGCCCAACATCTGGGAGGCTCAAGTTACAAAGAGAGGAACCTTTGTGAAGATAAATGAAGCAGGAAGACAGCTCATAAAACTCCTCGAGACTGGAGAAATTATAGTTGATTCTAAAAAGCTTGAAGAAGAGCTTGGCGATGAGGTTCTCCTTCAAGGATTTACCGTTGATAGAGATGGGAAAAGATTAGCCTACAACTTCTCAATTGGAGGGGCTGATGAAGGGATAACGAGGATAGTTGATCCTAAAACTGGAGAAATCATCGAGGAGATAAAGCCGTCATTGTGGAATATCGTTTTCCTCGATGATGGTTATTATTTTGCCCGCTTCTACCGAAAAGAAAAGACTCCCGATGGCATGGAACCGCCAGCGGAGAGAATTTTTCTGAAGAAAGGAAAAGATGAAATAATGGTATTTGGTGAGGGATTTGGTTCAGGATATTTTATGAATCTGCACAAGAGCACGGATGGAAAATGGGCAATGCTAACGGTTACATTCGGCTGGAACAAAGCCGATATTTATCTTGGCCCAATTGATGAGCCAGAAAAGTGGGAGAAGATTTACTCAAGCGATGTTCCAGCGCATCCGATAGATGTCATCAATGGAAAGCTCTACATCTACACACGCAAAGGAAGAGGGCCTGGGAAAGTTATTGCAATCGAAAATGACAAAGTTGAGGAGATTATTCCAGAGAATGAGTTTCCGCTTGAGTGGGCGGTTATTGTCAATGATAGAATACTTGCTGGCTATTTAGTCCATGCCTCCTCGAAACTTAAGGTGTTTACACTTGATGGAAGGCTTATAGATGAGATAAGCTTTAAGATGCCGGGACAGGTTTACCCGCTTGACAATGATGGAGAGCAGGTTTTACTTAGATATGAGAGTTTTACAGTTCCCTACAGGCTTTACCGCTTTAGAGACAAGCTTGAGCTGATTGATGAGGTTGAAGTTGAAGGAGAATTTGAAGTCAGTGAAGATTTTGCAGTTTCCAAGGATGGAACAAGGGTTCACTATTTCATGGTCAAGAAGAAAGGAGCAAAAAGCAACAAAGCTTGGGTTTTCGGATATGGAGGCTTCAACATTGCCTTGCTCCCAAGGTTCGTTCCTCAGGTGATTCCCTTCATCGAGCGCGGTGGTACGTTTGTGATGGCAAACTTAAGAGGTGGGAGCGAATACGGTGAGGAGTGGCACAGAGCCGGAATGAGGGAAAACAAACAGAACGTCTTTGATGACTTCATAGCTGTTTTGGAGAAGCTGAAGAGTGAAGGCTACAAAGTTGCCGCTTGGGGAAGGAGCAACGGAGGACTTTTGGTTTCAGCGGTTTTGGTTCAGAGACCAGATGTTATGGATGCCGCTTTAATTGGATATCCAGTAATAGATATGCTCCGCTTCCACAAGCTCTACATTGGAAGCGTATGGATTCCAGAGTACGGAAACCCCGATGACCCGAAGGACAGGGAGTTTTTGCTGAAGTATTCGCCCTATCATAATGTAAAACCTCAAAAATACCCGCCGACGCTAATCTACACTGGTCTGCACGATGACAGAGTCCATCCTGCACATGCGCTCAAATTCGCCAAGAAGCTGAAAGATGTCGGTGCTCCTGTTTATCTGCGCGTTGAGACGAAGAGTGGACACATGGGAGCTTCGCCAGAAACGAGGATTAAGGAACTCACTGATATGTTGGCGTTTGTGGTTAAGGTGCTTGGTTAAGATTAAAGTTTCTTCTTTCTAACGCTTTTTACTGCGATTTCTTATGCAATTCAAAGCCTCAGGATGGGAAGATTTATTAGTGATAACCTCCATTATGATAATGGTGATTATCATATGAAACACTTCGTGGACAGAAAAAATGAGCTGAGGGCAATAAGGGAAAAGCTGATGAGCAAGAAATTTGAGCTGATCGTGATATATGGCAGAAGAAGAGTTGGAAAAACCCGACTCGTTCTTGAGGCAGTTAAAGATTTCCCTCACATCTACTATCTAGCGGTTGAGGGTGACAACCTCAGACATTTTCGGGAAACTGCGGAGAGAATAGCCCCTGAAGTGAGATACGCACGCGAAGATTGGGAAAGCCTGCTCCATGCTCTGAAAGGAAAGGTGATAATCATAGACGAGTTTCCCAACATGATTAAGGAAGACCCCAAAGTCGTTTCCATCTTTCAAAAGGCGGTTGATCTTAATCTCTCGAATTCAAACACTAAACTTATACTCCTCGGTTCTTCAGTAAGCATGATAACCGAGAAGGTGCTGAGCTACAAGAGCCCGCTATACGGCAGGAGAACGGGTTCAATGAAGCTTAAACCAATGGAGTTCTTCACCTTAAGGGAGTTCTTCCCGGGGATAAGCTGGAAAGAGCTGATTGAGATATACGGGTTTACCGATGGGATACCCTTCTACATAATCCAAGTTAAACTACCCTTCTGGGAATGGCTTGAGAAAGAGCTGCTCAATCCCGTGAGCTTCTTCAGGGATGAGGTTGATTTTCTGCTCAGGTATGAATTCACGGAAACAAGAACCTACAGGCGCATACTTGAGGCAATAGCACTCGGTAAAACGACGCCAAAGGAGATAAAGAACTTCACGGGGATGAGGCACTCTGACATAACGCCCTACCTCAGAAATCTCATTGAAACTGATTTAGTCGTGAGAGAAGTTCCAGTCACAGAAAAGCCTGCTTCAAAGAAGGGACGCTACTATGTTGCTGACAACTTCTTGGCATTCTGGTTCCGCTACATCTATCCTAACCTGTCGAGGATTGAAGAGGGAACTTTCAATGTTGTAGAGATACGGGAGGATTACAGTCGGTATCTTGGTTGGGTTTTTGAGAAAGTTGCGAGGCAGTTCCTTGTGAGGCTAAATAAAGCCGGAAAACTTCCATTTAAGTTCACCAAGATTGGGAAGTGGTGGCATAAGGATGAGGAGATTGATCTAGTGGCTTTGAATAAGCGTGAGAGAAAAGCCCTGTTTGTTGAAGTCAAGTGGAAGGAGCTGAGCGAAAGAGAAGCTAAGAAAGTTTTGAAGGATTTGGAGATGAAAAGCGAGCTGGTTGGGCTGGAAGGGTGGGAGAAGTTTTATGGGTTGATAGCAAGGGATGTTGAAGGGAATGAAAAACTCAGAGAAAAGGGCTGGCTTGTGTGGGACTTGGGGGATTTTGAAAGTGTATTATAAACTTGTATAACTTCCCGAAAGTTACAGCAAGTGTCTTTCCAGTTCACTTTTCAATCTTAAGTATTTTTCATGGGCTCTTCTGCTTTTTCTTTTCTTCTGCCATTCATAGAGTGAGGCAAAGATGAAACTAATCCCAAAAGCAGCGAAAAGCTGATGCAGCAATTCATTATTTATGGGGAGGATATCTTCATCATCAGGAATTTTATCATGGTCTTTATCGTAGAGCGGATTTACGAACACTTGATATCCATCGAAAATAAACTTCTCATCTGGAGAAATTTGAAAGTCTCCCATTGTTTTGTTGTAATGGGCAATAACCTTGCCATCATTATTAAGGATTGTGAAAGAATTGACTTCGCTCAAATAAACATTTCCTGCCCTACTCAAGTGAGCATGAAAGTTATAGAATGCAATGCTATCCCTTTTGAATATAACTTGATTTCTGGAAGATATCTCTCTCATCCACAGCTCGTTACCGCTCATATCAAAGAGACCATACCAGTTGCTTCCACGTATTAAAAGACGGTGACAGTTTGTATCCAGTGCAGATACATCATTTTCAAGCTTCCAAAGAAAATCTCCGGAGGATGAAAATGCTAGTACTTCGTATCTTCTCATGTTTTCAGTACTCACTATAACTAGGTTCTCACACGAAAGTATCCTGTAGGGATTTCCCTTAATAGTTTTCTTCCAAAGCAGATTGCCGTTAGTGTCGAGGACAAAAATCTTTTCTTTGTCAATTCCAAAAATTCTGCCATTGGAGTAAGTCAAGGCGAAAGCAGAAATATTCTGCCGCCAGAGAAGCTTTCCATCGAGGGAATATGCAGAGATAAAATTCTGTGTATGTATTGTTGAACCCTTTATGTTGAGAATTTTTGACTCACTCACAAACAATGTGTTATCAGCAACTGCAAAGGAATATACCTTAAACTTCGTCTTAAACCTCTTTAAAAGCTCTCCTCTCTCTGAAAATATCATGATAATACTTCCTTCATTTGAAAATATGCTTAAATTTGTTTCAGCTACCACAAGCTTGTCATCATAAAATTTGCCTCTAATAAAACCCCCGGTGGTGAATTTGTCAAGACTCCAGATAGGCTCCTTGATAAAAGTTTCACTCTTTATGTAATCATAATATCCCAAGAGTGGCTGGATTGATAGTAGAAGGAATACTCCAAGAAACTTTTTTGTCCAGCTTTTCATTACCACTCCCCTGAATACTAAGAATTCACACTTAAAAAGTTTATCACGGCATTCAATTGAACTCTCCAATCATAGCCATTATCTTCCTATGCAGTTGCTTAATCAGTTCCCTTCTGTCTTCCATAAGCACAACATCGCTCGCTCCAATAACTTCAAGGTTGAAGGCGAATGGACTTGGCAATTCATTTTGTTCAAAAACGATGTTTATCTTGCCCTCTTTAACCCATTTCAAAAACAGCTCTGCATTATCAATGTCCATCTTATCCTCCATAATCTCGCGATAAACCTCTTTGAGGAGGGGAAAGTCTGGATAATTCTTCTTGAGGAGTCTCAACAAGGTTTGAGCATTCAGCTGCTGTCTGCTTAAGCTTTTCTTTCTTCCCATGTACCTCCTCAAAATAAGCAGACCCCTGTTGGCGACGTGTCTGAATCTTCTCTTCAAAAGCTCCGTGTTGTCCAAAGCTTTCTTAAGAGTTTCTCTTAAATCCTCAAGCTGGAATAAAGCTCTAATCTCCTCCTCACTTAATCTCTTCTCTCTCGGCAAAATCAACATAAAACCATTATCGCTTATGGCAATTCCCACATTGCATCTTTTCTTTTTGCTCACTAGATATGCAAAAGCTCTACTCAAGGCTTCATTTGCTCTCCTCCCTATCAGCGTGTGGAAGAAGTACTTTGCCCTTTTCTCTTCCAAAACTTCCTCAACCAAAAGGGTTTCATCATCTGGAATTGTTGAATACTTTGCTTGTTCTCTGAAATATCCTAAGATTGCTTTTGCTGCTTTTTCATCAATCTGATATTTCCTCATGAGAAAGCTTTTGGCTCTTCTATTGTTCAGCAGACCCTTAACCTCTCTTCTAAACCTCTGAATGTCCAATGCTAAATCAAAGCTTAATGGCAACATCTCGGAGAACCACGCTGGAATCGTCGGCTTTGCTCCCTCTTTGGGCTCGACGTAAATTCTGTTGCCCCTTGACTTTTTAAACTCATATGTCCTTCCAGCTAAGACAAAAATATCTCCGGGCATCAAGCGTTCAGCGAATTCCTCCTCAACCGTTCCAATAAATCTCTTATCCATTGTGTAAACTTCAATCTTGGCTTCATCTGGAATTGTGCCTGTGTTCATGTAGTAGATTGCTCTCGTCATTTTTCCTCTTTTTCCAAATTTGCCTTCCTTTTCATCGAGCCAAATCTTTGCATAAACCTTCTTCTCCTCGAGCCCAGCATATTCCCCTGCTAAATACCTAAGAACACTCATAAAGTCTTCAAAACTCAAGTTGCGGTACGGATACGCTCTTCTCACAAGCTTATACGCTTCGTTAATGTCCCACACTCTTTCCAAAGCCATGCCAAGAACATGCTGAACAAGAACATCGAGAGGATTCTGCGGAATTTTAATTCTGTCCAATTTTCTATTCCTCGCGTTGTGAGCTAAAACAGTACATTCAACCAGATCATCCCTATCCAAGACAAGGATAACTCCCTTGCTGACTTCATGCAGTCTATGACCAGCCCTTCCAATTCTCTGCAGAGCTCTGTTCACACTCTTGGGTGAGCCTATCAGAACAACTAAGTCAATGCTTCCGATGTCTATGCCCAACTCAAGCGATGTGGAGCTAACAACACAGCGAAGTTCTCCCCTCTTCAGTTTCTCCTCTACTTCAAGCCTAACATCTCTTGAAAGGCTCGAATGGTGGGCTTCAATTAGTTCCGCATATTTTGGGAACTTTTTCTTGAGATGATAGGCAACCCTCTCAGCACCGCTCCTTGTATTTGTAAATATCAGGACTGTCCTGTGCTGCTCAATGAGCTCATCCAAGCGTTTATATAAAGCTTCGCTCAGCTCACTCGCGGGGGCATAAACTAAATCCTCAACTACACTCTCCACTTTGATTTCAGTTTTCTTTGCAAAGCTGACATCAACAATCAAACCGAGGCGAGGGGTTCCATCATCATTAAAGCCGAAAACGAACTTCGCTACTTCTTCGAGAGGATGTATTGTTGCACTAAGCCCAATCCTAACAAAGTTTCCAGCTAAATTTTGTAACCTCTCAAGGCTTAAAGATAAGTGAGAGCCGCGCTTATTTTCAGCTAATGCATGAACTTCATCAACTATGACATACTTAACGGTTTTTAACCTCTCACGAAACTTTGGAGCGTTTAAAGCTATAGCTAAACTTTCTGGGGTTGTGATCAAAATATGAGGTGGCTTTTTAACCATCTTCTGCTTTTCATAGCTTGAAGTGTCGCTTGTCCTCACTGCGACTCTTATCTCCGGCAAGTCGTAGCCCATCTTTTGAGCAACTTCTCTAATTTCCCTGAGTGGTTCTTCTAGGTTCCTTCTGATATCATTGTTTAAAGCTCTGAGGGGAGAAACATAGAGAACGTAGATTTTATCTTCAAGCTCGCCTTCTTTTCCCAATAAAATCAGCTCATTTATGGCAGCAAGAAAAGCGGATAGAGTTTTTCCACTGCCCGTTGGTGAAGAAATAAGAACATTTTCACCCTTGTGAATCTCAATGACTGCATATCTTTGAGGAGGTGTAAATGTTCCAAATTTCCATCTAAACCACTCTCTAACCGGATCAACTAATATCTCGTAAATCTCCTCGTCGGTATATTCTCTCTGAGCGAACCTTATCATCGGACTAACCTTCCTAGGTTTGATTTTTAAACTCTTCGGTTAATTTAATAAACTTTTTAAATGAAAAATCTAAACCTAAATGAGGTGAGGGTATGGAAGTCCTAAAGAGAGTTATCCAGGAGTTTAATAAATATCATGGGAGTGAGGCTCAAGCTAAAATTGTCAAGGCTGAGGGAGATGAGGTTATCATTGAGTTTGACGGTAGCTTTTGTAAAACTTGCGGGCTTTACGATTACTTTGAGGACATAAAGTGGGAGGCAATGAACTTTGGATTAAATATTGAGCCTGTCGAAGTCCTAGAAAGTGAGGAGGAGTTTGAGAGAGGGAGATATTTGGTGAAGTACAAGCTCAAGAGTGAACAATCTTCTCAATAAGCCAAAAGAAAAAAGGAGAAATATCCCTTACGTCACTTGCTAAGCGGATAAAGTGAGTCGCGATAAATTGCTTCAATGGTCTCTTTTGTAGCCTCAACTGGTGCAAGGGACAGGAGCAGGTTGAGGCTTGGTGTTGTCATTGCGAGTTCTGTAAGCCTTTTCACGTCATCCTCAGAGAATCCAACGTCAGTGAGTTTCTGGGTAATGCCGATAGCAAACAGCCACTCTTCAACCTTCTTGGCTACGAGCTCTGCCTCTCCCGGAACTCCTTTAACTTCTGGAACGAGTGGCCTGTATATCTCAGCAAGTATCCTTGCAGTGGCTGGGTAAATGTGCTTGATAACTGCTGGTAAGAGAATTGCAAGACCAAGACCATGTGGAAGGTCTGGCTTTACAGCGCTGAGCGGGTGCTCGAGAGCGTGGGTGAAGTGGAGCAGACCATTATCGAAGCTAATTCCAGCTATTGCTGAAGCGTAGAGGAGGTAGTACTTTGCTTGAAGGTTGTCTGGGTGAATTAAGGCCTCTGGAAGATAGTCAAAGATAAGCCTGGCAGTTTCCTTTGCAAGAAGTATTGAATATGGTGAGGCAACCTTTGTTGTAGCGGCCTCGTTGACATGGTTGAGGGCATCAATTGTCACATAGCGGGTCTGATCAGCTGGAAGCTTTGTCATAAGTGTGGGGTCATCGATGGAGTAGAGCGGGTAGATACAGTCGTAAGCTATGGCTGGTTTGTACTCCTCCTCAAGGATTGAAGCAACTGCAAATCTGTTAACCTCAGTTCCAGTACCATGAGTGGTGTTTATGGCAATAATTGGCTTTGCTTTTCTTGGGGAGAACTGGAGCTTGTAGAGCTCTCTTGCGGTTTTATCGGTATACTCAAGCAAAATAGCAACGCTCTTGGCAGTGTCTATTGGACTTCCCCCACCGATTCCTATAACAGCCTGTGCTCCGAATTCCTTTCCCATTTGTGCGGCTTCATCGACCATGTCAACTGTTGGGTTTGGACCAACTTTGTCGTAGTGAACATACTCAATGCCGTTTTCCTCGAGGGCTGGTTTAACAACATCCCAAGCGCCACACTTCTTGTATGAGCTTTTTCCAGTGACGAGGATAACTCTACTTATGCCGCGGTTTTCCTTAAGGTCTTTGGCTATGTCATAGAACTTGTTAATTGCACCAACACCAAAATAGTCAATAGTCCTGCAGCGGAGCTCAAAAATTTGGTTTATGGGGATTTGGGATTCCCACAACATTGTACATCCCTCCAAATGTATTCAATAGTACATTATCTCTATCACTATAAAAACTTTTCTAAAACAAGAGATTTCCAACTAAAAGTTCAGAATTTTGGAGATTTAGCGTAAAACAGTAAACAAAATGGTTTAATAGGTTAAAATTCCTTTCTTAACCATTTTTGTTATCACAACCATAAAGATGAAAACAAAAATTGTCTGGTTATCTGTTATTCTTTATACTAGTCCAGCATCTTAGTTAACATAAAATCTAATGTAGAACTATGTAAATATAAACTATGGTAATTGGTTTCTTTATTTTTATTTTTGAAATAAACAAAACAATTAACCTTTGGTTGAGAAAACTTTGTTTAAAAAACGCTTTTATAACCTCTTTTGAAAAATGTAAATGACAAGAAGTATTCATTTGGATATAAAATAGCCTTACAGCTCAAATCAGTACCTAAATGTCCAAAGTGATGCGAAAATGTTAAAAGTTGAGCTATGCATCGGATGTACGGCATGTGCAAATGTATGTCCCTTTGACGCTATTGGGGTAGCTGATGACAGCAAAAGAATAATACACTTTTCTCCTGAAAACTGTGGTAACTGTAGCTTTGAGTGCAACGAAGTATGTCCAACTAGGGCAATAGAGAGAAAACCGGATAAAATAACACTGGAATTTGAATACGCTTACTGCCTTGAATGTGGCAGAAAGATGATGCGCACTAAAAAAGAAGCCGAATATTATGCTCAACAGCTACTTAAAATGGGCGAAAAGGTTGAGTTTGCGTTTATCTGTGATGAATGCAAGATGAAGAAGATTTCCTCTGTCTCTGACAAATATGAGGGATATTTAATTTGAGGGGGTGAATGTTAATGAAAGGTATGAGATTTGCTTTCCTATGTAGAGAAAAACCGGAACCAACAGGAAAAAAAGTCGCAATAATTGGTGCAGGTCCTGCTGGATTAAGTGCAGCAGGTTATTTAGTCTGCCAAGGTCACGAAGTCCACGTATATGACAAGTTGCCAGAACCTGGTGGATTGATGCTCTTTGGGATCCCAGAGTTTAGAATACCTATCTACAGAGTCAGAAAGGGGTATGAAGAACTCGAAAATGTATTTGAGGTCAAGTTTTTCCCCAAAACCAAAGTTGCATTCGGAAACGGTGAAGAGGAAGGAGATGAATTCGTTGAGAATGTCGTAAACTTCAATGAACTAGTTGAGAAATATGATGCTGTTCTTATAGCAACAGGAACTTGGGAATCATGGATGCCAAACATTGAGGGTGTCGATTTGGAAGGAGTTTATCCAGCTTTGGACTATCTCTTCAAAATCAAATCAGCAAAGCTCGGCCACATGAGCTGGGATGAAGTTCCTCCAATTGATGGAAAGAGAGTCATGGTGGTTGGAGCCGGACACACAGCTGTAGATGCTGCTATGGAAAGCTTACTTCTTGGAGCAGAGAAGGTTTACATGAGTTATAGAAGGACCATAAAGGAAGCTCCTGCCGGTGCTTATGAGATAAACCTCCTTAAGCAGAGAGGTGTTAGGTGGCTCGAGCTTACAGTTCCAGTGAGAATAATTGGTGAACACGGAAAAGTTGTCGCTGTCGAGTTGCAAAAATGTAAGCTTGGAGAGCCAGACGAAAGTGGAAGGAGGAAACCAATTCCAATTGAAGGTTCAAACTTCCAAATCGATGTGGATTATGTAGTCTTTGCAGTTGGACAAAGGCCCACCCCACCCTTTTCTGAAGATGTTGGAATTGCTGTTGACAAGAAGGGCAGAATTGTCGTTGATTCAAGGCACATGACAAGCAGAGAAGGTGTTTTTGCCGCTGGTGACGTTGTTATTGGACCATCAAAAGTCGGTAGGGCTGTGTTGGATGGACTGCTAGCTGCTGAAAGTATGCACATGTGGCTTCTTGGGAGGTGATTAAAATGGCAAGGAGAATTCTTCACGTTGATTACAGCTTGTGTATTGGATGTGAAACATGTCAAAGTGTTTGTGAGTTTATTCACCATGGAAAACCTCACATAAGAATTTACTACACTGAATCAGGGTTGCCGATTCCAATAAACTGTAGACACTGTGAGAAAGCTCCATGTATGAATGTATGTCCATCAAATGCTATCTACAAGGACACCGATGGTGCAGTAATCATTGACCCCAAGAAGTGTATTGGCTGTCTCATGTGTCTCGCAGTCTGTCCATTTGGTGCTCCAAGCTATGAAGCAAGGCTTAAGGTGGTCACAAAGTGTGACATGTGTGCTGACAGAAGAAGGGTTGGCTTAGAGCCTGCGTGCAGTGAAATGTGTCCAGCAGAGGCAATATTCTTTGGAAGACCAGAGGAAGTTGAAGACGAGATCAGAAGGAGAACTGCAGAAAAGATTGCAAGAGAGAGGATCTCCTCCACTGTTATGGAGAGCATTGGAAGAATTCTCTGAAAGCATCTATCAGCTTTTCGTTTTCTTCTCTTTTTCTCACACTGAAGCGAACATATTCTGGCAGGCCAAAAGATGTGCAGTCTCTAACTGCTATTCTTTTCTTTTTGAAGAATTCAACTGCTCTTTTTGCATCTCCGACATTTTTTATGAAGAAGTTTGCATCGCTTTTGACATTGAGGACCTTTTCTATTCTTTCTTTTTCTTTCCAGATTAGAGGCATAGTTTTTTTCAAATGCTTAAACTCATCTTTGATAACGAACTCCAAAAAAGCATAGCCTAGGGAACCAATGCTCCAAGGCATTCTAACGCTTTTAAAAGCCTCACTGAAGCCAATGACGTAGCCGACCCGTATTCCAGGAAGGCCGTAATTTTTTGTAAATGTTCTCAGCTTTACAATGTTTTCTCCTTCTGGGCTTCTGGCATCTTTAACGAAATCTATGAATGCCTCGTCTAAAACCAGGAGTGAATCTGTATCTTCCACCGCTTGAATTAAAGGTTTAAGTTTTTTTGGCGGATAAAATTTGCCATCTGGGTTGTTTGGATTGCAGAAGAAGACAATGCTCCTCTTTGCAACAAATTCAGCCAACGCTTCTGGGTTATTTGGAGCTCTGATAACCTCAGCATTAAAAATCCTTGCAATTCTTTCATACTCTTCATAAGTGTGCTCTGGGATAATTACCTTCCTTCTTTCTTTCATCGCAAGGATGCCAAGTAAATACAAAGCCTCAGTTATTCCCGCTGTGACTGTTACGTTTTCGCCAATCAAATTCGAGAGTTCTTCCTCAAGTTTTTCCCAATAAATGTAGCGATTGCTTAAGGCCTTAGCACGTTCAAACATATCATCTATCCATTCTGGAAGGTAAGGATTTAGAGAGGCAGAAAAATCCAGCAGCCCTTCTTCTCTTGCACCGCCGTGGCAAGCTTTAAATTTAACTGGTTTAAGCATTATATTTCCTCCAGCAAGCTGATTACAGCTTTCTTTAATTCAGGAAGCTGCTTTTTAATAATCACCCAAACTATGCTCAAATCGACACCAAAATAATGATGGATAACTACGTTTCTTAATCAAATCACGCGCTTCCATGGAATTTCGGGATGTTGCATCCGTATATTCTCAGGGATATGCTTGGCAGCTTCTCCAATTATCTCCAAGTTTCTCAGAACGGCATCACAAGTTTTTCTGTCTTTTGCAAAGGTTTCGAAATTATATCCTTCTGTATATTCCTCAATTCGTTCAATACTTTCCAGTATGTCTTGAAGAAAAAGCCGATAGTCCCTCTTAGACATAAACAATGTCCCTCCTAATTTGTTCCCACAATCTTTTTCGGCTTAATGCAGCGTTTTTAGTAATTAAATCAACTCTAACTCCGAGGATTTCCTCAAGATACTCTTTTAAATCCACAATTTCCCAACCAATTGGTCTCTCAAACTCAATGAGGATATCAATATCACTAAGCTCATCAGCTTCTCCTCTCGCATATGATCCGAAAATTGCAATCTTTTTTACACCGAATCTTTTATGCAGTTCGTCTTTGTGCCTGCGCAGGATTTCCTCAATCTCCTCAAGGGACTTCATCACTATCCCCTTCAGTTATTGTACAAAAAACGATTTAACGATTTCGGAAACAAATACAAATGCTATCCATTCTCCAACTACAATCCAATAAACCTTTAAAGCTTTTCTAATATCCTCTAATGTCGGTTCTTTCCCCTCAAATCTGTAAACGCCTGTTTTCTCAAGCCAAACCTCTAAAACGGCACTCATTGCGGCTATTGGCTTATCAGAGTTAAGCTTGAACTTGGCTTTTCTCCAGTATTCTATGACTTTTCTTGGATTAAAGGGTAGAAACAGCAGAACGGTAATTCTTGCAGGAACAAAGTTAAGCAAATCGTCAAAACGAGCTGCAAACCTGCCAAAATAAAGATAGCGTTCATTTTTGTATCCAATCATGGCATCGAGGGTGTTTACAGCTCTATAAACTAGAGCACCACTTAGTCCAAAGATAAGATAATAGAATAGAGGGGCAACTACGCTGTCAGTTATGTTCTCAGCTAAGCTTTCAATTGCTGCTGAATTTAAATGAGCCCTATCCAGCTTTGATACATCTCTGCTCACAATCCAGCTGACATACTTTCGCTGCTCCTCAATATCCTCCTTTATTGTGTTTTTCACGTGCTGAGCAAGGCTTTTGATAGCAAATGAGCTCTTTAGGAAGTAAACGCTCAAAGCAAAACCTATCCATTTAGGTAAAAACTCTGGAAGCCTTGAAAGAGCAAAAGCAAATGCAATCACAAATAGGGAAGCAAAAGCTCCTGCAGCAAAATCTAAAGCTGGACTCCTTCTTTTGTAATGCCTATCAAAAAAGCCGATTAGCTTACCAAACCACACTGTAGGGTGAAGCAAAACGGGAGGCTCACCCAGAGTTAAGTCCCAGATAATGGCGAGTATGAATATCCAGATGTACTCCATGTTCATCTTGAATAGCTGGATATTTTGTCCTTTTAACTTTTGAGTTTTCCTGTTGTTTAGTCATGAGAACTTTTTAAGGACGAGCATTCTAAGCTCACTGATTTCCTTTGTCAGCTCTTCCTACTCATTTATTTATCCGTTTAAAGAGGAGATAGAGCTTGGTTTAATTGAACATCCGATAGAGCACTTTGAGGATTTTGTTGGGGTGAAGGGGAGGAACTTAGGTAGAAAAGGATAGCCAGAAAAATACTAAAAAATTTGAAAATGAAAGCGGAATTAGCTGTACCTGACAACTGAAAAATCTACGGACATGTGGCAAAGAGGGCTGAAAAAGAGAAGCTGAGAGGAGAAGATTGGTGTTTGACTTAATGGATTTAAAGTTGCTGATGCTCTTTCTTTTTTCTTTTCAGCAACAAATCCTCAAGATCAAACACCAGAAAACCATTTTCCAAAAAATGTTCCTTATCTTCAATGGTTCTGGCGATAACTCCCAACCGAAGACTTCCAGTAAGGGGCAAAAGTTTGGACTTTCTCTTGAGCTTCCTGAGAATCCTTGAGACATCAATTTTTTTCAGGTCACTCCACTTAACTTCAAACAATGCTATATTTTCTCTGTCATAGGCAACAACATCTATTTCCTCTCCTTTGTGCCACCAGCGGCCAACCCTCATAGGTTTAAAGCCCAGATTTATCTGCTTAACGAATTCAAGGGCTGTCCTCTCATAGGTTTTTCCAACAAAGGCTGGAAAGTTCTTTTCCAGATCATCAAGCACCAGATCAAGGTTGCCTTCCTCCAGGTATGTGTAGTTGTGATAGACGAATCGGAACCAGAAGTTGAAGAACTCATCAGCTACTCTGTAAGACACTTTCCTTGTCTTTCGTGGGTCTTCGGTAACGGGCACTTCCCTCCTCAAGTATTCGTAATGATTCGTCAGCTCGCTGAGATACTTGCCAACGGTGAGAAGCTTAAGCCCGGTCTTGTCGCTTATTTCCTTTGGCGTAACATAGCCAAGGCTAACAGCTTCCAGTATCGAGAAGTATGAGCGGTAAAATCTGCCAAACTCAAGCTTGAGTGTATTTAAGCCCTCTTCACGGAGGGGGGCAAACTCATCGAAAAAGAGATTATTGAGAGTTTCAGCCACGTTTCCTGTGTAGTATCTCTTCAAGTAAAGAAGGTATCGGGGCATGCCACCGAGGGCGGAGTAAAGCTCAACAAAATGATTAGGGGACACATTAGCAAATGTATTCACGAAATCATAGGCAGTCCAGAAGTCAAACGGTCTCAGCTTTATCCATTCATCAACTCTGCCAAAAAGCGGTTCCTTGTTATCCATGAAAATGCGCTTCATCATGCCAACATATGAACCCACCCCAATGAGTATAAGATTGGAGTCCCCTTTCATGTCCCACAGCTTTTGAAGGGAAGAGAAGAAAGAGGGTTTAACTGAGCGAAAGTTCTGGAACTCATCAAAGACAACAATAAGCTTTTGCTCCTTAGAAAAGCTAAGCAAAAATTCAAAGAGCTCTTCAAGGGAAGAAAATCTTGGTGTAAAGTAGCTTGGAAGGTGCTCACCGAGAACATTTTCTATCTCTTTCAAGTATTCTCCAATCAACATTGCTTCATCCTTCTCTCCGACAAAAAAGTAAAGACCGAGCTTATTCTTAAGGAACTCCCTAACGAGCGCTGTTTTACCTACTCTCCGCCGCCCATAAATGACAATGAAAGTTGAACCTGGATGGGCATAAATTTTTTCAAGCTTTTCAAGCTCAACCTTCCTGTTGTAGAACATATTACTCACCAAGTATATTACTTATTTGGTAATATTTAAGCTTTTCCTTATGACCTCATACTCTTCCAGCATCTCCTCGCTTGGCTCTCTCAAGCCTCTGCGCACGTACCAGGCTGGATGTCTCAAATAGATAGCATCAAAGCCACTTCTTTTCAACGCTTTTTCTGCTGTCCTTCCTAGGGCAAAAATTGTTTTTGGTCTTAAAATTTCAAGCTCTTTCTTGAGAAGAGAAAGCTCTCGCTCATCGAATCCTTTGAGCTTATTCTCTGGGGGATTGCATTTTACAACATTTGTGATATACACAAAATCCGGGTTAATGCCAAGGGAAAAGAGAGCTTTTCTGAGCAGCATTCCAGAGGCATCTCTATAAAAGCATATTCCCGTGTATCCACAGCCTTTCCTTCCCGGAGCTTCTCCAACTAAAACAACCTTTGAACCAACCCAACCATTAGCAAAAGGCAAGCCCTCAAACTGTTTAACCTTGAGCTGGTATTCGTAGTATTCCTTGTGACATAACTTGGTGGGATTTTTAAGCAATTCATTGTACAGCTCCACAAGTTTGAATGCCTTTTGCTCATCTTTCTCGCTTTTAATTAAAAAGCGCTCTTTTGGATTGTAAATAGTCTTAGCATAAATTCCATAAGTTTTCTCGTCTAGGAAGAGTAAATCTCTCCAGTCTCTCAAAAATAGTGGCATAATTTTAAAGTTCCTTGGGTTGATGTAAATGTCGCCGATCTTTTTCAGACTTTCAAATCTCAGCAGCATGAATATAAATCAAAACTTGCATTTATATCAGTGATGGTCAAGCTGGAATACTTTACAATCGGCACAAGCAGTCACGTGAGTGGTCTATGTCACAGCATAATTAGAGGAGAAGTCTTCACAACTTGCTCACTTGGATGTGCTTACTGCTATGCAAGGTGGTATAGAGGTTCTCATGGGAGTCCTAGGCCTATTTTTGATGTTTTTAGATTAATCAAAGCTTTGGGAAAACTCGTGGAAAAGAACATTCCAGTAGCTCCAGTTAGATTCTCGGCTCTAAGTGACCCCTTTCAATCCCCAGCTAAAATAACACTCAAAGCACTTAAGTTGGCATACAAGCTCAAAGTGCCAGTGATTGTGAATACAAAACTTTATCCCTCAGAAAAACACCTCAAAGTCCTTGAAGATTTGGCGTCTGAAGGTTTGCTGGTTCTTCAAGTCAGCATAACGGCAGAGAAAGACGCTAAGGAAGTTAGAATCCTTGAACCTTTAGCAAGTTCAATTGAAGAAAGATTAAGGCTAGTGGAAAAAGCGAGTGAAGTCGGAATTCCAACGGTAGTTAGGATTCAGCCATTGATTCCGGGGCTAAGCGACAGAAATGTGGAGGAATTTTTAGATGAAATTGCTTGGGCTGGTGCTAGAATGGTCATAGTCGAGTTTCTCAGAGTTGAAAGAGAAAATTTTGAGTTCTATAAAAGACTCTTTTCCAACTATAGCGAGGTTTACAGCAAAGAATGGGACTCATATCTGCCGAGGACATCAAATGAAGAAACACCCCTTATTCAAGTTCCTCTTGAGTACAAACTTAAAACTGCAGAATTATTTGCAAAGAAATCCAAAAGGAGAGGTTTAGCATTTGCAACGTGCAAAGAAGGTCTCTTCAATCTTCACGAGCCTAAAACCATTGACTGCTGTGGGATGAGCTTTTTAGAAGTTGAGTGGACGAGGAGGCCGACGCTGTGGGATTTATATCTGGAAGCTTACGAAAAAGGAAAAGCGAGAGCAGAGGACTTATGGGAAAGATGCGAAAGAGAAAGACTTTTGTGTGGTGAACGATTGAAGTTATACCCTTCTTGGCTTTCGAGGAGCTTTAAAGCTCATGAGAAGAGGCTGAGGAGCATTTTAAAGAAGCCTGAGTTAATTGAAAAACTCGTCCCAGTCTTAAAATATACAGATGGACACTATGTGATTAACGAATTATTTAATTAAATAATTAAGCAATTGCACCGATTAAAGACAGCAAAGGATAAAACATCCAAAGTTGCTGTAATTTTTAGGTGGTTTTATGGAAACGAGAAAATGTCCCTTCTGTGGTGGAACCATGATAAAAGCTAAGAGCAATCACGAAGGTTACGCAACTTATTTCTGGAGAGCTCCTTGGAAAAAAGGTCTGAAGGCAGCTTTTAGTGGAATCATCAGAGCCTACCCATGGCTTTGCATTGATTGCGGAGCAATAATACCATATGTTGATGAGATAACTCTTCAAAAGATTCGTGAGGAATATGAGCAGGGTAAATTGGAGGGACAAATTTGAAAGGCATAGCCTTCTTTTCGGGAGGTAAAGACGGACTTTATGCAACATACTTAGCTGAAAAACAAGGGATCAAAGTCCCATATCTCTTGATCTTAAAAACCACCATTGGAGCTTCACCTCACTATGAAAACCTGGACGAACTAAAAAAGATTGCAAATGCAATGAATAGAGAACTGCTAATTTTTGATATGGCTAAAGGAAGTGAAGCCCTAGCTGAGTTCATAGCATCCCTCGATGTTGATTACATAATTGCAGGTGATGTCCTGCTTGAAGATCATTTAAAGTGGGTTGAATGGCTTGCTGAGAAGAGTGGAACAGAAGCCCTAGAACCGCTGTGGGACAGAAACACGCTTGAGTTAGCAAAAGAGATAATCAACGCTGGCTTTGAATATTCAATTATCGCTGTGAACAAAGAGAAACTCCCAAAGGATTGGCTTGGATATACATTCGGAAGCATTGAAGATTTAGAGAGGTTTTTAGAAAGAAATCCTGATGTTGACCCTGTCGGAGAATTTGCAGAGTTCCACACGGTGGTTTTAAAGTGTCCATTATTCGAGAAGAGCTTTGAGCTAAAGCCGTTGAAAGTTGAGGAGAGTGAAAGGTATTGGTGGTTGAGGTTCAGGCTGGTGAAAAAATGATTGAAAAGCTCGAATCTAAGGGTATAACCATTGAAAAGATGCTTGATGCAGCTATGGAGCTCTACATTGGGGATGATGCTGAAGAAGTCAGAAGAAAGCTTAAGTCCCTGATGCTCCACTATCTCAAGGATGTCAATGTTCAAGCCCTTCTTATGGCTGCATTGCTCCTTGAGGAGAACTTTAAAGTCAAAGGAGACCCAGTCAATTTAGTTGCAGATGAATTAATTGGCATTGACCTTGCAGAATACATTGGCGGAAAGATGGCGCTCTTCAACTTCTTCTACTACGACACCAAAAAGCCAGGAATGTTAAAAGAGCTACCCCCATTTTTAGATGATGCAGTTGGAGGATTCATAGCTGGCTGCATGACCAAGCTCTTCGAGACTATGCATTTCGATTCAGCCGAGACTCCCAGCGAAGGAAGAGAAACAGAAATATGAAAAGAATCGTAATGTAATAGCTGACCGTAAAAGGCAGAATTCCAGCTAAGCCGAGCGTGTATATGAAGGCAAGAACCAAAACAACGATGAGCAATATTCGGTAGTGTTCTTTCTTCATTGCACAGGATAATTAGAGGCAGAATTTTTAAGGCTTTTTAACATTGGATTAATTAGCCGAGGTGATCCAATGAAAAATATTATACCTTTTATGACGAGAATTCCCTTGCATGGAGATTTTGAAAAGGTGAGGCATGAGATTTGGGCGTTTCCTCTTTTAGCAGTTATCACTTCAGCTTTGCCTACACTTGTCCTTTACTTCGACTTCCCCCTCAAGAATATAATCACGGTTCTGTTCCTGTATTTTACAATAGGCCTGCTTCATCTTGATGGACTTGCTGACTTTGCTGATGGAATTATGGTTAAAGGAGACAGAGAAAGGAAAATTAAAGCCATGAAGGACTTAAACACGGGCATAGCAGGAATCTTCGCAGTTGTTATGGTTCTGTTCATTCAGGTTTATTCCTTGAACTATGCCCCATTTTATGCCCTTTTCATCAGTGAACTCAACTCAAAATATGCGATGGTTCTTGCATTGGCAACAAGAAAGCCTCTCGGAAAAGGATTGGGAGCATATTTCATGGAAGCCATGAACAGAAAGCAGCTTTTCATTGGAAGTTTGATTTACATAGCATTGCTTCTTCCACTGGTAATTTACAATCAAAAAGTAGTGTTCTCAATTTTATGCCTTTTAATTGGAGCTTATGTTATAAAGCTCAGCCTTGACAACTTTGGCGGTTTAAATGGCGACTGCATCGGGGCAATAGCTGAAATAACAAGGGCAGGAACGCTTTTGATTTTGGCTTTTGTTTGGTGGTATTTATGATAATAATCCTAGCAGGCGGAAAATCAAGCAGAATGGGAAAGGAAAAGCCAATTCTTAAAATTGCAGGTAAGCCTATGTTTTTCTGGATTTATGAGCAGGCAGAAAAAGTTGATGATGTTCTAATTGCATTGAGCAAAAATACGCCTAAAACGAAGGGATTCTGCATTAAAGAAGGAATCTCCTTTGTTGAAACAAGCGGAAAGGGATACATTCATGATATTCAAGAGCTTTTAAAAGAGTTTGGACCCTTTATAAGCGTCTCTGCAGACGTTCCTTTTGTGAAAGCAAGTGATTTCTGGCTCATTAAGAAAGCCTTTGATGGAAAGACAAGCTTAACAGGAGTCCTTCCTCTAAGCCTTGTTCCAAAAGATCTCAACCCTGTAGTCTATAAAGGATATGCGATTGTTGGATTAAATGCTGTGGCTGAAGAGGGAGAAGAATTTTTTGAGCTCAGCAATCCACTGCTGGCCTTGAATGTGAATACCCCTGAGGAGTTGAAGCTTGCAGAAAAAATTTCAAAAATACTAGGCTATGGTTGAATTCCTGGAATTATGTTAAGTTCGTCCAGTTCCCGATCTACAAGAGCAGCATAGGGAATATAACCCCGTTTCATCGCTTTGCTGCGAAAATCAAGGATCCTCTTTATGTCCTCCTCACTTCTTGTGCCATCATCCACATAGTCCACTACAAGCACAAATTTTTTGACTCTAATTATTTTATCGAGATACGAAACCTTCTCAGCGGTCCACGGACTTAGCTCAAGTCCATTGTAGAACACATCTTCTGAGGCCCAGCCAGACACAGCTGCTAAAAGTCTGCCGTCATCATAGTCGAGAAGGTTCTCACCGTTTTGAGGGATTATGAGGAAGGTCTCTCCAGTTCTGCTTCTTGTGTAGTTTGCTATTTCAAGGATGAGTTCTATCATTTGTTTTGCTATCCAGTTCTCATTATATCCATTATCAGCCCAGTATTCAAATTCATCAACTTTATCAAGGTAAACCCCCTGAAAACCTTGGGCAAGTATCTTATCAAGATACGCGAACACGATGCGCTTCCACTCCTCATCCCAGTATTTTACAGCATAGCAGCCTGGCCATTCGGGATTTTCTTTGCCAAGCCATGCAGGGGGATTTGTTTTCCACTCTTCGCGCCAGTAGAAGCGGTAGTCTTCAGCCTCGCCAATGCTGATGTATGCCACGGGGATAACTCCTGCGGCCTTTATTTTTTCAATCTCGCTTCTTGAATAAGCTTTATCATCAGTTCCATCTCTTGAGTAATCGATAACTACAAGATCAAAACCAGATTTAGCAATTTCCTCAGGGTCTGCGTTTTGAAGCTGATACGCCCAGCTACTGATTGTTAAGGTTTTTGGAAGTAGAGTTGAGTTGGTTGTGGGTGTTGATGATGTAGATGTTGACATAATTGGAGAAGAAGTCGTGGGTTTGGGAATACTGGAAGCTGATGGTAGTGTCTCTGCAGGAGCTGACGTAGTTGCTGAGGAAGTTGTTGCAGAGATTGAAGCAGTAGCTGTGGTAAATGTTTGGGTAGAAACAGTACTTGTAGTTTCAATAGCATGAGATTCGGTAGATGTTTGAAGCTTGGATGGAATCTGGGTTGAGTTTGTGGAATTAAAATGAGATATACACGCAGTTGCTAAAATAATCAAAACTAATAGTGCAATAGATGTGAATTTCTCTTTCATACTCTTATCTGGGACTTCAAAATTAATAAACTTTGACTACTCAAGCACCTCAAGGATGTAATCTATGTCAATGCTCTTCTTAACTATCTTTGCAAACTGTTCGATTTCTTCTTCAATGCTCCATCTCCGCACTGTAATCGGTTCAAGACCCCTTTCTAAGCGAAGCATGTTCAAAAACTGCTCTGTAAATTCAAAGTTGTGGAAGATTCCATGAAGATAAGTGCCAAAAACTCTTCTACCAACAGCTCCTTCAGGCTCAAAAGCCTTAGTTTCATTTATCTCACGTATTATTGAAAATGGCTTTTCTGATACAGAGCGTCCCATTCTGATCTCATAGCCCTCAACCCTCATACCCTTAAACGGCTCCCAGAGAACTTCAGCCTTCAAATGGTTTGTTCTCTTGGTTTTAGCAAATACCGTTTTAGCTTTCAACAGTCCAATTCCCTTAACCTCACCGCGCTTTGATTCGATGCTGTCAATAATTTTCTCTCCGAGCATCTGAAAGCCGCCGCAAATCCCTACAACAAACGCTCCATCTTTGTGTGCCTGAACTATAGCATCTTCAATGCCGTTCTCTCTCATCCAGAACAAGTCTTCAACGGTATTCTTGCTTCCGGGTATTATGATTAAATCCCCTTTGATTTCCTCAGCCTTCGTTACATAATCAATACCATTTGCCCAATGAAGGGGTTCAAAATCTGTGAAGTTGCTTATATGAGGAAGCTTAATAATTTGGATGTGCAAATCGCCCTTAATCTTTGGAAAGCTAACGAGAGAATCTTCCTCTGGGATTTTGTGCTCCGTGTATGGTATTACACCCAAAACTTTCTTACCGTATTTCCTCTCAAGATATTCAAAGCCAGGCTTCAGAAGAGAGACATCTCCCCTAAACTTGTTGAAGACAAATCCCATCACTAGTTCCCGCTCTTCTTTGCTTAATAATTCCATTGTGCCAACTATTGAGGCAAAGCTCCCTCCTCTGTCAATATCTGTAACGAGGATTACTTTAGCATCTACATGCTTTGCAACACGCATGTTAGCTATATCATAGTCTTTGAGATTAATTTCCACAGGTGAGCCGGCACCTTCAATCACAACTATGTCATGCTTTTTTAAAAGCTCATCTAAAACCTGCATGGCTTTTCTAAAAAGCTCCTCCTTCTTAGAGAGCATATAATCTTTAGCGGAGACGCTTCCTATTGGCTTTCCCATAAATACAACTTGACTCCTCATATTCCCTTCAGGCTTGAGCAGAATTGGATTGAACTTTATTGAGGGTTTCTTTTTGCATGCTAAAGCCTGTAAATACTGCGCTCTGCTAATTTCTCCGCCTTCTATACTTGGAGCAGAGTTTAGGCTCATGTTTTGACTCTTGAATGGGACTACGTCATAGCCCATATTTGTGAAGATTCTGCACAAAGCTAATGCTAAGAGAGATTTTCCAGCTCCAGATGATGTTCCTTGAATCATGAGCGCCTTTCCCATTTTACTCACCTAGTTTGGGATAAAGCAAATTAGGAAGCTTACCTTTTCCTGTTGCCTTTATTCTATATGTGTTTGGCAGGATTTTTCTCACTTTCCTTATGCATTCATCAACCTCTTCATATACAGGATTCTGGACAAGGGGGTCAATTCTGAACCTGATGTCTGGGTTTAGTGATACGATAAACTTAGCTATTTTTAGGATTTCATCACATTCTACTAGATCTTTAACATAAACAGTTTCGGCAACTATTTTTCCGCTTTTTGCAAAGCGCTTAAAGTTCTCAAGAGCCTTATAGTTAGGAACTCCAGTTATTTTCTTGTGAAGCTCATCATCAAGGGCTTTTATGCTGAATGTTATTCCTTTTACCAAATCAACAAGCTCCTTATCCAAAAGCTCGCCATTAGTAACAAGCCACACGTCAATCCCTTCTTTTTTCAGGCGTTTTATCAACGGTTTGAGCTCTCTATCAATTGTAGGCTCTCCGCCTCCGAAAAAAGCTAACTTAACACCGTTTTCCTTTAAAATTCCCACAACTTCCTCAATGCTCAAAAATTTAATGTTCTTCTTGATCCACAGCTTATCAAGCTTTCTCTTTAAATCGTTTGGAAGACACAGATTCCATTTTTCAAACGCCCATACACAATAAGAACAGCGCCAATGGCAACCATAGAAAAGCACATATGCATCTCCGCTTTGAAATTGGACAATGTGGTAAACATTCGTCATAGCAATCACCAAAAGAAATAGTAAGAAGAGAAAGTTTAACCAGAAGCTGTAGCGCTGCATTTCAATGGTTGCGGTTCATAGTTGAAAACTTCAGGATGTATGAACTCCGCTAGCTCTTCTAAGCCCAGCACAATCCTAGGCCCTGGACGCGAAATTATGTTGTCATCGCTTATAACATAAACTCTGCCGTTCTTCACGGCATCTGTCTTTGCGAGCTCTGCCTCGCAGAGCTGTTCTGGTGAAATTCCAGCATGAGCTGAGAGTATTATGATTTCTGGATTTCTTGCCAACACCTGCTCAATGCTCACCTGTGCCCAGCCAGTTAAATCATTGAATAAATTCTCTCCACCAGCTAGTTTAATAAGATCCCCTTGGAATGTATCCTTTCCTGGAGTGTAGATTGGGTTCCACCAGCTTATGAAGAAAACCTTTGGCTTTGGCTTGTCCTTGACCATTGAAGTTATGTACTCAACTTTTGCCTTCATATCATTAACAACACTCTGTGCATATTCTTCCCTGTTGGTAACCTTACCCAAAAGCTCAATTTGTTTATAGATTTCATCAATGTTTCTTGGCGCAACGATTATTACTGGCGCAATCTGCTGGAGCTGGTCAAGATATTTAATGTGCATTGAAGTTCCGATAATCAAGTCTGGCTTAAGTGATGCGATAATCTCAACATTAGGATCGCTAAAGCCACCAATTTTCGTAATATTAGCTACTTGAGGTGGGAAGTCATCGTACTTTGTAACGCCAACAACCTTATCACCGGCACCTATATAGAACAGAGTTTCTGTTATACTTGGTGCAAGTGAGACAATTCTTTGGGGCTCTTTTTCAATTGTGACTGTTCTGTTCATGAAGTCAACAACAGTGAGTGGGTATTTTCCTCCAAAGGCATCAGGATGAATAGCCTTTGCGAGTTCCTCAAGGCCTTGGACTATTCTAGGTGAGGGTCTTACGAGAACGTTATCATTTTGAATGACCACAACTTTTCCTTCCTTGGCGGCTGTTGTCTTTGAAAGTTCGCTGTTGTATATGTCTTGAACTGTCATTCCACAATGAGGCGTGAGAATTATGACTTCTGGGTCTTTAGCCAAAACCTGTTCTACACTCACCTGAGCCCAACCTTCAACATCACTGAATATGTTTTCTCCACCAGCTAATTTAATCAAATCATCAATGAAAGTTCCCTTTCCAGCAGTCATCAGAGGATTATTCCAGACAACATAAAAGACCCTGACTTTTGACTTGTTCTTAACTGCATTTTGAATTTCCTCGACCTTCGACTTCATATCTGCAATGACTTTTTGTGCCTGTTCTTCCTTGTTGACAACCTTGCCGAGAAGCTCAATCGCTTTGTAGATGTCATCCATGTTCTTGGGGTCAATGATTATAACTGGGGCAATCTGCTCAAGTTGATCAAGGTACTTCATGTGCATAGATGTGGCAATGACTAAATCAGGCTTCAGAGATGCAATTATTTCGATATTTGGATTGCTAAATCCACCGATAACTGTTCTACCTTCTTGAACTCCAGGTGGAAAATCATCATATTGGGTAACACCTACAACTTTATCCAAAGCCCCGAGGAAGTATAGGGTTTCGGTTATACTTGGAGCTAAGGAAACAATTTTCTGGGGCTCTTTCTCAATGGTGACTTTTCTATCTGCAAAATCGGTAATAGTAATCGGATACTTTGGTTTTTCGGTGTCTGTTGGAACTTGTGTAGTTGAAGTTGGCTGGGCTGTTGCCGTCTCTTTAAGGGGTGAGGTTGTTTGAGTGGCTGTGCTTGTTGGATTTGTGCTTGGGGTTGAAGATGTCTGTTGATTTATACAGCCTGCTATTATTACTCCAAACATCAGCAATATCAACAGCAAAGCAGTTTTTTTCTTCATGATTCCCACCTTGGATTATTTGTCCAATCTTCAGCAAAAATATAGGCGAAGGGTATATAAGTTTGTTGGATAAAATTGCCAGAGGTGGTAACCATGATGCTGGTAGTTTTGGGAAATACTGAGATAAGCACAATTTCAGGAATAAGTGTTGCTGGAGCAACACCAGAACTGACAAAGCTGACTCCTCCGGCAGATGCCGAATATCTGTTTTATGAAAAGCCTAAAATCATTGATGTTATCCCCGTTACCCCAGAAGGTCACCCAACACCGGCTATAATCACAAAAGCCGCTAAAGAGTTGGCGGATTTTCCAATTGTAATTGTTAGGGGAGGTACATATCTAGCTCCATTAGTTCCTCATGTTCACATAAGTGATGCTGTTGGAAGAGACTTTAGAAAACAAAAAGCTCTTCCAGAGGCCAGGGAAATCATAGAAAAGGCCAAACTCTTTGGAGATCAACTAAACAAGCTCGGATTAAAAGAAATTGTAATTGGGGAATCAACACCTGGAGGAACTACAACGGCTCAAGCAGTTCTCTGGGCTTTGGGATATAGGGCAAGAACTTCATCAGCTTCGCCAAACAATCCACAAAACTTGAAGGAGAAGGTAATCATGGAGGGCTTCAAGAGAGCTGGCGTTGAGAAAGGAGATCTCAAAGATGATCCTTTAAGAGCATTGGAAGAGTTCGGCGATCCAATGATGGCAACGGTTATTGGGATTTCTCAAGGATTTAAGGGCAAAGTTGTCTTAGCTGGTGGAACTCAAATGCTTGCAGTAGTTGCTCTCCTCAAGGCAATGGGAGAAGATTTGAGCAGATTCATGATTGCTACGACGAAGTGGGTTGTAAATGATGAGAGTTCAACGTTCAAGGAGACAGCAAAAGACATCAGTATAATTTACTACTATGCCGAGCTTGATTTTTCAAAGAGCAGGTTTAAGGGTCTGCAAGATTATGAGAGGGGCTATGTGAAAGAAGGCGTGGGAGCAGGAGGAGCAGTTTGGCTGGCCGTTAAGAAAGGCTTTACTGTTGAAGATGTCGCAAAGAAGGTTGATGAGCTTTATGAAAGGCTAATGAAGATTGGGGGAAAAGCTTGAATTCGTTGTTTTTCTGTATTTTTACTTTCACTTTACATTTTTAGAGCAACAAAAAATAAAACAGACAAAATCATCCAAAAAGAACCTTTAGTTCCTTGATGAAAACTTTTCTGTTGACTATGATGTGGGCAATGATAAGGATGTTCATAATGAGGGCGACTTTTGTTCTAATTGCAAAGATTTGAGCCTTTGTCATTCCGAGGAACGTTCCGTTTTTTGTAGCCCATAGCATGCCTATAGCAGTAAACAGTGCTAAGAGGAACACAACAAACAGAATAAGTGAAAGCATCGCTTTTACTTTTATCTTTTTTCTCATCTTGGGATTCTTTGCGGCCTCATCAAACATCTTTTCCATTGGATCCATTTTAACACCCCCCAATACAATCATCCATTTTTCTCACTAATACTTAAAAGTATTCCGAAACTTTTGCATCGTCAAGCTCTTAAACGAAAAGGGGTATTAAAATCCATGCTCGGCAAACACTATATTCACCCCTTCAAAGAACCGATGCTTAGCTTAAGCAATGCCCCCCATAACGGTGGGTTATTCAAGGCTAACGGCTTCTTCTTTATGAAGGTTCACAAGAACTACAATGGGAATTATAAAGAGGATTGCCTCAATTTTGAAAAACAAAATGGGTTAGAGAATTTTGTAGGCTTTATGACAGCAGCAGATATTCCAAAAGTTCTCGCCCATGCAAAAAGCGGGAGAGTTGAGGCATATATAACGGCAGGAATAACAAATCCTGCGATAGCGGGTGATGATCCTCCGCCATGGAAGCCTGGAACTATAAACATTGCTCTCATAATACATGAGGGTCTAACCATTGGAGCATTGGCAAATGCTATAATGACTGCAACAGAAGCAAAAACTTACACCCTGCTGAAGCTTGGCTATAACGCAACGGGAACAACAAGCGATGGGATTGGAGTGTTTGCTTACGAGGGAAGCGAAGAGTGGGCTGGAACTGCAACTGAAATTGGAATGTCCATTGGAAAAGTTGTTAGAAAAGCATTGGAGGATAGCATAAAGAAATGGGAGAAAATCAAAGATTAAAACTTAAAAACTGCAGCAGGAATAGTCTACTGGGGATGAGGCCTTCCGACGCTGAGAGATGATGAATGGACGGCTGGCTGATTACTTAAGTCGGAACAAGTCTGATCGGGTTATTATTCCTACGGGCTTACCTTCTTTGTTCTGCACAATAACAGCCGGATGCTCTTCAAGGAGATACTTAACAACTTCAATGTCCTCCTCCTCGTTGACTATTGGGAAAGGCTCCTCCATGACTTCCATGGCCTTTCTCTCGTAGATGTCCTCATATTCTAAGCTTTTTCTCACGAGAACCTTATCAGTTATTGAACCTACGACCTTATTTCCTGCTATTACGGGAACTTGGGATATGTTGTGCTCGTTCATCAGCTTGATTACTTTCTCGACATTATCATAGGGTTTAACCGCAATAATCGGAGAAGACATAACGTCTTTAGCCCTCAGTCGGGCTTTCTTGCATTGAAGAAGGGCCTCAAGAATTCTATTGAAAGTTGAAAGTCGAGGATCAACTTTTCCAGCCTCGAGTTTAGCTATGTAAGCTTGAGTTACTCCAGCTTTTCTTGCAAGTTCTTCTTGAGTAATTCCCAATTCTTTTCTAATTCTCTTTATTTCTCGCGGATCAATTGGACGAGGAAGAATTACCATAATAACCACCAGTTATTAAAATTGACTTTGAGAATTATAAAAGTTTTGAATCTGTGGGCCGGCAACAGAGACACCCCGCTCATGGCTCACGGGGGCGGATGCACCGGCCCTGTAGGCTCGGCGTGAGCACACTCCGCTCATCGAGCCCGATACCTTGCGGAGGCGGGTTCAACCGAGCCCTTGCGAGGGTATTGTACCCTCGCTGTCGGCAGTAGTAATTAGGATGATGAAAATTTAACCTTTATGCTGTGCTTATCAATACTACACCGATTACTGCCATTACTAAACCTGTCAAAATCTTGCTGTTCGGAGGCTCTTTTAAAATAAGAATAGCCAATGTTGCTGAAATGATTGGATTTATGGCTGTAATTGGAGCTGCGATTGAAGAACCAACCAAACTAACTGCCTTTACAAATGAATATTGTCCAACGAACAAGCCTAAAAACGCCGCTCCAGTTAATGCTGCAAATTCTCTTTTTGTAATTGCCTTTATTTCACTTTCATACTTCTTTAAGAACACACTTATTCCTAAAGCAGCAAGCATCATTCTGAGTCCAGCCAGAGTAAAAGCAGAAATTTGAGAGGAGAGCCACTCCATTGTTATTATGGCAAAGCTCCACGACAGCGGCGCTAGGAGGGCAAACATAAACCCCTTCATGTTCATGCGCTCCTCAATTTCTCCCTGTCTTACAATTATAATTGCAAGAACTATCAAAAATGCTCCAAGAATAATTTGAACATCAATGCTCCTTCCCAGAAACAGGTAGGCCCACAAAATTGCCCAAAGAGGATAAGATGAAGTTATTGGCACTGTCCTTGAAACACCCATAATTTTCATAGCATTGAAAAAGAAGTAATCACCTATAACAAATCCAAACTGTGCAGAAATAAAAGCAATCAAGAACTGGAGAGGTGTCAGATTCAGTATCTCCTTCCAGTTTCCATCTATCGTAAAGAAAATTGCATAAACCACTGAGATAATATAGAGCCTTGATATATTCACGGTTACAGCGCTTTTATTTTTCATGCTAAGCTTTAGCAGTATCGATGAAAGCCCCCATCCAAATGCTGACAGCAGTGATAATGTTACTCCAAGCATCAGTGTGTTCATGTGATCTCGTCTTCCAATTAGCTTAAAAATTTAACGTTTCGATAGATATCATAAATGAGTTTATAAATCCTATAATCAACAGCATTTTAAGTGGGTGATGATCTCGGCAGAACTGAGCCATGCAATGATGACGATCTTGAGTGCTGAGTTTTTGCAAAAGTGTTAAAACTCAATCTAATGTTCAATATAGTGATTTAGGTTTGATGATTATGGATATGGTGAGAAAAATGAAAGTGCTTATACTTGGCGGGGGTGCAATTGGAAGAACCATCGCAGAGGCCTTGAAAGGAGAATTTGAGGTCACAATCATTGAAAAAGATGAGTTGCGAGCTAAATCATTAGCTGAAAGTGGTTTTCAAGTTGTTCATGGAGATTTTTCATATACCGCCACGCTCCTTAAGGCACATATAGACAAGGCAGATTTGGCAATCATTACGACAATGGATGTTCCAACAATAAAGCGAACCATTCAAGTCATACGCTCAAATAACAAGACAATCCCAATTCTTACTATTCTTCCAGATGACATTACCCCAGAAGATATTGCAAATCAAATGAAAGAGGAATTTGAAACTGAAGTTAAAATAGATTATGCTGTATCTCCAAGAAAAGCAATTTCCAAGGTCATTGTTGAGATAGTTGAAATGTTTGGCGAAAAGAAAAATGCAAACCTGCTTGCTAAGAAGCTTCAAGAACTCAAACAGAAAGGGGATGCGCTCTTGATTATTATGCACGACAACCCCGACCCGGATTCCATGGCAAGTGCAGCAGCACTAAAAGCTATAGCTCAAAACTTTGGATTAAAAGCTCATATAGTGTATGGTGGTGAAGTAACCCATCATGAAAATAAGGCTCTTCTAAACGTTCTTGGAGTGGACATGAGCAAAGTTTCAAGAGGTTCCTATGAGATCAAGAGGTATCCTTTCATTGCCCTCATAGATTGTCAGCCAAATGGCAATCTCACAATTCTTGAAGAGGACGATCTTAACAATATTCAAATTATCATTGACCACCACCAAATTCTTCAAAGCCTCAAAGAAAAACTACCCTCTGATGCATTTGTAGACATAAGACCAGAAGTCAACTCAACATCATCGATACTCGCTGAATACTTTAAGGCTCTAAATTTACCGTTAAATGAAACATTATCTACAGGCTTGTTCTATGGAATTTATGTCGACACAAAAAAGTTTTCAAAACTTAGTCATGTGGATTTAAAAGCCATTGAATTCTTAGCAGAGAAAGTCAACTACGAGCTGCTCGATAAAATTGAGCATCCAGACATCTCGACAGAGACTGCCGAAATTCTCGCCAGAGCAATTCTCAACAGAAAGATATACAAAAATGTTGTCATTTCAAATGTGGGTTTTATAACAAACAGAGATGCCATAGCAGAATCTGCTGATTTCCTTCTCAGGCTTGAGGGTATAACCACAGTTCTTGTGTTTGGGATAGTGGATGACAGAATAGAAATCTCTGCACGAACAAGGGATGTTAGAGTCAACATTGGAAAGGTTCTCAAAGAAGCTTTCGGTGAGATAGGAAGTGGAGGAGGACATGCCCAATCAGGGGGAGCCAGAATTAGCCTAGGAATATTCAAACTAGCAAAGGACAAAAGTTCCCTGCTTAGACTGGCTGAAGAAGCAATAACAGAAAAGTTCTTAGAAGCATTAGGAATAAAGGAGAGTTGAAAGACTACTCTTCTTTTGCCTTTACCAATATTATATCTCCAATTGCTGTGACCCTATCGTAGGGTATTCCAACCTTTTCCCCTGGTAGTCCAAGAGCTAAAACCTTTCCGTAGCCTCTGTCAATATCAATCAGAACTTCATCAACATAGCCAACGTAGTATCCTTTTGTGTTATATATCTGCTTCCCATAAAGTTTTGATAGTCTCATTACCATCTCAACCACCAAAGTAAATTCTCTTCTCTGTTTTTAAATCTTCTTCCTGAATGATTGAGATATCTCCATAAATGCCCTAAAGAGCCCCATGATCAAACTAACTCCAGCGCCTGCAACTCCAACTAGAACAACACTCATTATCGACCCTTCAATCTTATACATTTCAACATTTCTAAAGATTAAATTTGCAAGGATAAATCCTCCAAAATACGCGAAAGGGACAACTGTTATATCTAGTGTACTCTTTGACTCAACAATCCACATAACGAAGACTACTATAGCTAAAAATGCAAATGAATAAACCATTGTGAACGGAAAGTGCATCCATATTAAATAAAGCATTGCCGTTATTGAAAATCCCAGAATGAATGCATAACCGCTGGCATTAAGTTTAGCTTTGAAAATCCCTAATATGCAACCGAAAAGCATTCCACCAAGGTAAATAGGCATCAATTTTTCCATCGCTGTGTATGAGGGGTAAAGCAAAACAATTAAGAAAAAGCTTAAAGTCACACCCAATCCTCCAAAACCAAGTATGCTCATGATTCTTTCCTTCATCCTATCACCTTCAGCTTTATTCTTGACCCATCTTTCAAGTTAAGCTCCTTTCTTAGATAAACAGGAGCTATAATTTCAGCGATCTTTGGAGGATGTATTGTTCTAGAAGGTATCACTATAGCACCCTCAATTCCATTGATTTTGACTCTGTATGCTTTAACATCCCCAAAGGTTCTTCCATTTTTGACAAAACCTGGAATTAGGATTGGCTTAACGTTACATAGGGCATCAAAAATAGTCTTTGGAAATATTATCTTTACATTAAGCGTACCGGGGTAGGGTTCAAATCCGAGATACTCCTTAATTAGAGGAGTATACTGTTTCACATAGTATGCCCCCTCTCCAAGTCCAGAAACAACTTCACCAATTATTACTCCTTGGTACAAAACCTTTGAAAGTTCCTCATAAAGCTCCTCTAAATACTTTAGAGCTTTGTCAGTCAGCTCAATGGAAGTTTTCTTCCCTTCAACTGTACGTGCTATATACCCATCTTTTTCAAGCTCATCGAGCCATCTTAAAACAGTTTGGGGAGAAACCCCAAGTTCTTTTGCTAGCTCCCTAAGAGTGATTCTAGTTTTCTCACCAATTGCACCGTTTTTTGCAATTTGAAGAATTAATTTAAGTTTTTT
Source organism: Thermococcus paralvinellae (assembly GCF_000517445.1). Classification (NCBI taxonomy): domain Archaea; kingdom Methanobacteriati; phylum Methanobacteriota; class Thermococci; order Thermococcales; family Thermococcaceae; genus Thermococcus; species Thermococcus paralvinellae. Next base: position 904,782 of record NZ_CP006965.1, on the reverse strand, counting down.
CATTTTCAGCACCTTTTGAAAGTTTATCTGCAATTTTAAGTGGCTTCGGATAGCCGTTCTCATTCACCATCTCTACAATTTTTGCTGCAGAGTTCAAATCAATTAAATTTCCAACGCTTACATAAGCTTTTCCCACTTTTATTAGGGAACTCTCTGGATAACCTCTCAAAGGTTTCTTAGCAACTCCAATCGTTGGTTTTTTAAGCAACAAACCAATGTGGGAGGCTAAACCATAGCCTCTTGGATGAGCCTTACCGTGTCCCTCAACCAGAAGGACATCAAAGCTTTTTCCCTTAAGTGCTAACAAAACGGGTCTCGTTTCTCTCAAAAAGAAAAATGTTGGAACATATGGAAAATCAACGCTAGTATCAACGACTTTGGTTTTTAAAACCTCGCATGATGGAAAAGAGCATAAGACAAAAGCTACCCTTGCTTTGTCTTTTTTATATGAAACGTCAACAGCACCTATTGTTTTAATTTTTGAAATATCTAACGGTTTTTCAACTATCCCTTTGCTGAGCTTTCTTTGAAGTTCAGCAATCTTTTTGAAATTCACATTAGCCTTACTCATCTCTTCAAAGCCTCTTCGAGTTTTTTCTCCAAAGCTTTACTTATTTTAGCTCTCGTCAGGTCTTCAAGTGTCCTTTCCAAAATATAGCGAGCCTGATCCTGCTTCTGTCTTATGTTTACCAAACCTTTTGGATACTCTAGAGTCATGAGTTCTTCATAAATACTCTCCATGAAATGATAAACCTCTTCTGCCTTTGCAATGTCCCCATTCATAAGCAGAATCAAGAAATATCTTCTCAACTCACCAATAAAATCTCCAATACCTAGAGCATAATCTGCCTCTGGAATTCCGAGCTCTGTTGGTGAAGGAAATTCCTTACCTTTCAGATAGCTGTAAAAAAGTATCGCTTCCACAAACTCCTGGTGAGCATTTTGAACATAACCTGTGAAATATAAATCCTGGTGGTTTTTGAGCATCTCTCTAAGGTTTTTAACCAATTTCTGAGCCTTGTTAAGCCTCTCCTCAGCCAACTCGAAATCTCCTCTATGAAGAGCCTTTATTGCATCTCCACTGAGCCTAACAATGTCTCTCGTTATTTTTAAAGCCTCTTCTCTCAGCCCATCTTTCTCATCAAGGACCTCTCTGATTCTGGTTATTATCTGTGCAATTTTCATTGTCTTCACCAAAACTTGTTAGAAGGAAAAACTTAAAAAGTATGGGCTTGGCATATCCCACCGCCTTCATCGTCAGCCGTTATCGGCTTTCCTCGAGCGGCCCCGGAGGCCAAGCCCTGTCTGCCCGGCATCGTCCCTCGCGCTCATCGCTGCCCGGACGCTCCCGCGGTCGGGCCACCGGGCAGAGTCGGATGCTCATTAGTTTTATCTCTGCCTAGAATTTTAAGGATTTCTCTGTTTAATAACTTCTGGTTATATTCTTAGCACGAAGATATGCCGAAAAATATATAAGCAGACCTTCAGAGCTATGCATGAAAAACTTCACGGGTGATGCTCATGGTAGAAAAAAAGAGAAATATAATTGTGGAAGAGCTCGTTAGAACCCCAATAGAGATGCAGAAGGTTGAATTAGTTGAAAGAAAGGGGATTGGACATCCAGACAGCATAGCTGATGGTATAGCAGAAGCAGTCAGCAGAGCCCTTTCAAGGGAGTACATCAAAAGATATGGTATTATACTTCACCACAACACTGATCAAGTTGAAGTTGTGGGTGGTAGGGCTTATCCAAGGTTTGGTGGCGGTGAAGTCATAAAACCAATTTACATCTTGCTTTCAGGTAGAGCTGTCGAGTTCATTGATAGAGAGATGTTCCCAGTCCACGAGGTTGCCATAAAGGCTGCAAAAGAGTATCTAAGAAAAGCAGTCAGACACTTGAACGTTGAGGAGCATGTTGTTATTGACTCAAGAATTGGACAAGGAAGTGTTGATTTAGTGAGTGTTTTTAACAAAGCTAAAGAAACTCCAATCCCTTTGGCTAATGATACCTCATTTGGAGTTGGATATGCTCCCCTTAGTGAGACGGAGAAGATTGTCCTCGAGACTGAGAAGCTCTTAAACAGCCCGGAATTCAAAAAGAAGTGGCCAGCTGTTGGTGAAGACATCAAAGTTATGGGTCTTAGAAAAGGAGATGAGATAGACCTTACAATTGCCGCCGCTATTGTTGACAGCGAGGTTGCCAATCCAAAGGAGTATCTGGAAGTCAAGCAAGGAATTTATGACGCTGTCAAGGAGTTAGTTGAGCAGTACACAAACAGAAAGGTCAATATCTTCGTGAATACAGCTGATGACCCAGAAAAGGATATCTACTACATAACAGTCACCGGAACTTCAGCTGAAGCTGGTGATGATGGTTCAGTCGGTAGAGGAAATAGAGTTAACGGATTAATTACACCAAACAGACACATGAGTATGGAAGCCGCTGCCGGTAAGAATCCAGTTAGTCACGTTGGCAAGATTTACAACCTCCTCGCAATGCTGATTGCAAATGATATCGCCGAGCAGATTGAAGGAGTCCAAGAGGTTTATGTCAGAATTCTCAGCCAGATTGGAAAGCCAATTGATGAGCCTTTAGTAGCAAGCATTCAAGTAATTCCAAAGCCGGGCTACAAAGTTGAGAGCTTTGAAAAGGATGCCTATGAAATTGCGGACGAATGGTTAGCTAACATAACAAAGATACAAAAGATGATCCTCGAGGACAAGCTGAATGTCTTCTGAGCTCTTTTAGCTTTTATTTTAAAATTTTACAAAGAGTAAAGGATATTAAACTGCTGGATATCCATTTTGCTTGAGAATTCTCAAGAGCTTTGCCTCTTGAGCTAAAGCCATAAATTTTTCTCTCTTAACAACAGCCAGCTTTTTTGAAACCCCTGCTTTTCTTTGGTACATCATCCTAATGAGCTTAGCCTCTTCAAGCATGAGCAATTCTTTGTGCTTCTTTACAACTTCTAATTTCTTCTGAATTAGCTTTAAGTTCTCCATATGGGTCACCTAAGGACTTATTAGCACACACTTCTTTAAAAAATTTTCGTTTAATACCTAAGTTTACTTCGACAATCAACTTAAACAAACCATATCTTTAAAAAGCCAGAAAGTTAAATTAATTTCAGGTGAGAAAATGATAATTGCAGTGAGCGGAACCCCAGGAGTTGGAAAAACAACAGTTGCAAAACTTTTAGCCGAAAAACTCGGGTACAAGTATGTTGACCTTAAGAAATTTGCAATTGAGCATGGAGTAGGCGAGGTTAAAGGAGATGAGCTTGAAATTGAGATTGACGAGCTGGCATATTTCGTTGAAAAGGAGTTCAAAGGAAAGGATGTCATTCTTGATGGACATCTAAGTCATCTTATGCCCGCTGATCAAGTCATTATCCTTCGCCTGCACCCAAAAGTTATTGGTGAAAGATTAAAGGAAAGAGGCTACAGCAGGGAGAAGATAAGCGAGAACGTTGAGGCTGAATTAGTTGATGTTTGCTTAGTTGAGGCCATTGACGAGCATGAAAATGTCATTGAGGTTGATACCACAGGAAAAACACCAGATCAAGTTGTGGAAGAAATTCTGGGGCTTTTGAATAAGGGCATTAAAAAGAGAGTTGGAATTGTAGATTGGACTCAGGTTTATGATGAAGTCATCCCATACTTAAATTTAGGAGGTGAGTGAGATGGGACTTGGCCTATGGTTGAGAACTGGCATGTTAATGGCGTTCCTCACTGGATTGCTGATGGCATTGGGCTATGTGCTTGGCAATGAAACTGGATTAATCTTTGCATTTATATTTGCTTTAGTCATGAACTTCTTTAGCTACTGGTACAGTGATAAGATTGTCCTTACTTGGTATAGAGCGAGGATAGTTGATGAAATGGAAGCTCCAGAACTCTACCGCATAGTTGAGGGGCTTGCGAGGGAAGCTGGGATTCCAACTCCAAAGATAGCTATAGTGCCTACTGATGTTCCAAATGCATTTGCAACTGGCAGAGACCCAAAACACGCGGTTGTTGCAGTAACACAGGGATTACTCAGAATTCTTGATAAAGATGAGCTTGAAGGAGTATTAGCTCATGAAATAAGTCACATTAAAAACAGGGACATTCTTATTCAAACTCTTGCGGCAGTCTTGGCTGGAGCAATTATCATGATTGCCAGATGGGCTGGCTGGATGCTCTGGCTTGGAGGATTTGGAGGAAGGGATAGAGATAGAGATGCCGGAAGTTTTTTAGGTGCTGTACTCCTCATAATTCTTGCCCCAATAGCTGCAATGATGATTCAGATGGCAATAAGCAGGGCAAGAGAGTATCTGGCTGACGAAAGCGGAGCGAAGATAAGCGGTAAACCATGGGCATTAGCGAGAGCACTTGAGAAAATTGAATATTACGTCTCAAGAAGACCTCTCAGAGACGGCAACCCAGCAACAGCTCATATGTTCATCGTAAACCCATTCAGAGGAATAAGCTTTGCGGAACTGTTCTCAACACACCCACCAACGCAAAAGAGAATTGAAAGGCTCAGGAAGATAGCAATGGAGATGGGCATGTACTTCTAACAAACTTTGCTGTGCAAAGTTTGATCAAAAATATTCGCTGCTTTTAACTTCATTTTTTGTGCATCTCTTTTGGCTTCTGACTTCTGCAGTGCTTTCTTCTAGAGTCTTAGTGATAGAGCTTCACCCCTTCTTTAACAGCAAAACTAGTCTTTTCCTTGCTTTGCATTAATTACAGAATTCAATAATTGTTTAATTATGTAATTAAATCATCAACAAGCATTTAAACGCTCTCATGAAATTTATTTGGTGGTTGCTATGAAAGCAGTGAAAGCTACTCTTTTGTATGATGGATTAGGCAATGTCAAAAAGAATGTGTACATTGTTTTTGACAAAGAAATTAAAAAAATCACAAAAGAGAAGCCCAAAGATGCAGAAATAATTGCGGAAGGAGTTGTAACGCCGGCATTCATTGACGGACACTCACACATTGGAATGGAGCGCTATGGTGAACCATATCAAGAGGGAGAAGCGAATGAGCAGATGGATTCAGTTCTGCCTTTAGTTGACGCTTTGTATTCAATCTACATGGATGACAAAGCTTTCAAACACTCAATTGAATTTGGAGTTCTGTATTCTTCAGTTCTACCAGGAAGCGGAAATATTATCGGAGGAAGGGCTGTTCTAATTAAAAACTATGGAAGGGACATTGAAGATGCATTCATGAAGTATGTCGGCGTTAAAGCGGCTTTTGGATACAATCCAAGGTCAACTAAAGAGTGGAAAGGAACAAGACCAAGCACAAGGATGGGGGCAATTGGAATTCTCCTGAATTGGCTCATAAAGACACAAAAGACAATTGCTCTGCTTGAAAAAGGCAAGAAAGAGCCAGAGGAACTTGAGCCAACTGTTGAAGCACTGATTCCGGTCTTAAAAGGGGAAGAACCTCTGAGAGTTCACGTGCATAAAGAGGATGATATAGCAGCATTGCTCATGATAAAGCGCAAGTTTGGACTTAAGATAACCATCGAACATGCTGGTGATGTTCACAGTAAAGAGACATTTGAGAAGATAAAGAAAGAGGGAGTTCCATTGGTTTATGGTCCATTTGATGCTCTGCCATACAAAGTTGAGCTGAAGCATGAAGACTGGAAGAACGCAAAGTATCTCCTCGAAGTGAAGCCCCTCTTTGGGCTTATGAGCGACCATCCAGTTACTCTGCAGGCAAATCTTTACCTCCAGCTCAGGCACTTCATAAGGTTAGGGATGAGCAAAGAAGAAGCAATAAAGATTATCACCTACAACAATGCCAAGATTCTCGGAGTAGATGACATTTTAGGAAGCATCGAGAAGGGCAAATGGGCTTCACTGGTTGTCTGGAATGGAGACCCGTTCCACATGGAAAACTATCCGACGCACGTGTTTGCTGAGGGGGAGCTGATTCACGAATGGGAAGTTTGATGTTTTCTTCTTTTTTGTTTACATTTTGTGAACTTGAGAAAATGTTTTAGCACTTTTCTCCTCTTATAAATCATTTACGCCAAAGTTTAATTATGCTTAAGCTAAGCAAAGAAAGGCTCCACTTTGTAACGCTTTTCACATTGGGATGGTCAACATTTTTATATACTACCCTGGGTTAATCAGCACGCTTTACTTCTTCCCGCTGATTGAGGATTTAACTTCAAAAAGAGCTTCAAATGGGAATAAGAACGACTCCCTAAATTTTGCAATCTTCTCAATCTTAGAATGAATGACTTTGGGCATGAGAGCATATTTTGACACCTCAATTTTTCTGTTCACTAATGTATCAATTTAACCCGATGTATTTTGTCATTTTTACTTTAAAATTGGAAATATATTACATTTTGTCAAAAATAGTGGTTCATTTTTGGGTAATTTCTGGATAAAATTCAAATTTCTTTCGAAAAATGCTAAATTTTTCCACATAGCTGATCATTATGGGACATTCAAGTGTATTAAAGTACTATCTTTTGGAGGTGATACAATGAAATTTTACATCTGCAAAGAAAAGGAAGAGCCAAAAGAAGGGAGGATTGCAATTATCGGAGCAGGTCCAGCAGGACTTTCAGCTGCGGGCTACTTAGCTTGCAAAGGCTACCCGGTGGAAGTCTTTGACAAGATGCCAGAAGGAGGAGGTATGATTGCATTTGGGATTCCTGAATCAAGAATTCCAATAAAGACTGTGAGAGAAGGTGTTAAAGATTTGGAGAGACTTGGAGTAAAGTTCAACTTCAGAACTAAAGTCGTTTATGATAACTTGAGAGATCTTGGTGATGAGTTCGTTGAGAGAGTTGTTTATTTGGAGGAACTGCTGGAAGATTTTGACGCTATCTTGATAGCAACAGGGGCTTGGAGACCGAAGAAACTCAAAATTGAGGGCATTGAACTTGAGGGAGTATGGGACGCTCTAACATTACTCTACAAGATAAAACTTGCGAGAATAGGCTACATCCCTTGGAGTGCTGTTCCAGAGATGAGAGGTAAGGAGGTTGTGATAGTTGGAGCAGGCTATACAGCAGTTGATGTTGCCTTAGAGGCAAAAAGTCTAGGGGCTAAAAAGATGACAATGGTCTATCGCAGAGGGCTTGAGAACAGCTATGCAAAGGATGAGATAAAGAGGTTAATCAATGAAGGGGTTAATTTCATAGAGTTTGCTACCCCTGCAAGAATTCTCGGAGAAGATGAAGTTAAAGAGGTAGAATTTGTTAAAACTAAGCTAGTGAACGGAAAAGTAATTCCAACAGATGAGACCTTCAAGCTAAGCGCGGACATCTTTGTATACGCTATAGGACAGTTCCCAACACCCCCAATAAAAGCGCTGATATGTGCAAACGAGAAAATTTTAAGAGATGCCGGAATATTCTTGGCTGGGGATGTTCTTGCACCAAGAAACATTGGGGCAGCAATAAGAGAAGGTACTAGAGCTGCTAAAGAGATTGAAGAGTGGTTGATATCAAAGGAGGAAAGACCAAGAGTACTATCCATAAGGAGCTTTCTCTTATCCCAAAGATCTGAGATTTGGCAAAACTGCTGAATCTCTACTTCCTTTTTTATAGATTAATACCTTCCAAAATCTTCTCCTCGCCTAAAGGTAGGACTAAAGGCCTCGATAAATGCCTCCTTGCATCAGGGGGAACTTCGTAAATTTTCTTTTGCAACTTTCTCGGAACTTCAATTGGAATCAAAACTTTAGGCATTTTATAACCGCACTTTTTGCACTTCAAGTAATCTCCCTTGCTCTTCATCGTTCCGCCACATTTTGGACACTTGGGCTTTCTATACTCTATTCTCTTTGCTAACTTTACTGGATAAAACTTCTCCAAGTTGAGCGTTAGCTCACCTTCAAACTCCTTGACTCCCCCAGCCGCTATAATCTCGTCCCCTTCAATCAGCATTCTCACGTATCTCCTAAATCCTTTAGTTGGCTCGTATGCTGCAACCCTCAATTCTCCAGTCCCATCGCTCACCTTAATGAAAACATGCCTCCCTTTTTCCCAATAGCTCTTTACAACCTTGGCTCTAATCATCACGCTGTCATAATTTTTCAGATCTTTAATGCGCTTAAACCTCAAATGGTCGTCAGTGTTCTGATTTGTTTTGAAGACTTGATAGAATTCAATGGGCTCTTCAAAAACTAGACTCTCAAATGCCAACAAAACTTTATTCTCATCAATTCCTCTAATTCCAACTAAAACTGGATCTTTACCGTGAGGAGTTATCAAAACAGAGCGCTTTTCCCAATCAACGTTATCGTAGGTGAACGGGTAAAACTTTTTATCCATTTCAAAAACGCTCTCTCTATTTACTTTTCTTGGAGTTCCCCAAAGCTCTCTTTTTCTATATGCTAAAAGCTCATAGGTGAAGACATTTAAAGGATGCCCAATGGCAGCTAAAGCGCCAACAATTCCCCTCCCACACTTGAACTTGTGAATTTCAACATTAACATCTTTGGCGACTTTCTCTGCCTCTTCAATACTTACGTGCTCCCAAATAGCTTTGTATGTGAAGTTAGTGAGTTCTTCAGGAACTTCACCTTCTAAGAACACCACACCTGGATTCGTGTTCTCATGAGTTAAATCAGCCAATTTTTCAACCATCTCGAGAACAAGCCTCTTAATTTTTGGAGCATCTTCTTCATCAACTTCAAAGCTCATTGCAACTGCTCCATTTCCTCTTGTCTTATACGGAACGTTAGGGTTTAGCCTAATCAGTTTTGGCAAATCTAAAGGCTCCGCTAACCTTGAGATTTCCTTATAAAGCAGAGCCCCTAAATAAGTCGTGCACATGCCATTTGGTGAGTCAGTATCGTCAATTCCTATGTGGAGCATCATGTTTCTTCCTCTAAGAGCTTTATAGCCTCAACAAGGGGTTTAAAAGCTTTCTCAAGGTTTTCAAGTTTTACAGTTTCAAATAACTTTTTGTATTTTTTAAGACCATTAGTCCTTAGAAAAGTCTTAATTGCGCTTTTTTCTGGTGGTATTGACTCTTTGAATTCCAGCTCAATGAGTTTTGCAATGTGCTCTTCTATGGCTTTTTTATGTCCTAAAACTACAAGATACACTCTAAAAACATCAGATGTTATGATGTATGGGTTCGTTCTACTAAGTTCGTATTTCCCAAAAAGGCGGGCTAATTTGTATTCAAGATTCTCACGAGTGAAGTGCTCCTTATCAAGCAAAATCAGAAAGGTGGCATATCCAGACAGACGATACACTTCATCAATGGCATTTAGGGCACTTAACCCTGTTTTCTTTGCTAATGAGCTTTTTTGGAAAACTAAAGCCTTATCTTTCCCGTTGTACCTATTCGCTATAAACTTCAGAACTTTCCTTTCAGTTTCACCATCTCCAGTTATTACAAAAGCCAATACTTTATCATTGTGTGATGGGGATTCGACCACTTTCAACTGAGGTCACCTTTAGATTTTCAGAACATCAACGAGCATCCTCGGATCAACGTTTCCTTCAAGCAAGTCCTCAAGCTCATCCATGTTAAGCTCCTTATGATGCAGAATGTCCTCTTGGTCTTTTCTAAGGAGTATGAGCTGAGCATCAAAGTCGTCAAGCTCTTCATTTAGGTCTGCCAGGTAATAAAGCACGTCAATGCTGTGCGTCGCTATGACTACCTGCCAGTCTCCTTGTGCGAGCCACTTAAGGAGCATTTTGATCATGGATGGATGCAGAGATGTGTCAAAGTCGTCCCAGAGTATGAGCTTAGGCTTCAAAAGCTCAGCAACCATCATTATTCTAGCTGCTTTCTTGAGCCCATCACCTACGTCATCGATATGAATATATGTAGCATCTTCTCGTCTTAAATACCATCCATCTTTCTTAAGGACGATTTCAGTGAATTTTTCATCAAGTTCTTGACTCACTAACTGTGCTATTCGTGAATGTATGCCATATTTCATGAGTGAGTTTTCGTTTTTCGTTAAATATTCATCAATACTACGTATAAAATCTGTATCATATGGAAAATACAAGGAGATTGTACTGATTTTAGTCATAAGACGTTTACTTGACGATAATGGGATATCTGGATGTTGAGAGAGCATTATATTAATTTTTTTCTTTGTTTCGGATTGGTAATACAGCAAGTCTGTTTTTGAATCTAATGTGAGATATCTTCCATTCAACTTGACCTTACTACTTCCACTTTCGTTAATTGAAATCTCCCACTTCTTTCCCTCACTGCACCTCAAAATGATCGTTGCAGTTCCCGAGTACTTATAGATAAGGCTGCTAAGCCCATGACGTCTTATAGCTAGGTTGAACAAAACATAATGTTCTCGATTTGGCTTTTTACTTTTCTTGTTGGTTATTTCTTGTTTGCGCAAAGGGTGCATTCGTTCAGGATGTGGAAACAAAAACAAAGCCTCAAGCAAAGCTGATTTTCCAGAATTATTTTTCCCAATAAGGACATTAAACTTCCTAAGCAGTAAAGGTTCAGCAAGCTCCTTAATCCCTCTGAACTCCTTGATCTCTATAATCTCCTCAATTAGCATTCTGCTCACCATTTATCTGTTGTTTCCAATGTTCTTAACGTTTTCCCATTCATCCTTAAACAGCTCATAAAATAAAACATCCGCAAAGCCTTCCTCTGGAATGTGAACGTGCTTTCTTAGCCTCTCTACGCACTTAAATCCATTCTTTTCAAGAACTCTTTGCGAAGCGATGTTGCACTCATAAACTCTTGCATAAACTTTCCTTAGATTGAGCCATTTGAAGCAGTAATCCAAGACTAATTTTACGGCTTCTGTTGCATATCTCTTCCCCCAATATTCCTTGCTCAAAAAGTATCCTATCTCGGCATGTCCATTTTTGTGGTCAATCCTATGAACACCGATAATTCCAACGAGAGAACTACCTTTGTTCTCAACGATTGCAAAAACTCTATGCTTTTCATTTTCCCGTTTAACTCTTTCGTACCACTCCATTTCATCTTCAAAATAGAACACAGCATCTGGTGAGGACAGATATCTCCTCACATCTCTATCATTGTACCATAACCAAACCTTCGGTATGTCTTCTCTCAAGAGAACACCAAGAGAGACTCTCTTACCTTTCAGGATTATAGGCCGTTGCATGTTATACACATGTTATACACCTTAAATTTTTAAGTTCCTTTTTCCTATTTATAAATGATGATAGAAAAGGAAAGATTGATTAGGGTTGTTGAGAGCATCTTGCGAGGCACGGGATTTAGGACAGCGAGAATGGAATTTAAAGGTGCGTGCTTCGACTTAGTAGCGAGTAGGTTATTCTTGTTGCTCTTCATCAAAGTTTTACAGAACATTGACACGCTTACAAAGGAACAAGCTGAAGATTTAAAGCGCTTAGCCAAGTTCTTCCAAGCCTCACCGCTGATAGTTGGGCTCAAGACCAAAAACGATGAGCTTGAGGAGGGGGTAGTTTACGAGCGCTTTGGAATCTATGCATTAAACCCACAAACTCTCTACGATGTGATAGTTGAAAATGAACTGCCAGCAATTTTTGCCGAGAGAGGGGGCTTTTATGTCAAAATAAACGGTGAATATCTCAGATATCTAAGGGAAAAATATGGATACAGCATCGGCGAACTCGCTGAGCTGTTGGGAGTTTCAAGAAAAAGCCTGCAAAACTATGAAAGAGGAGAACAGGCTGTCAGCTTAGATGTTGCCCTCAGATTAGAAGAGATATTCAACGAGCCTCTGGCTAAGCCTATTGATATTCTGCACGCAAAAGTTGAGGCTAAGCTTGATGTAAAGCCAGAGAACAATCTTGAAAGGGAAATTTTTGAGCGATTGAAGGCCCTTGGAATGGGAGTCGTGAAAATCAAAAAAGCTCCATTTAATGCAATTTCAAAAGAAGAAGAGTTTAAGATTCTAACAGGGATAGACCAGAGGAAAACCAAGACAACTGTGAAAAGAGCCCAAATGGTCAACGAAGTTAGTAAGGTAATCCAGAGTGATGGGGTATTTATCTTGGAAAAAACCAAAACAGAGGTCGTCGGGGAGATTCCCCTGATACCTAAAAAAGCTCTCTCAGAAATTAAAGATGCTGATGAGCTAATTGAGATGATTGAAGAGTTGAAGAAAGAGATAAAGAAAAGAGTTTTCAGCTGAAAATTACTTTTTTCCAAACTTCCCTAACTTTATCTACGTATTTTGCCGGTGAAGCAATAAGCACAGCCCATCTTGGAGTTTGTCTTCTCTTCAATGCGTTTGCTAGGGGAGTCACTTTTGTAAGGGGTTGCAGTTCTCCAGTATGGAGCAATACATTAATCTCAGTGGCTTTTAGTCTTGGTTCACTCAGCATCAAATCGGCAATGGAGAATTCAAGAATTACTTCCCCTTCTTTAGCTCCAACAGCATCAGCCAGATTTCTCTCGATTTCTTGTCTTCTCTTGACGTTTCTATATGCACTTAGCAGTTCTTTTTTCTCCTCTGCAGAAAGCTCATCTGCACTTGCTAATACGGCTGCTTTGTATATGTCCCTGTACTTAATGCGCCTTACGATTTCACCAGGATAGCCCTCGAGATCCTCAAGCTCCACAAAAACTCTGCAGTCAGTCATTTTCCAGAAGTCCCAAAGATGACCTTCTTCAAGAGCAAACTCCAAAGCTCTTGTCAGCATTCCTTCGGCAATTTTAACTGTATGATGGAAGTAAACTCTCGAATACATCAAAGCTCTGGCAACCATCATTCCCTCCACTGCTTCAATTCCTTTTTCATCTACCACAAGCTGCCCATCATGAATTTTTAGGACTTTTAAAAGTCTCTCAATGTCGATTATTCCATGAGCAACACCAGTATAGTGAGCATCTCTCATGAGATAATCAATCTGGTCAACGTCCACATCTCCATGAAGCATTTGACCCAGATAGCGCTTCTCGTATTTGCCCAAAATCAAGTCAGCAACTTCTTTTGGTGAATAGCCATAACTCTCAATTATCTCTGGAATGAACTTTCTGTTGTCTATGTCTCCATCAATGATATCTATTTTTCCGAGGATTATGTTCTGACCGAGGCGCATGTGGTCATATTCTTTAACATAGTGCTTGTAAATCTGCTCAAATGTGTGAGAGAACGGGCCGTGTCCTATGTCGTGAAGCAAAGCTCCCATTTCGAGTAAAGTTTTCTCGTCCTCGCTAAGCTCAACCTCTTGAGCTAGCCTGCTCGCTATATTATAAGCTCCAAGGGAATGCTCAAAACGTGAGTGATTTGCTCCTGGATACACAAGATAGGCCAATCCAAGCTGTCTTATGCTTCTAAGTCTCTGAAACTCTGGAGTCTTCACTAAATCCAGAATGACTCCTTTAATTTTCATGCTCCCATGAATAGGGTCATGGATTATCTTTCCGTCCATTTATCTCACCTGAAAGAATGTCAGAAAGAGCTTTTAAATAGATTTTGGCAATTTGACAATTTATCTTGCTCTAATATTGTCTTCATAAGAAATTAGGGATCAAAGGAAAGAAAAAAGTCAAATATCCTTTCCAACTATGAAAATTCTCTTAGTTTTTCCAGGTTTTTGTGGAAGTCCTTCCCTAACTTTTTCAGCCGGCACGGCTTCAATTATAAGCTCTGCTTGTTTTGACTCCTCAACTTCATACCTCACTGGATTGTTACCCTCGTATATCAGGCTTCTGATTTCATCCTCAATTCCAGCGGGCTTTTCTCCTACGTATCCAACTCTTATGATGGCTTTTGGCTTTGGATTGCTGGGTGAGAGTGGATAATAAAGGATCACGAAGTCAACTAGGAATGGATATCTGTGGACAATACTTATAACCTGATCGAGATACAGTGTTGCTCCAGCCAAGCTTATTGCATCATTTATTCTGATTATGCTCTTTATTTGTCCATTTTCGACTCTTGCTAAGTCTCCGGCATCATAGTTAAACAAAGGAAGCCCGGTAAGTTCTCCTTTCCTCATGACCTTTGTTACATACAATTTGTGGTATTCTTTGTATTCATCGTCCTCATTGCTCTTCAGAACTATGATCGACTCTGGGAAGGAGAAGTTCGTTGTTTTCTTTCTCGTAACGATCCTGTATCCTACAGCACCCTCCTCGGACATTCCAAGTGCGTCTATTATCATGGCATTTGGAAAGTTCTCCAGTGTTGCTTTTGCTAGTTCTTCAGTTAGAGTTTCGCCACCCACAAGGATTACTCTCACGTCCTCCCTTATATCCTCCGGAAGCTTCAGTCCAAGCAGAAATGCCGTTGTCGTCAGGCAGAAAAGATGAGTTGGTCTGATTGCCCTTAGCTCATTTAAGAGTATATCGGGCATCCTTAAAAACTGAATTGGAACTTGAAAGTATGCTACATTGAGCTTGAGCTCCTCAACTGCCCCGTATCCCATAATGCCCGAGGCAGATGGCAAAGGCGGGAAGAATGAGGCTATTCTGTCCCCTTTCTCGAAGTATTCAAGCCATGGGATGAACTGTCTTGCAACCCTTCTCTTGTCATCGAGGGTATACGGAATTCTCTTTGGTTGACCAGTTGTACCACTTGTTCTGACAACGGTGTAGAAAATGTCATAGTTTTTGATGTAAGCTGGCCACACCTTCTCAGTATCGTAGAGATTCTTGGGGGTTATATACAGAGAGTTCAAATTTGAAACAAGAGTTTCCGGAGTCATGCTTTCAATGTCTATTCCAGAAAACCTTTCTTTCCAGTATTCGGTAGTCTCTGCAGCTTTTTTTGCAGTATATCTGAGGTCTTCGAAATGTTCCGGGGCAGCTTTACCAACCACGAACTTGGCCATAAAAACCACCCTAGATAGTATTGCTAAAAAATATTTAAATTTTTAGGATTACATTTGGGAATATTCCAACTCTCTTCGAACATCATACGAAAATTTTAAAAAGTTGTGAAACGAAGGAGAATCTATGAAATATGAAGATTTCCATGATAAATACGGCGATCCACTTGAAATCTCCTCCGATGATACCGTTGAGTATCTGGAGGATATTTTTCACTTCCATTTTAATAATAGTCCCTATTGGATCAAACTTCGTAAAAAACATAACATAGATGTTAAGTTGATCTTCAATGGAAGTTTCGAAGATACCATTGAAAGGATATTTAACTCAAATATTCCCATTGGAGATAATGAACTCAGGATTAACTGGCTGGAATTTCTTCCAAGAGGATACAAGGGTAGGATAAGATTTTATCAGTCTTCCGGGACCACTGGGCCAAGATCCTTCTGTCACTGGGATTACGAGTACGTTAAAGCTCTTACTAAATATCTCAGGGACTCTCTTGATAGAATTTACAGACTTAACGATGTGTACAATGAATCACATCAAATGAGAGCTTTACTTCATGGCCCCTATGGCTGGTATCAGGAAGAGATGAGTGAACTGGTGTGGTCATACGGAGGAGTTCTGTATTTTATTGCCACGGAGACCGAAAGTCTGAAGAGAGTCCTTGAAAAGGAGGGTATTCAGGGTGCAATGAAGTTTTTGGAGCCCCTAGTTAAATACTCCCAGAGAGTCCTTGAAAAGGACAAGATAAACCTGACAAGAACCGCTGTACAGCTACTGGACATATTTGTTCCATATAGAGAAAATCTGGAAATAATCATGCTGAGTGGAACTCGCACAACTCTTGATGTACTCAAGAGATATCAAAAAGAGTTTGAAGATTCAACTTTCATTCCGCTTTATGGACACTTTGCATTTGGCGATGCCATTGGGATATACACAGAAAAAGAAATACGATATTACCCTAACTATCCCTTCACAGTAATCTTGCCTCTTGTTCTCGAAGATGGAAGATACCGAATCGCCAAGTACGGGGAGAGAGGTTACACGGGCATTATAATAGCGAGACCAGAAATACTGGTAGTCAAAATAGAGAACGAGCTTATAACAAGGAGCCCTCCCAAGAAACCGTTCAGATGGGATGGATTTGCTAATCCAAGGAGGGAAATAATATGATAAAGTGTTCATTCTCAGGATGTCTACTTGTTACTCTTGAGGTTTTTTTAGTGCTTGGTCTGGATATATTGGCTGCTATCTTTGTTTTTCGAGCATATTTAAAAACTAAACGAAAATCTGCATTAATCTTTTCACTTGCATGGCTTTCAGATTTCTTGGCAATATTATCAGCTGGTTTTAGCATGCATGAGGTGAATTCATTCTTTATTGCTCTATTTGGAGCATTGATCACTTATGGGATGTTAGTCTTTTTAGAGGAGGAGAAGGAATCTGTAACCTTAAGTCAAATGAGAAAAAGTACTGCAATCCCCCCATTATTTGTTGTATACCTCATACTTTTAAAATGGTATGGAGGAATCAATGAATGGACGTTTATTATTGGAGGTCCATGGTTTATAGCAGGTGCATTCCTAATCTTTGCAGGGATTTTTATGAAAAACCTAACTACTACTTATGAAAAGAGTGCTAAACATCTCTATTATGGATTTGTCCTGTTTGGACTTCACCTATTACCCTATCCATTCTTTGCACGTGAGGAATGGTATGCACCAATTGGACTCACAGCTTCAACTATCCTAATCGTTTGGCTGACAACTGCCATGATACGTTTGGTTTTATCCCCACGGTTTACCAAGTTATATGAAATAACAAAAGAGGTAGAAGAAATAACAATAGATATTAAACCTGGAGTTCTAATTGTGAATCAGGAAGAGTACAAGGAGCTAAAAGAGAAATTAAAGGATATGCCAGTACTAGCATTCTTAAGAGACATTTCAAATGTTCCAGAAAGATGGGAATACTTTTTTGTCACCACGGCTCTCAAAGACGGAGTACAAAATGCAGTGTCTCCAACGGATTTAGCAAAGATGACAGAACTCATATATAGATACCTAAAAACTGCTGCTGATGCCAATACTACTGGAATTATAATCATTGACTGTCTTGAATATCTTCTCGTTTACAATGAGCTATCGGCAGTTATGAAATTCCTTACCAAGCTGAGAGACTTTGTTCTAGTCAACAATGGCACATTAATTTTAGTTGCCGAGAAATCTGCTTTAGGTGAAAAGAACTGGGCATTATTGACTAAGTTATTAGGCCAATAAGATTGGTGTCCAATGACTAATTCAACCAAGAACTTATAAAGCCGATGTAATCAATATTATAATGCCCCTGCGCGAGGACCCCGGGGAGAATGAACCGGGGGGCGATGCAGGGGCAACAGCTCGGTCATAGCGAGGTCCCCACGGGAGAGCCTTCCGCGTTACGGAGCACAATGACCGTGGGTAACCCTGACCGAGCACAATTCTGCCCGCCTGGGTTAACCCGCTTGAGAATGCCGTTATTTGGCTTTAATGAAGGCGGGGGTTACGGGCGGGCAACACTAACACTCTACTGTTTCTAAAATAGTGCACATTGACAGGGATTTGACTCGTTATTGAGAGCTAACTAAAGTAAAGTAGAGAAAAGTAAAAGAGTAACAAACAGACATCAGCCCATCATATTCATGCCTTCCATTCCACCCATGCCTTCCATTCCTTGGCCTACTCCTTCGCTCTTAACTCTCTTTGCTGCGATGACGTCGTCGATTCTGAGTATCATGATTGCTGCTTCGCTTGCGCTCTTGATTGCTTGCTTCTTAACTCTGATAGGTTCAATGACACCCCTCTCAAGCATGTTGGCAGGCTCACCAGCAAAGACGTCAATTCCTATTGCCTTGCCCTTAGTCTTGTGCTCGCTAATAACTTTGACGAGTACATCAATTGTGTCAAGTCCAGCATTCTCTGCTAATGTTTTGGGGATTATCTTAAGTGCATCTGAGAATGCCTCAATTGCTAAAGCTTCTTTGCCTCCAACTTCTTTTGCATATTCATCAAGCCTTATAGAGAGCTCAATCTCAGTTGCACCTCCTCCTGGAAGGATTGCACCATCTTCCATGACATCCTTGACGACTTTAATGGCGTCCTCAATTGCCCTTTCAACTTCATCAATTACGTGTTCTGTTCCTCCTCTGATAAGGATTGTTACTGCCTTTGGATTTCTGCAACCCTCAACAAATATCATACTCTCTCCAGCAATCTTGCGCTCTTCAACGAGCTCTGAATAGCCCAAATCTTCTGAAGTTAAGTCTTTTACATTTGTTACAACTTTTGCTCCTGTTGCTTTTGCTAACTTTTCCATATCGCTCTTCTTAACTCTCCTGACAGCCAAAACACCAGCCTTGGCCAAGTAGTGCTGTGCCAAATCATCAATACCCTTCTGAACAAACACAACATTTGCACCAGTAGCAACAATCTGATCAACCATATCCTTAATCATCTTCTCTTCCTGCTCAAGGAACGCATAGAGCTGGTCTGGCGCAGTAATGTTTATCTTTGCGTCAGTTTCAGTCTTCTTAACCTCAAGAGCATCGTTAATTAGAGCTATTTTTGCGTTTTCAACTCTCTTTGGCATTCTTGGGTGAACTCTCTCTTTGTCGATTACAACACCTCTGATAAGCTGGCTCTCTTCAACGCTCTCTCCTTCTTTCTTCTCAATCTTGATGTTGTCAATGTCAACCTCAAACCTGCCATCCTTTTTCTCTGCAACTTGCTTAACTGCCTCAACAGCTAACTTAGCCAAGTGTTCTCTGTGAGACTCAGCGCTCTTACCAGTGATTGCTGTTTTTGCTATCTTCATAAGAGTTTCTTCATCTTCTGGATCAACTTTTATAGCAATATCTTCAAGTATCTCTTGAGCTTTTTCAACAGCTAAAGTGTAACCTTTAACAATTATTGAAGGGTGAATGTTCTGATCAATTAACTCCTCAGCCTTCCTTAAAAGCTCGCCAGCGATAACTACAGCGGTTGTTGTACCGTCACCAGCTTCCTCATCTTGGGTCTTAGCAACTTCGACCATCATTTTAGCAGCAGGGTGCTGAAGGTCAATTTTGTCCAAAATGGTTGCACCATCGTTTGTGATAACGATATCTCCTAAGCTGTCAACAAGCATTTTGTCCATACCTTTTGGTCCTAAGGTTGTTCTAACAGTCTCAGCAACAATCCTTGCAGCCAAAATATTCAACCTCTGGGCATCCCTACCAACGTATCTTTGGGTTCCCTCAGGGAGAATAACTATTGGTTGCCCGCCTTGTCCAACTAATTGTGCCATTTTAACATTCCTCCTAAGGTTTCAATACACTTCCCATACGTTAGTGTTCTATAAAAGGTTTTTGTTTAAAAATTCAAGTTTTAATTGAAATTTTTGTTAAATTGTCACAAGATATTGAGAATTTAAGATAATTAGACAATAATTAAGAAGTTCAGAAGCTAAGTAAAGTGAATAAGCTATTTAAACACAACGATTCAAACTAAAAGAGGCGGTAAGATATGAACAAAGTGGAAATATATGGGATACCATGCAGAAGAGAAGGCATCATAAAGATGTTTGAGAAAATTATTCAGTATGGTTTAGTTGATATTGATGTTGAAAATCGCGCATCACTTGTAGATGATATGCTGAAAAGCAGTGAAGATAAGCTTAGATATGCCATTCAAAAGCTGGAAGAGAACGATGTTGACACTGCAAGATTAGTCATAAAAGGTGATGTGGGAGTGCTCATAGTAAAAATCGAGGATGTAATAACAATAAGAGCGACAATAAAAGAGTACAAAAAATTCATTGAGGATTTCAAACTGGTTACAGATTAAGCAGGTGGTGTTGATGGAATTGATAAAGCAGGGGGCAGAGGCAAAAATTTATTTAGCTAAATTTGAAGAGTTGTATTTTCCATTTAATGATGAAAAAGTAATCATAAAGCACCGCATTTCAAAGCGGTACAGGATAAAGGAGATTGACCAGAAACTGAGGAAAGAAAGAACTGTTAGGGAAGCAAGAATTCTGCACAGGGCTAAAGAGTTTGGAGTTAATGTTCCTTATGTCTATGAAGTTGATATAAGAGATATGAAAATTGTTATGGAATTTATCGAAGGAGAGCGTTTGAAGGAGTATTTGGAAAAAATTCCCATGGACGAACGTTTAAAGCTCTGCCGTGAAATTGGAAGGCAAATTGGAAAACTGCATGAAGCGGGTATTATTCACGGAGATTTGACGACATCCAACATGATTTTAAGAGAGGGAAAAATTTATCTCATAGATTTTGGACTGGCAGAGTTTGATAACACAGTTGAAGCTCAAGGTGTTGATCTGCATCTCCTAAAAAGAGCTATGGAAAGCACTCACTATAAGTGGTTTGAAAAAGGTTTTGGGGCTGTTCTTGAGGGCTATGGAGAAGTTAGAGGGAGAGAGAAAGCCCAAGAGCTGAAAGAGAAGATAGAGGAGATTGAAAGTAGAGGTAGGTATGTAAGGGAGAGAAAGTGGATTAAGTGAATGCCCTCCACACCCTCTCAAAAATTTCTTTCTCTTTTCCTCTCTTGGTGCGGTAAAGCTTTTCAACAATCAGCTCTGGGGTACTTTTACCCAAAACCCCAAACTTTGGCTGTCTGTCAACAATTAAGTTAAGATTCTCATCTAAGCCTTGAGCTTCGATTCCATCAACTCTTGCAAAGGGCAGTTCTTTCTTTAAGTCTTCCCCCAAATGAGATACAATAATGACGTAGAATCCTTTTTCATAAGCAATCTTCAGAAGCTCTGCTATTATCTTGACAGCAGCACCTGGCTCCGTTATTGCTTCAAACTCGTCAATCAAAATCAACTTTCTTCCATCGTTTGTTAGTGCCCTCACAAAGCTCTTTAAGGCCGTTTCAAAGGCTCCAGCACCATAAATAGACCGCTTCCGTTTGAAGAAGAAAAGCTCGTCTAAAACCTCAACCCATGTTTTCTCGGCATTAACTGGAAAACCCATATGAGTCAAAATTACTATTTGAGAGATAAGCTCAAGTAGCGAAGTCTTCCCACCGCTGTTTGCACCTGTCAAAATAACAACTCTCTCACCATTCACGTTATCAAACTTTACTGGAGCTTCTCCAACAACGTAGCTGACTGGTTGGGGATTTTTGATAAACAAATGCCCCCCATTTATGAAGGCAATGCCACCTTCGATCAGCTCTGGAAATGTAAATCCTTCTGTAAATTCCTTCACAGCCCTCAGAAACTCCAGCTCATAAGCTTTGCTTATTTCATCTTTAAGCTTTGGTATGAGGTGTTTTATTTCAGCGAGAATTTCACGGCTCTTCAAATACATCTCTACCTTGAGTTCTCTTTCCAACTCCCGACGCAAAGCCTCAATACTCTCTGGAGGAACTTCAACGGGATAGAGGTTTTCTCGTGAAAACAGCTCTACAGTAAAGTTCAGCTTTTCGCTGAGCTGTTTTTCAACTTCATTTATTTCCTCAAGGATTTCGCTCTCAATTTCACTGAAATGCTTAAATATAGTATCATAGTTTCCTTCCCTAAGTTCTTTTAGGAACTCCAATAATTCTTTACCAGTCAAAGTTAGGCTGAACTTCTCAAGCTTCTCTGCAATCTTTTCATTCAGCTTTTTCTCTTCCTTTGCTATCATCTCATCAAGATGTTCGAGTAATTCTCTCCGCTTCATAACTTCTTCTAATTCTTTTAATTTTTCTAAAATTGGCTCAGCAACACTCTTCTTTCCAAGAAGATTACCAATTTGGACTAAAGCTTTCAAGGTTTTTCGATTTTCCCAAAGAGGCATGATGTAAAGCTCGGGAGCAATTTCACTTATACTCAGCTCGACGTCAATTCCAATCCCTATGGTGCTTAAAATTAAATCATGCCCCTCCAAAGGCTCTGTTGAAACCTCACACACTCCCAAAGCTTGGGCTTTTTCAATCTCACTTTCATCAACAACTAAAAGCCTATCGTGCAGAAAATCCTTTTTAAAACGAATTGATTTGATTTCGGCCAATATTTCCTTCAGTTCTGGTGTAATCTTTGGAAGGTTCTCCTTAAAATAAGCCTGTCTCCTCAGAATTTCATTCTTATCATTTGTTGGTTCAAATTTATCAAGATAATCCAAGCTCTCTCTGAGCTGGATTCTCTTCTTTATTTCTTCACGAATGCTTTTGTAAATTGCTCTCGCTTCGCTGTTGAGCTTCATCTCCTGATGCTTATCACAAAAGTTTATGAATATTTTCCTGCAATAATACAACACAAAGTTTAAAATTTTTAATGTGTATTAGTTGTTATGCTGTTTGGGAAGCTCATCAATCCAAGATATCACCTGAGAATTTGGAAGCTAAAATTTGAGAAAGAGAAAGTTAAAGAGGAGTTGAAGCTGGGAATCATAAAATTTGTTGAATTTCAAGATAAGGGGTAGAAGCCCAATTGCCATACCCAATGGGCTGTAGGTGGCCTGTGAGAACCCTTCAGGCGGAAAGACTCCTAAACTTTCTCAGCGTTTCTTCGTCAGGCGTACTATCGTAAGCATTGCAACTACGATCATTCCAGCTATAAAGGCGCCAAGTTCTCTTCCTGAGATTACAACTTTTTTCACCATATGAAATCCAGCAACGTAAACCACCAAAGCTACTAACGCCGCGGGCAGGGTTTTCTTAACACTCCCTGCGGTGAAGAGAAAGTAGAGGGCGAGCATGTAGAGAAGCCCAACAAGGGCCCCCAAGAGAAGAGCCGAGAGCACCTTCACTTCTCCTTCACCTTCTCAACAACTCTAATGTCGTAAATCCTCGTAACTGGATATTGTCCTTTTTCGTCTTTTTCAACAGCTTTAACCATGTCCCAAATCGTTAACAAAGCAACGCTTACGCCAGTCAGAGCTTCCATCTCAACGCCTGTCTTATAATAAGCTCTTACTTCGCATGTTGCTTCAATGTAGTCCTCGCCGAACTCAAAGCTTATATCCACCCCAGTGAGCGGAATAGGATGGCATAGAGGTATTATTTCCCAAGTTCTCTTCACTGCTAGGATTCCCGCTATCTGCGCTGCTGCAAGTACATTCCCTTTTTTAGTCTTGCCCTCTTGAATCAGCTTTATTGTCTCTGGTTTGAGCTTTATCTTCCCCTTAGCAATTGCTTTTCTAAACACAACATCTTTATGGCCAACTTCCACCATTTTAACGCCTTTTTCATCTACATGAGTGAGCTTCATGCAACCACCATTCTTTTTACAATGGAAAAGTATTTAAGCTTTGAACTCTTAAAATACATCGAAGTCCGAGGTATGGGGGTGAGAATATGGATGAGTTTATTGTTGCAACTACCGAGCATGTTCCCGGTTACAAGGTCGTTAAAGTTCTTGGGATAGCTAGGGGAGCAACTGTTAGGGCTAAGCACATTGGGAAAGACATTCTCGCTGGGTTTAGAAATATCGTTGGTGGAGAGGTTAAAGAATACACTGAAATGCTTGCAGAAGCGAGAGAAGTTGCACTTCAGAGGATGATACAGCATGCAAAAGAGATGGGAGCTAATGGGGTTATTGGGGTTAGATTTATGACCTCAAGTGTAGCGGCTGGAGCCGCTGAGATTTTTGCATACGGTACAGCGGTTATACTAGAAAAAGAGTGAACTTTTCTTTATTCTTTTTAATCGTAAAATTTATAAATATTAATGTAATGAAAAATGTAAAGAAAACTTTACAGGTGAGCGGAATGAATTCGATTTTCAACATTGCACTAAAAGATATGTATGAGAGCATGAGAACCAAAAGATTGGTTATAGTATTTGCGATTTTTCTTTTAGCAGGTGCTGGAATGGCTTACTGGATGAAAATGCTCATGATGCGAGCTACCATGGGAATACAGATGGAAAGCACAAATATAATCAGAGGCACTCAACTTTCAGCAGTTAAATATTTTCTTGCTGTGCTATCGATACTTCTCGGCGCTGATGCTATAAACAGAGAAATTGAAAGTGGAACAGTGAAAGTAACCTTAAGTCATCCGATATACAGGGATCAATTTATTCTTGGAAAATATATTGGGAGAGCATTGACAGTGCTTTTTGCATTTCTGTTGTTTGCAATAAGTAATGTTGCATTTTTGCTTGTGCTTGGAATTCCACTTAGCTCGGAGGCATTTATGACGTTCATAAAGCCTTTACCGTTCTTTATGCTGTTTTCTTTTGTCTACCTATCCTTTGGTGTTTTACTTTCAACTTTGATTAAAAAACCCTCAACAGCTATAATAGTAGCAGTTCTACTTCCAATATTTCTTGAATTCATTTATCCAACGATCGTCTCAATGGTAATAGTGTTTAAGGCGTTAGCTTCAGGAGTCTCGCCCACAGACGTTGGGGCACTCCAAGAAAGCCTGAAGAAAATTTATATGCTTCTCTCCATTGTGCCTGGATACAACTTGGACAATATAAACAATGCAATATTCTACGGAATCACATCCTCCGAGATTGTAGCTAGAGGTTTTACCGGTATTATGACACTTCAGAATCAAACTATTTCTTACTTTGAAGCAATAGGACTCGCTTGGAGATACATCATTGTACTTATTGTGATGCTCCTCCTTCCATTTGCAGTTGCATATACTAAGTTTATGAAAGCTGATTTGAGGTGATAGCATGTATGCAATTGAAATTGAAAATCTCACAAAAAAGTATGGAAATTTTAAAGCTGTTGATGAACTTACCCTAAATGTTGAGGAGGGTATTGTTTTCGGGTTTTTGGGGCCAAATGGTGCAGGCAAAACTACAACAATTTTAAGCATGCTCGGGCTTATCATACCGGACGAAGGCACTATTAGTATTTTGGGATATGATGTCTTTAAGGAACCTATTAAGGTCAAAGAGAGGATTGGATTTTTGCCTGAAAATGCCACCATCTATGGGGAGCTAACAGCTTGGAAAAACTTGGAGTTTTTTGCAAACTTTTACAACCTCTCCAAACAGGAGAAAGAAAAGCGTATTGAAGAGCTTTTGAAGCTTGTTGGACTTTGGGATGTAAAGTATAGGAAAGTTAAAACGTTTTCTAAGGGAATGAAACAACGCTTGCTGCTGGCTCAAACTTTGATAAACGACCCTGAAGTACTAATTCTCGATGAACCAACGAGTGGGCTTGACCCGGAAGGGGCTTTCCTTGTCAAAAGCATCGTAAAAGAAGAGCGCAAAAAGGGAAAAACAGTATTCTTTTCTTCCCACATATTAAGTGAAGTCGAAGAGCTTAGTGATAAGGTTGGAATAATTGTGAAGGGCAGGCTTAGGGCCTTAGGAACACTTGAAGAAATTAAAAAACAGTTCATGGAGCTTGAGGGATACGAAATAAAAATTGAGACGAAACAGCCATTACCGGAGATTGCTCTACCGGGGATTATAAGAGTGGAGTATCTTAACAATAAGAAAGCCATTATATTCGCAAAAAACGATATTAGAGAAGAAATATCTGAATATCTATCAAAGAATGGGATAACCATAGTCAGCTTAGAAATTGAGGAACCAAGTTTGGAGGATGTATTTCTAAAAACAATTTACAAGAGGTGAAAATCCATGAAAAAGCTTGCTTTACTTATTGCTGGTCTTCTAGTGGTTTCATTTTTCCCCATTTCAAATGCTCAGCCTTGGGTTGAAATATTTGAAGGAAGAGTCAAAATTGGCGAAAGCCTGAAAGTTGGGGACTATTTAATAAAACTCACTCAGAATAAAGACTATCAGCCATATATTATTGTTTACAAGGGGGAAGATATTAAAGCCTTGCAGATGGCCACATTTGGAACAGTTATCGAGGTTGAATCTTTAAAGATAGTTGTCGGTAGTCTTGAAGATGACAAACTCTTTCTTGTGATTCAGTGGAAGCCAGAGCTCGTTGAGGAAATTTCTCCAAAACCTGGCGAGGAGTATAAAATTGGAGACTATATTGTTTACATAGAGAACGTAACAGATAAACAAACTTCTCTCAAAATTAATGCCAAAGACTATCTAATACCCATGAACTCTTCAATAATTTATGATAAATTAGTACTTGAATATAAAGAGGGCAAGCTCTACGCTTATCTCGTTAAAGTTTCTGTAGAAAAAGTTCCAAAGCTTGATTATGAAGTCCATTATCCTTTTGATTCAATAACTGCCAAAGCTGGAGAGACTGTTGAAATACCAATCGAAATTATTAATACAGGAGATACCCCAATAACATTACCTTTAAGGGTTGTTTTCAAACCGGTAGGGTGGGAGGTGAAGATTAAGGTCTCCGATTACGAAGTTAATGAACTAACATTAAAACCAAATGGTCAAACAGGAAGTTCTGTAACCGCTAAACTCGAAATTAAGATTCCTTCAATGGAAAAAGGTCTAAAGATTATTAGATTCTCAATCGGCAAAGAACTTGGTGAGATTAAGATATATGTCCAGCAAAAGGAAGAAATCGAGGTAAAGCTCCCAATTCTTTCCATAGAAAGCGAAGCTGGGGAAAAAGTGGCGTTTCCAATTACACTTACTAATTATGGTCCGGATAAGATAATAAATCTTCAAGTGGTTGAAAAGCCAAAAGATTGGGATGCATACTTCATGCTCAACGGAGTTAGGGTTAGGTCTTTCCTTCTACCTGGTGCAACATCTCAGGGAGCAACTTCTGAAATAATTTCGCTTGTCGCTGAAATTCCAAGAAATGCAGAGCTTGGAAACCATAAAATAAAATTTGCAATAAACAACGCAACTTATTCCTTCAGCATCTTCATATACAAAACACATGAGGGAGAGCCTGCAAGACTGATTGTAACGGTCAAAGATGAAGAAGGCAATCCAGTCCGCAAGGCAAGAATCCATGTGGGTAACAGCACAGTATTTACGGATAACTATGGAAAAGCTGAGATTGAGCTTAAAGCTGGTAATTACAAAGTTTTTGTGGAGAAAGAGGGTTACGAGAAAGTTAGGGAGGAGATTACGCTTGAAGATGGAGAGGAGAAAAATATTGAAATAACCCTCAAAAGACTGCCGTACTATTTCACAGTTGAAGGTGAGGGAGATACAATAACAGTAACAACAGGGTCAATAGGAACATACACACTAACAATAGAGAACCTAGGAAAGGAAGATGATGCCTACACCCTCTCTGTTCTTGGGCTTCCATCAGAATGGTCGAGTGAATTTTACTATGTCCAGAGTCCTGTGAGAAGCATAAAAGTGGAAGCTGGAAGCTCAAAGGACGTTATGTTGAGAATCGTTCCTCCATTTAACGCTCAGCCTGGTGAATACAATCTGACAATTGTTGTTAAGAGCTCATCAGGATTTGAGAGAAAACTTGCTCTTTTGGTAAAATTAATCGGGGAGTACAGATTTGAGATGTATCCAGAAATGCCAATGATAAGTATCAAAGCCGGGAAAGAAGGTATTGCATATGTTTCTCTTGAGAATACTGGGACTGCGCCAATAACGAATATAAAATTTGAAGTGAGTGCTCCCCAAGGATGGGAGGTTAAAGTTGTTCCCCAGGTTATTCCAGAGCTAAAGTCACATTACATAGAGAAAGAAAACATCAGAGTTGTGGGTATTGGCTCAGAACAGAATCGGATAACTATTACTGTAAAAGTTCCCGAAACCACTCCAGCTGGTACATACCAAATAACAATTACCGGAAAAGGGGATCAGGCCCAGGCAAGCACTCAGATTACAGTTAGGGTAACCCAGAGCTCAAAGTCAGCCTACATTGGAATATTAATGTTGGTACTAACATTTGGGGCAGTAATATGGATGATGAGGAGGGTCGGTAGGAGATGAATGTCCTAAACATTGCAATGAAAGAATTCTACACTTCAATAAAGAGCAAACGCTTTGTGATAATACTTGCTGTTTATCTTCTTTTTGTTTTTCTCATTGCATACTCTATAAAAGGTCATTTTCTTGAACTAACCGAACCACAAGTTAGCAGAACAAACCTTGGGCCTTTTGGTGCCGAGGGGGATACATACATGACTCCTCTATCGGCTATGCTATTTCTAAATTTCACCTTCTTCACAATCTTTGGAGCAATAATGGGTGCTGCCTTGGGTGCCGACGCAATAAACAAAGAGGTTGAAACTGGAACAATCAAAGTTCTTCTTGGGCATCCTGTTTATAGAGACGAAATCATAAACGGCAAATTTCTTGGGAATGCATTGGTTTTGGCAATCACAATATTAGTAGGGTATGTTTTTACTATTGCATTCCTTCTTATAATAGGTGTTCCCCTAGATAGCGAATCCTTCTTTAGGGGGCTGATTGCGTTTATGATGACCCTTTTGTACACCCTTGTGTTTCTCAGCATTTCAATTCTCTTTTCAACGCTTTTCAAAAAATCAGAAACCTCAATGCTTATATCAGTAGGTCTTGCAATTTTTTTAACCCTTATATATGGCATAATCGTTACTCTCATAGCTGGGCACTTAGCTGGCGAAAGGCCACCCTATGGCACTCCAGCATTTGATATGTGGCGTGAAAACGTTAATCTTTGGGAGCAAAGACTGCACTTTATAAATCCTGCTCATCACTATGCAAAACTGATGATTTTGATTTTCTCTGGAGATAGAATAACCAACACCTATACCCCGTTAAGTGAAGCGTTTTCACTGGGATTCAATAATTTAGCTATGATTCTAGTGACACTCCTATTGCCATTTTCAGTAGCTTATGTTAAATTTATGACAAGTGATTTGAGATAACTTGCTATGCTCTTTTGATTTATTATTTTTTAAGAATTAGTTGAAAATTAGAAAAAGAACAAATTTCAAAGGAAGTTCAACCCTTGGCAACTCCAATTGGCCTCATTCTTGCAACTAACTTTGCAATTCCGGCCTTTGCAACAACATTAACAACATTGTCAACGTTCTTATATGCTCCTGGAGCTTCTTCTGCGACAACCCTCAAGCTTGCTGCCCTGATGTAAATTCCTCTCTGCATGAGCTCATTCCTGAGCCTGTCTCCTCTATACTGTCTTGTAGCAGCCTTTCTGCTGAGGACTCTTCCAGCACCGTGGCATGTTGAACCAAATGCCTCTTTCATTGCACCCTCAGTTCCAGCTAAGACATAGCTTGCAGTTCCCATTGAACCTGGAATGAGCACAGGTTGCCCGACATCTCTATAGATTCTCGGCACCGCTTTATGTCCCGGTGGGAATGCTCTAGTTGCACCCTTTCTGTGGACAACAACTTTGACCTTCTTTCCGTTTACATCGTGCTCTTCAAGCTTGGCTATATTGTGAGCAACGTCGTAAACAATGTGCATCTCCAAATCCTCAGCCTTTTGTCTAAATACCTCTTCAAAACTTTCCCTTACCCAATGAGTAATCATCTGTCTATTTGCCCAGGCGAAGTTTGCTGCTGCTTTCATTGCAGAGAAGTATCTTTGACCCTCTTCACTCTGGAACGGAACGCTGACCAATTCTCTGTCTGGCCATGGAATTCCGTACTTTCTGTTTGCTCTTTCCATAATTCTTAAGTAATCGCTTGCTACCTGATGACCCAATCCTCTTGAACCAGTGTGAACCATGACAACTACTTGTCCCTCAAAGAGGCCATAAACTTCAGCCACTTTTGGGTCAAACACTTTGTCAACAACTTGCACTTCTAGGAAGTGATTTCCTGAACCTAAGCTACCGAGCTGTGGAGCTCCTCTTTTCTTAGCAGTATCACTTACATATGAGGGATTTGCCCCCTCCATTCTTCCTCCTTCTTCCAGCCTCTCCAAGTCTTCATCCCAGCCATAGCCGTTGTCAACGGCCCACTTTGCTCCATCAGCCAATACATCATCAAGCTGAGTCCATTGGAGCCTAACCCTTCCTTTGCTTCCAAGTCCACTTGGGACATTCTTAAAGAGTGTGTCTACAAGTTGCTTAATCTTTGGTCTAACTTCCTTTTCTGTTAGGTTTGTTCTAATTAATCTTACACCACAATTGATGTCATAACCCACTCCACCGGGACTAATGACACCTCCCTTAGCGTCAAAAGCAGCGACACCACCAATTGGGAAACCATACCCCTGATGACCGTCGGGCATAACTATTGAGTACTTGTAAATTCCGGGAAGCATAGCTACATTTGCAGCTTGCTCAAGTGTTCTATCTTGGCGCATCTTCTGGATTAAGACGTCATCTGCATAAACCCTACCGGGAACTCTCATCCTTTTATCAAACTTGGGTATCTCCCATCTTATTTGGTCAAGCCTTTTTAATGGAACCATTTTCTCACCTCCAGATTAAATTCACATTCACATGATTTAAGAGCTTTGCTTCACAAATCCGGAACGAGCTGAGCAATCCAAGTTCCATCTTCCAACTGCTCAATCTTCATGTCATGGTATGTTATTGCCTTAACTTCCTCTTTAGGCTCATGCTTTTCATAATCTAAGGGTTCTCCATAGGCCTTGACTTTGAGCTTATATCCTTCTTTGGTTTTCTCAATCTTGACGTCAAAATCTGAGAACACTAATCCTTCAGTATCATGGAGAATCAAGAGCTCTTCAAGGAAGTTGTAAAGCAAAGCATATAAATCCTCACCGCTAACTTCAATCTCTCTCATTTCCTTTGGCTCGACTTTTCTCACATCAACCATCACATCAAATAACGCTATGGCAACATTCTCAAAAGCTTCTTCAAGCGTTTTTCCGTATCCTCTAATTCCTATATCTGCAGTGTGTTCATAATGCTCCCATTTTCTCATCTTCATTCTTTCACCTCCGATAGGTTAATATTCCTTAAGGGGTTTATTAGGCTTGGGTGAGAATATGAGAGAGATAACTCCAAGGAAAATTATGGAAATGAAGGGAAAAGAGAAGATCGTCATGGTGACAGCTTATGACTATCCCTCAGCGCTAATAGCAGACAAAGCGGGAATTGATATTATTTTTGTTGGAGATTCTCTGGGAATGGTCGTTTACGGTGAGCAAAATACTCTAAATGTTTCTATAGAACAGATGGTCTATCACACAAGAGCTGTTGCCAAAGCCGTTAAAAGGGGCATGGTCTTAGCGGACATGCCTTTCATGAGCTATGAAGTAAGCATTGAAGAGGCACTTAGGAACGCAGCAAAGCTTATTCAGGCTGGTGCCGATGCTGTAAAAATTGAAGGGGGTTACGACTACATAAAACTTGTTAGGAAGCTTGTGAGAGTTGGAATTCCGGTAATGGGACACACTGGTTTAACACCTCAGCGCTATCTCCGTTTAGGTGGTTACAGATTAATGGGTGAGACCGAAGATGAGATTGAGGAAATTCTTAGGGATGCAAAAGCTTTGGAAAAAGCAGGAGCATTTGCCGTTGTTTTGGAGTTTGTACTAGCTGATGTGGCAAAGCTTGTAACAGAGGAAGTCAAGATACCGACAATTGGAATTGGCTCTGGACCATACGTTGATGGCCAGGTTTTAGTTTGGCATGACCTTTTGGGAATTTATGAAAATGTTCCTCCGTTTGTCAAAAAATATGCCGATTTAAGGAGTATGATTCAGCTTGCCCTTGAGGAATATAAAAATGAGGTAAAGGAAGGCAAATTTCCAGAGCCCAAACACTACTGGGAATTCTTAGATAAAGAGGACCTTGAAAAGAAGAAGAGAAAAGCAATTGAAAGACTCCTAGAAGAGCCTGTTGATGAATAAAAGGCGATAAAAATGGGGTGGAAATCAAAAATAAGGAAATCCCTCTTAGATCTCCAGGTTGTAGGTGGATATGCAGACAAGGTAATGGCAAACGAAAGCTTTTTAGACTGTGCTTTGGGAACAAATCCTTTTGGTACTCCAGAAGGTGTGAAGAAAAAATTAAAGAAGTTAGATATTGATCTGTCTAAATACCCTGATGTTCATTATAACATATTGAAAGAAGAACTTGTGAACTACTGGGAAGGAGCTGTAAAAGAAGATGACCTGTTTATATGTAATGGTTCAATGGGATGCTTTGAAAAAGTTAACAAATTCACAATACAAGATGGTACGAGAATTCTGGGAGTTTCTCCTCAGTATCCTCGGTATGTAAGTGACGCTACAGCACTGGGGGCAATTTATGAATCGATAAAATTAAAGGAGGAAGAGTATTTTGAGATCAAGGTGGATGAAATTATTAACTCATTAGACCGGAAGTATACCCTCCTATATTTAGATAACCCTCACAATCCGACAGGGCAATTTCTAAGGCTTAAAGAAATAACAGAAATCGTCGATGAAGCAGAGAAGAAAGGGATTTTAGTATTGGTTGATGAAGCATATGAGGATTTTGTTGAAAAGAAAGAATCTGCGGTTAACTTGAATTATAATAACCTAATTGTCATAAGGTCATTTTCTAAAGGACTTGGGCTGGCATCTATGAGAATTGGTTATGCAGTGATCAAAAATCCAGAACTTTGTGAGCTATACAAAAAAGTCGATTTACCTTTTCCAGTAAGTAGAATCAGTGAAATTCTCGCTGTTGAAGCTCTTAAAGACTTTAAATTTGTTAGAAACACTAGAAAAATGATAGCTCAAATAAAACAAAAAATCATGAGTGCGCTAAAGAAAGAATTCTTCATATCAAAAACACACCCAACAACTCCAATTTTTCTACTTTGGGGCAAAGAAGATACCTATCAGTACTTTCTTAGGAGAGGCATTTTAACAGTAAGTGGCTCCGCTTTTGGATTAAACAACTCTTATGTTAGGATTAGAATCCCAAGAGAAGCTGATGAGTTTTTAAGAAGACTTTCTTAACTTGCTTTCCACTTTAGATACTTCCAGAGTTCCGAAAGTAATTAGAATAAAACCTATGGCATGATAAATTGTAAATCTCTCTCCAAGAAGTATTGATAATCCGATAGCAACAGCTGGTGCTGGTGTTATTATTGCAGTGGCCTTTGAGAGATTGATAAGCTTTAAGGCTGAATACCAGAGAACCTGTGTTAGTGCAATTATGATTCCCTCAATTATAGCCAAATTGGTAAATTCCAAGCCAAAAGGCAAAGTTAAGAGTAAAAGAACCAGTCCTCCAAATGTATTTCTAAGGGTAGCTATTAAATAAGGAGAATATGGTAACTGTTTGGCTACTGTATGTCCCATCTGCCAGAAGAGAGGTGTAAGCAAAAGCAATATATCACCTTTTTTGGGCTCTATGAGATTTCCCTGAGTTATTACAAGAACAAGTCCCAAAAGAATAACCAAAGAAAAGCTGAACTGCTTTTTAGTTATTCTCTCCCTCAAGAACAGATATGAAAGGACAAATGAGTACAACACTTCACTCCTCGTTATTAGAGATGCATTTATTGCCGTGCTCATTCGAGCACCATATGAATATGCAATATATGCTAAGGTTGTTCCAAAAAGACCTACAAGAAAAGCTTTATGAAGATGCTCGGGGCTTTCTTTTAGCTCTCTCCATTTGCCTGATGGCAAAATCATTGTCCATAATATCAAAGAGGCAAACAGTGCAGAAAATGCTGCAAAGCTAAGTGGATTAGCTGGGTTTGATTTAATAACAACTGGTTCAATTCCTACAAGTATCAAAGTTAAAAATGCAAATAGCGTTCCTTTAACTTCCCTGTTCATGAGATTCACCAGAGATATCAAATCAAGTAAGAATTGACTAACAAATGCTTAAAGAATTTATGGGGGTAGGTACGTCAAGCAAAGGATTTAGGGAATGTAACATATTATATTCTACAAAGTTTGTATGGCGCCGGGGCGGGGATTTGAACCCCGGAGGGCTTAACGCCCACGGACTCTCCAGGCCCGCGCCTTCCCAGGCTAGGCTACCCCGGCACTAAAAATAAGAAGAGTGATCATGAGATGAGCTCGATTTCGATTGTTACGTCTTCAGGAACGCGAATTCTCATTATCTGTCTCATAGCTCTCTCGTCAGCTTCGATGTCAATGAGCCTCTTGTGAACTCTAAGCTCAAAGCGGTCAAATGTTGCTGTTCCTTCCCCGTCTGGGCTTTTTCTTGTTGTAATCCTGATTCTCTTTGTTGGAAGTGGTATTGGACCGCTCATCCTAACTCCCGTCCTCTCTGCAATTTGCTTGATTTGGTCAGCAACCTCATTAAGGGACTTTATATTAGTGCTTGCAAGCTTGATCCTTGCCTTTTGCATTTTTGCCACCTCTCAAGAAAACTTCAATTAAAAGAAAGAACTAAGAAAGAAAGGGCTTCACTCGCCCTTCTGGATGGATATAACCATACCGGCAGCGACTGTTTGACCCATGTCTCTGATAGCGAATCTACCGAGCTGTGGAATCTCCTTAACTGGCTCGATGACCATTGGCTTGGTTGGTCTGAGGATGACGATAGCTGAGTCACCAGTCTTGATGAATTGTGGGTTCTCCTCAACGATGTTACCTGTTCTTGGGTCAAGCTTTGCAAGGATCTGCTCGAATCTAACAGCAACCTGTGTGGTGTGTGCGTGAAGAACTGGTGTGTAACCGATTGTGATTGCTGTTGGGTGGTTGAGGACGATGATTTGTGCCTTGAATGTGTCCTTTGGCCTGACAACTGTTGGTGGGTTGGTTGTGTGACCAGCGACGTCACCTCTCTTGATGTCGTTCTTGCTGACACCTCTAACGTTGAATCCGATGTTGTCACCTGGGAGGGCCTCTTGGAGTGGCTCGTGGTGCATCTCAATGCTCTTGACTTCACCCTGGATTGGCTTGTGGAAGATTGTGCTGGCTGGCTCGAAGATGACTACGTCACCAACCTTAAGCTTACCAGTCTCAACTCTACCAACTGGGACTGTACCGACACCCTTAATTGAGTAAACGTCTTGGATTGGGATTCTGAGTGGCTTGTCGACTGGCTTTGGTGGCTCTGGGATCTGGTCAAGAGCCTCGATGAGTGTTGGGCCCTTGTACCATGGCATCTTATCGCTCTTGTTCACAACATTATCGCCTTCCCAAGCGCTGATTGGGATGATTGGGAAGTTCTTGTAGCCGAGCATCTTAAGGAGCTTCTCAACCTGAGCAGCGACCTCCTTGAATCTCTTCTCGTCGTAGTTGACCATATCCATCTTGTTGATTGCAACGATGATGTGGCCGATACCGAGTGTTCTTGCAAGGAATGCGTGCTCCTTGGTCTGTGGCATGACACCATCAGTTGCAGCGACGACGAGAACTGCAGCGTCAGCCTGTGAAGCACCGGTAATCATGTTCTTAACGAAGTCTCTGTGACCTGGAGCGTCAATGATTGTAATGTATCTGTGTGGGGTCTCGAACTTGGTATGAGCGACGTCAATTGTAATACCTCTTTCTCTCTCTTCCTTGAGTCTGTCCATGACCCAAGCGAACTTGAATGACTTACCCTTTTCACCCATTTGCTCGAACTTCTGGATAATCTGCTCTGGGATGTTCTTGGTGTCAAAGAGGAGTCTACCGATTGTTGTACTCTTACCGTGGTCGACGTGTCCGATAAACACAATATTAACGTGTGGCTTCTCCTTTGCCATTTTTATCCACCTCCAAATTCGTGCCTAACCTTATTGACTAGGATAGGTTTTTAAAGCTTTCTGTAACCTCGGCTCTCTTGAGCGGGAAACCCGCTTTTTACAAGAGAGCCTCATGAGTCCAAAGGAAGATACAGAGGAGGGTTTAAAAAGTTAACTACTCTGTGTTGGACAGGAATTTGTAAATTCTAAAAGAGGCTATTTTGTTTTGCAGGCTATCAGGTAATCCCATACACTGTAA
The DNA here is from genome assembly GCF_000517445.1 of Thermococcus paralvinellae. Classification (NCBI taxonomy): domain Archaea; kingdom Methanobacteriati; phylum Methanobacteriota; class Thermococci; order Thermococcales; family Thermococcaceae; genus Thermococcus; species Thermococcus paralvinellae. The sequence goes on along the minus strand of NZ_CP006965.1, from coordinate 869,321 downwards.
TAAATCTCGAACTCGATTCTTTTCTCACTATCAAGGTCGTATACCATAAGTACTTTTTGACACTTTTTGGTACCGTTTTCTGAGGTTTCACAGACAGTTTTGTAAGCGTTTTCTGAAGGTCCCGTCCTTGCCGTGTAGCTGATCTTTAAAATGCGACCATTTTTCTTGACTATAATAAGCCGCTGATAGGTTCTTCCATAACCACCGTTAGAGAGAAAGCTTCTCTTCGCGGTCAGAATCTCAGTATCTCCAGAATGCTCCACCGCTACGTTCCAGTTAGAGTTAGAGTAATGTATTCCCTCAAGGAATTCAAATGGGGCATCTCCTTTTCCGCACTCTGTCTTTTCTTTAGGTGATGAGGGGCCCCACCAGAAATAGGTGGTGTGCTTGTAGAAAACAGTCCCAGGCAAAGGAACGAAGAGCACCAGTCCAGTTATCACTGACACTGTAATAAGCACAAGGAGAATTTTTCGCGACATCATGCAAATACATCATAACGCAAATATTAAAGATTTTCGAATTAGAACAAACTGTAAAAAAACAGATGTAAATTGTAGAAAAGTCAGAAGAAGAGAAAAAGTCAGAACTGTGGGCAGATGTCCTTTTCTGTTGGTGGGTTTGGATCGAGTCCCTTTCTCTGTCTGATCTGTCTGATTATCTGGACAGCGAGTTCCTGTGGGACTCTCTCGAATCCAGCGTGCTCTGTGCTCCACAATGCTCTACCGCTTGTTGCACTTCTGATTGCTCCAGCGAATCCGAACATCTCAGCAACTGGAGCCTTTGCAATGATTGTCATAACTTCACCCTCTTGTCTCATGTCAAGGAGCTGACCTCTTCTCTGGCTGATTTCTCTGCTGACTGGACCCATGTACTCGTATGGAACGTTGATGATGACCTTCTGGTATGGCTCGTAGAGAACTGGACCAGCTTTCATCATTGCACAGTGAATGGCTGTTCTGATTGCTGGATAGATCTGGGCTGGACCTCTGTGGACATTGTCCTCGTGGATTTGGGCATCAACTAATCTCACGATAACCTTCATGACTGGCTCTTTTGCAAGTGGTCCCTCATCCATTGCCTGGTGGAAACCATCAACTAAAAGATCCATAACTTCGTTGAGGTACTGGATACCCTTAGTGTTGTCTAAGAATATGTTTCCTCTGTATACATCAACAATACCCTTGGCCATTTCATAGTCCATTCCGAGTTCAGCGAGCTTCTTAGCAACAGCTTTTCTGTCCTTTGGTCTTCCCTCTGGAATTTCACCATCTCTAATTGCTTGGTAAATCTCATCTGGCATTGGCTCGACAACAACATAGAATCTGTTGTGCTTGTTTGGTGACTTACCCTCAACGATTGGGCTGACTTTGGTGATGCTCTCCCTGTAAACAACGATTGGCTCTGAAACCTCAACATCAATTCCCCAGTCTTCCTTGAGCTTGTAAAGCTTAACCTCTAAGTGGAGCTCACCCATACCGCTGAGCAAGTGCTGGCCAGTTTCTTGGTCAATCTTAACTTGAAGTGTTGGGTCTTCCTTGGCGAGCTGTCTAAGGGCTTCGATAAGTCTTGGCAAGTCCTTAATGTTCTTTGCTTCAATTGCAACTGTAACGACTGGCTCGCTTGTGTAGTGCAAGGCTTCAAATGGCTCAATTGGCTCTTGGGCAACTGTCTCACCAGCCATTGCATCTCTCAAACCAGTTACAGCAACAATGTTACCTGCTGGAACGGCCTCCATGTTAATTCTCTCTGGACCCATGTAGATACCAACCTGCTGGATTCTTGCCTTTCTCTTTGCAGAGATGAGGTAAACCTCCTGACCTGTCCTAACAGTACCACTCCAGACTCTACCTGTTGAAACTTCACCAGCGTGCTTGTCAATGATAATCTTTGTAACAACCATGACCATTTTACCTTTTGGATCACAGTTGAGCATTGCCTGACCAACTTCGCTGTTAATGTCGCCTCTCCAGAGGTGGGGAATTCTGTACTTCTGAGCCTCTAATGGGTTTGGTAAATGCTTAACGACCATATCAAGGACAACAACATGGAGAGGAGCTTTCTTTCTGAGTGTCTTGTTGTCTCCCTTCAGTGTAAGGTCAATTATTTCCTTAAAGGAAACTCCCGTCTTTTTCATGAATGGAACGCTGAGAGCCCAGTTGTAGTAAGCTGAACCGAATGCAACACTACCATCATTAACGTTAACCAGCCACTCCTTCTTGAACTCCTCTGGGGCGTATCTCTTGATGAGCCTGTTAACGTCTGTAATTATCTTGACAAATCTTTCTTGCATCTGTTGTGGTGAAAGCTTGAGCTCTCTAATCAAACGGTCAACCTTATTGATGAAAAGGACTGGCTTGACGTACTCTCTCAAGGCTTGTCTCAGAACTGTCTCTGTCTGTGGCATAACACCCTCAACAGCATCAACAACAATGATTGCACCGTCAATTGCTCTCATAGCTCTTGTAACGTCACCACCGAAGTCAACGTGACCTGGAGTGTCGATGAGGTTGATGAGGTACTCCTTACCCTCATAGGTGTGGACCATTGAAACGTTAGCTGCGTTGATTGTGATACCTCTTGCTTGCTCTTGCTCGTCAAAGTCAAGGACAAGCTGCTTTCCTGCAAGTTCCTCGCTAATCATTCCCGCTCCTGCCAGCAGGTTATCACTCAAGGTTGTCTTACCATGGTCAATGTGAGCGGCAATACCCATATTCCTGATTCTCTCAGGCTGAGTCATCAACTCCTTAATTTTCGCAATCATTTCTTCCCTTCTTCCCATTTACATCACCTTTAACGATAATCTTGCTCATCATTCACTTAAAAAGTTGAGTTATAAATCTTTCCATGGCATTTACTGACGTGATAAATGGAGATTGGAATATACCTTGCCTATAGAAGAGTAGCTAGAGCATGTTCTATTTCATAAGGATGCTCTAAAATTATAACTCCTTCCTCTTTTAGTGCCTTTAAATGTTCCAAATCAACTTTTCTCACATATATCTTGAAAATTTGGCCATTAGGAGCCCTAGTCTCTACAACAGGCTTTGAATCAGTTGGAACTAATATTAGCGGTACTCTGCTCTTCAAAGCCTGAGAGGCGCAACAGGATAAGAGGGAATCGGCAATTCCAAGTCTAATCTTGGCAACGGTGTTTGAAGTGACTGGGGAGATTATGAATACATCGAATTTTCCTAAGTTAAAGGCGCCACATGAGGGAAATGAGATCCCCTGTTTAGACTCCCTAACAAGAGGAAATTTTTCAAGTCTATCAAAAAGTCTGTACATTTTGACAACTTCCTCACCCGCTCTTGATAAGAAGATTTTAATTTTATGCTTATCCTTCAATTTCTCGAGAATTTCAATGCTCTCTTTGAGGAGATGCCCTGCTCCACTGATTCCCCAAGCTATTCTCATATAATCACCTTAACAGTTCTTTAATCTTCTTAAAAATCTCTTCAGCTAAGTAAATTGCTTTTTGGACTTCAAGATCCTCAAATGGCTCTATTGGTTTATCCCAGTATCTTCCATAGAAATAACCTTCTTCAAGCCTATCTAAAAATTCATCGTCTAACAAAAGCTCTCTAATTTCTTCAAATTCTCCAACCAAATCTCTCAGAAATATTAAATCGTGAGTTCTTACATATTTGCCAGCTTTTTCTTCAAGAAGCAATTTTAGGCTTTTTTCTATTGCTTGTTGACAGTGAAATATTGCCATCTCATAGTATCCTTTTTCATATGCACTCTTTGCCAAGTCAATATCTGCTTGAATAAGCCTCAATTTATAAGTTCTGCTAACTCCCATCTAACCACCTTTTTTCCATACTTTTCTATGAACTGAAGTTTCTGTTCTTTTGCTCTCTTCTTTATTTCTTTCTTCTTATTTATCCACTTCTCTGTTGAGTAAAGCTCTTTTCCAAAGGCCACTGCAGTATATACAACACCCTTGTCGAGATCACTAAATTTACACATATTCAAATCAATGTATTTGCCAAGTTTGTACCTGTATTTGAGCTTTAATCTTCTAATTTCTTTGAGTTCATCTTTGGAAGTGTTATCAACTACTATGAGAATATCAATGTCTTCAAACCTTTTAGATGCTAAAACAGATCCAAAGACTATAACTGCCACTAACTTTTCTCCCAACAGTTCCTTTAAATCCTTTGCAAAATTCTTTAGTTCATTTATGATTTTCTCGTTCATTTCTCTCAAGTGAAATAGCATATTTTTGAGATTTAACTTTTTCCCAAAAGTCTTAAGACCCTTTAAACCCTTCTCTCAGTGGTGATAATATGACAATTGAAATCCCAAATTATGGAAAAATTGAAGCTAGGGTGGTGGTTTTTGACCTAAACGGGACTCTGGGAGTTGAAGGGAAAGTTAATGAGGAAGTCAAAAAGCTTCTTGAAAGACTAAGCGAGAAATACATCGTAGTTGTTTTGAGTGCAGACACCTTTGGAACATTAGAAGAGGAGTTCAAAGGCTTAAATGTCAAAATCGAGCGTGTTAAGGATGGCAATGAGAAGCTTGAGAAAGCAATGAAGTATGAGCCGTACATTGGAGTAGGTAATGGTAATAACGATGTTAGAATGCTTGAGAATGCTGAGCTTGCCTTCTGTGTTATCGGTGAAGAAGGAGCAACAGTTGACGCTCTGCTTGCAAGCGATATAGTGGTTAAAGACGTTAAGGATGCAATTGCTATGCTGCTGAATGAGAAGAAGCTGATAGCGACGCTTAGAGGATAGCAAAATTCATAAAGATAGTTTAGCATATTAAAACATGGGAGTCACTATGAAAAAGGTTATAGTGGTTATATTAGTACTCTCAATCGTCATTTCCTCTTTGCCATCTGTATCTTCATCTTCACATTCCTTTTACTTTAGGGTATCTGGAGATAAAATAAAAAGTGAATGGCAGCTTAGTGGTGAAATAACCCTTAGAGCAGATGAAGATGGACTTATCATAACAGACTTTGGTAATATTTATGTTAAGAAGGGGGATGAGATAACCTTTGTGTTCCAAAATGTTAGTGATGGAAACTATTTCAAGATTAGTGGTGGTAAGTTGTATATTTCCAACTTTATGCTCACAACAATAAAGGTAAATGGAGAAGTCAAAGGGAGTTCGATCTTTATCAAAAAGGTTAAGAGGCGAAAAGGTATCCTTGGTAGATATATTGGGAGCTATTTCAAAGTTTCTATTGTATCTTCCACTCTCAAGTTGATTGTTGATAATACGGGATTTGTGAAAACATATCTCAAAGTTGATGGATTGAAAGTATTTTCAGGAGAACATTTCTATGGTAAGTTTAAGTTCTACAACATAAAAGCGTCGAAAAATCATAAGCTTGATATTCGGCTTAACTCAAAGAGAATCTATGGGCTTGCAGATGGTATAATATGGGAGAGTCACAGATTTTCTGGATCAGATTTTGGAGTTCCTGTGGTTATAAAGCTCTCAACAAGAAAAGATAGAAGTGTTTGGACGCTGAATGGTGTAATATCTTTTAAGGTTCTTCAGGACGGGAGAATTAAAACGTCAAACAGTTACATATATGTTAGCAAAGGTGACATTGTTGAGCTTCGCTTTTCCAAAGTTACATCAGGGAAATACATTAGGATATACAATTCCGGAGTTTTTAAAGTTAGCAAATTTCCTGTTAGTGAAATATACGTCAATGGAGTCCTTAAAGCTAGGAATACCTATCTTAGAGGGGCATACAGAAAGGAAACGATATCCTACAGGAGTGGAATGAAAATAGACCTTACCTCTTTGAAGTCGACACTAACTTTAAAGAGTGAGAACAAGGAATTCATTAAAACAACTCTCAAGGTTGGTAATAGAGATATCCTAAATAACATTTACTTTAAAGGAAACATAACGATTGAGGGTATGAAACCTTCACAGTCAGCTCAGCTTTATCTCCGTATGGATAGCAGAGCTCTTGATCCAATTGCAAATGCAGTTTATTGGGAGATGGTTCCAATATCTGGTTCTATAGGGAATATCCCAGTTGATATTCCGGTTGAGAATCAAACTAAAGCTCCAGCAGAAATCGTAACTACAACAAACACTTTAGTCCAAACGAAATCAAAAATATCGGCACCAATAAATCCTGGTGTAATAATCCTCACAGCTTTCCTTGTACTTTTCATCCATCGGAAAAGGTAAATACTCTTTCCCAAATCTTCATCGCCTGCCACTTGTCTAAGAACTCGTTAAATGTTCCGCATTTAGGTGAATAAACACAAAGTGGGCATCCATCTTTGCATTTGCAGCTCTTCAGATGCTCAAAACTTTTTTCTATAAGCTTTTCTGCATTTTCATAGAGTATCTCTGCTAATCCAAAGCCCCCCTCGTTTCCGTCGTAAATGAAGACTACTGGCTTTCCTATGTGTGGAGGATTTGGAAAGCTCTCATAACTGTAGCCACCAAGCTCTCTGCTGTCAACATAGGTAAAGATTGGAGCAATCTTTATCATGTTATGCTCTATTGCATGAAGTCCGTTTCCAATCCCATCCTTGCTGTCAATCATTTTCTTTATAGCTAATGCAAGCTCATCATCTTTAGCATTTGCCTTCTCAAGGACATCTTGGATTGTTTTCTTTATGTAATAAGTTGTAGCTCCTAAAAGCTCTGGGAAGAGCTTTCTCCTATCCAAACGCTCATAGATGGAAAACGCTAAATCTCCCTGGTCTTTCTCAAGTGCTATCCTAAAGAACTCATGGAATTCCTCTCTTGCAACGTCCCTAATCCTATCGGAAAACACAAGCCAGATACCATCAGTTTCAAATTCTCTCTCTAATGGTTCATCAAATTCGATCTTAGCAAACTTTTCCCAATCGAGGATTTTCCATTCTTCATCGCTCAGCTCATCCAAGTTAACAGCTTCAAATCCTCCCACGAGAGGCGCATAAATTTCACCTTTCAAGATGCCCTCTTCTTTAAGCTTGATCAGCTCTTGGAGGTAGAGATGTGTATCTTTTCCTTTGACGGCAAAGCCCCAATACCTATGCTTGACTTTGAGCCGGCCAATATAGATCTCAACATCTTTGAACTGCTTTTTCTTGTAAATCTCAAGAATTTCAACTTCTTCACGCTTTGATGCAAAAGTTTCAACTTCCCAAAATCTGTTGAGCTGCTTAACAAAGATGAAGTGAAATTTTCCAATTTTCAGCTTGTCTCTAGCCATATAAAGCTCCCCTCTTGAGAAGTAAGCCATTCCCGGCAATAACGAGCGATAGTACTCTGGCTTATCGACTTCTTCAATGACATAACCTTTAAGCTTGAGCCAGTTTATGAAGCGAAGAAGGTCGCTTAAGCTTTCTTTTTCCAGCAGTTTATACTTTATCCAGGGTTCATCCAAAACTAAAAAGTAGCTCTCATCGCTGGCTGTCCTTATGGAGGAGTAGCTAAAAGCCGGTCTTAAAATTCTAAGCTCCTTCTTCCCAGTTAGTGGGTTTTCATAGAGTTTAGCCTTTTTATCCTTTATCAGTTCTTCAGCCACGGCTTTTTCAAAATCGTTCAGCTCATTCCAGTCAATGACTTTAAGCTCAGTCAGGAGGTAGTGAAGGTGCTTTTTAACAACCAGGCGGTTCTTCAGATTAACGGGCATATATTCAATTATTCCTTTCTCTAACCGCTTAACAAGCTCGTCTAAGTGTTCTTTGTAGTAATAGTCTAGACCGTTCTTTCTAAGAACTATCCCATTCAATGCTTCCCTCTCCTTTAAACGCCCAGCCCTTCCGAAGCGCTGGATTAAAGAAAACAACCCATCTGGTGGGATTCCATAGTTAATTACGGCATCTAAATCGCCAATATCTATACCAAGCTCTAAAGCATTTGTCGTTAGCAGAACTAAAAGTCTCCCTTCTTTAAAATCTCTTTCAATTTCCCAGCGGATGTTCTTTGGAAGGGTTCCTTTATAAGTGGATGTTTTGTAAACGGCAGGAGAGGAAAGTAAAAACCTCATGAGCTTCTCAGTTCCTTTTCTTGAGTCAAAGAAAACAAGAGTTTTAATCCCCTTCTCTGCTAATTTTTCAACTACAGCTCTCAAAAGCTGCATTTCGTTTAATCTTCGAGGCTCAAAGAGGATTAGATAGCGCTTTGGAAATGGGTTTGTTGCCCTTGTTATCTTCTCAAACTCCAGACCAAAAAAGTTCTCGGCAAATTCTTTGGGATTTCTGAGAGTTGCAGAGAGAGCTATGATCTGAAGTTTAGCCCCAAACCGCTTTAATACCCTCAACAACCGCCTGAAGACGTAAGCAGCATTTGTCCCAAAGACACCTCTGTAGATGTGAAGCTCATCAACAACCAAATACCGCAAATTCCTTAAAAGCCATTCATAGTCTTTTAGATTCCTCAATATGTTGTAGTGAAGCATGTCTGGGGTTGTGAAGATGACTCTGGGTTTTTCCCTCAAAATTACTCTCCTTTCACTCCATTCAACATCACCTGTTAAAATCTTTGCATTTACCATTTTCTTGGTTATCTGAAAGAAGTGGAAGTTTTCGAGAGAAAACTTCTCATACTGGTTGTTTATTAAAGCACGGGTGGGATATATCAGGAGATAAGTGTTATGAGGGTTTGAAAGGTAGTTGTCAAAAATAGCTAATCTGAAGATTTCGCTTTTACCAGAAGCTGTGGGTGTTGTTACAACAATGTTTTTTCCGGAATAGAGTTTTTCAAGCGCTTCAACTTGATGTTTATACAGCTTAAGCCCTAAGCTCTTCACAAGCTGATTTATTTCGGGATTTTTAAATGTAAATTCTCCGTATTCCCCTTCTTTTGGTGGGAACTCTCTAACTGAAACTATTTCGCTCTTGAGATCACTGAAAAGTTCTTTTATCATGTTCGTAATTATGTCCAGATGGGAAATAAATTTTTGGGAAATTCAGATGTAAGATATCGCAACATTTTAAACCCTTTCTGAAAACCATAGACCGGTGAGAAAGATGAGAGTTGCGGTTATTGATTATGATAAATGTAATCCAGATAAGTGTGGTCACTTCCTCTGTGAAAGAGTTTGTCCCGTCAACAGAATGGGTGGAGAGGCAATAATAGTAGACGAGGAAAACTATAAGCCGATAATTCAAGAGGCATCGTGTACAGGCTGTGGGATCTGTGTGCACAAGTGTCCTTTCAATGCAATAACCATCGTAAATCTTCCAGAGCAGCTAGAAGAAGATTGTGTTCACAGATATGGAATAAATGGATTTGTCCTCTACAGACTGCCAGTAATTAAGGAGGGCATGGTAGTTGGAATTTTGGGTCCAAACGGTATTGGTAAGACAACTGCTGTTAAAATTCTGGCTGGACAGCTTATCCCAAACCTCTGCGGCGACAACGACAACTGGGACAACGTGATTAAAGCCTTTAGAGGAAATGAACTCCAGAACTACTTTGAAAAGCTGAAGAATAAGGAGATAAAACCCGTTGTAAAGCCCCAATATGTGGACTTAATCCCCAAAGTAGTTAAAGGAAAAGTGAGGGATTTGCTTAAGAGAGCAGATGAAAGAGGCCTTTTTGACAAAGTTGTCAAAGAGCTTGAGCTGGAAAGCATTTTAGACAGAGAAATCCAGCAGTTAAGCGGTGGTGAATTGCAGAGTGTTGCAATAGCTGCGGCAGTGTTGAGAGATGCCGATTTCTACTTCTTCGACGAGCCTTCTTCATATCTCGACATAAGACAGAGACTGAAGGCAGCAAGGCTGATAAGGAGGCTTGCTGAAGAGGGCAAGTCAGTTCTGGCTGTAGAGCACGATTTGGCAGTTCTTGACTACCTAAGCGATATTATTCACGTAGTTTATGGTAAGCCAGGAGCTTATGGTATATTCTCAATGCCGAAAGGGACGAGGGTTGGGATAAACATATTCCTGGATGGATATCTTCCAGATGAGAACGTCCGCTTTAGGCCGTATGAGATTAGATTCACAAAGCTGAGCGAAAGGAAGAGTCAAGCAGGAGACGTTCTGGTTGAGTACCCATCTTTAGTTAAGGACTATGGAAGCTTTAGGTTGGAAGCTGAAGGCGGAGAGCTGTATAGAGGAGAAGTGGTTGGCATAGTTGGACCAAATGGAATTGGTAAGACTACTTTCGTGAAGATGCTCGCTGGAGTGGAAGAGCCAACAGAAGGGAAAGTCGAGTGGGAGCTCAAAGTAAGCTATAAGCCTCAGTACATAAAAGCAGACTATGAAGGAACGGTGTTTGAGCTTTTAAGCAAGATTGATGCATCAAAGCTCATGAGCAGCTTCTATAAGACCGAACTGCTGAATCCTCTCGGCATTCCAGAGCTATATGACAGACCAGTGAATGAGCTCAGCGGTGGTGAATTGCAGAGGGTTGCAATAACTGCATGTCTGCTTAGAGATGCTGACCTTTATCTGTTAGACGAGCCTTCAGCTTATCTCGACGTTGAGCAGAGATTAGCAGTTTCAAGGGCAATAAGGCATTTAATGGAGAAGAACGAGAAGACAGCATTAGTTGTTGAGCACGATGTTCTGATGATTGACTACATAAGCGACCGCTTGATTGTCTTTGAAGGTGAGCCAGGTAAATTCGGTAAAGCCACAAAGCCGATGGGTATGAGAGAGGGCATGAACCGCTTCCTTGCTTCCGTTGGAATTACATTCAGAAGAGACCCAGACACCGGAAGACCAAGAGCAAATAAAGAGGGCAGCGTTAAGGACAGAGAGCAGAAGGAAAGAGGGGAGTACTATTACGTTGATTGAATAATTTTCGCTTCTCATTATCTTTCTTGTTTTTGTAGTTTTTGGCTCTTTGCAGTCTTCTTTTCTGGAATACTACTCTAAGAGTTTCTTGGAAACCTTTAGTAATCATTTGTTATTAAATTACATCATGTTATAAATTTCCATTAAAATTGTAACGTTTTGAATGTACACATTTGGATTTAAGATTTTTGAGAGCTTCTTTAGTATGTTATCCTAATGAAAACTTGACCATTTTAAAATTAAAAGCCAAAGAAGTTAAATTTTTGGAATTAAGGAATTTTTTGGCCATTGGAACCCTCTTGGACATTATTGTGTAACAAAGAATTGGATCCAATGGTGGAACCTATTCGTCAACAAGAAATCATACAAAGTTTCTAAATTCGAGGCTTGCTTTGACTCTGTTATTAACCCTTCAGCAAAAAATTTTTATAATTTAAGCGTTTTTATAGTCTTATTGAGAAAATAGAACAAAATTGCGTCCTTTCTTGTTTTTGTAGTTTTTGGCTCTTTGCAGTCTTCTTTTCTGGAATACTACTCTAAGAGTTTCTTGGAAACCTTTAGTAATCATTTGTTATTAAATTACATCATGTTATAAATTTCCATTAAAATTGTAACGTTTTGAATGTACACATTTGGATTTAAGATTTTTGAGAGCTTCTTTAGTATGTTATCCTAATGAAAACTTGACCATTTTAAAATTAAAAGCCAAAGAAGTTAAATTTTTGGAATTAAGGAATTTTTTGGCCATTGGAACCCTCTTGGACATTATTGTGTAACAAAGAATTGGATCCAATGGTGGAACCTATTCGTCAACAAGAAATCATACAAAGTTTCTAAATTCGAGGCTTGCTTTGACTCTGTTATTAACCCTTCAGCAAAAAATTTTTATAATTTAAGCGTTTTTATAGTCTTATTGAGAAAATAGAACAAAATTGCGTCCTGTTTCAATAAGACTCTAAGAGAATTGAAAGAGTTTTAACACATGGCGAAGGAAAGAAAGGAGGAATCGTTTCAATAAGACTCTAAGAGAATTGAAAGAAATCAAGCACAACTGAGCCGTTTTGCAGAATCGTGAGTTTCAATAAGACTCTAAGAGAATTGAAAGATTACCGATAAACCTTATTTTTATTAAAAAGGCTAGGGTTTCAATAAGACTCTAAGAGAATTGAAAGTAAGCTTGATAAAGAGAACGTTGAAGGTGTTCAGAGGTCAAATTGACCAAGTATTGTTTCAATAAGACTCTAAGAGAATTGAAAGGAATGAAGGTGTTCAGAGGTCAAATTGACCAAGTATTGTTTCAATAAGACTCTAAGAGAATTGAAAGGAATGAAGGTGTTCAGAGGTCAAATTGACCAAGTATTGTTTCAATAAGACTCTAAGAGAATTGAAAGGAATGAAGGTGTTCAGAGGTCAAATTGACCAAGTATTGTTTCAATAAGACTCTAAGAGAATTGAAAGAAGGGAAAGAATTGAAGGTCATAACTAGGAGTATAACGTTTTAATAAGACTCTAAGAGAATTGAAAGAAATCAAGCACAACTGAGCCGTTTTGCAGAATCGTGAGTTTCAATAAGACTCTAAGAGAATTGAAAGATTACCGATAAACCTTATTTTTATTAAAAAGGCTAGGGTTTCAATAAGACTCTAAGAGAATTGAAAGTAAGCTTGATAAAGAGAACGTTCTTGTTTGAACTCGGTTTCAATAAGACTCTAAGAGAATTGAAAGACAAAATTATTCAGAGAGGGCAAATGGGAAATCGACGGTTTCAATAAGACTCTAAGAGAATTGAAAGGAATGAAGGTGTTCAGAGGTCAAATTGACCAAGTATTGTTTCAATAAGACTCTAAGAGAATTGAAAGAAGGGAAAGAATTGAAGGTCATAACTAGGAGTATAACGTTTCAATAAGACTCTAAGAGAATTGAAAGTGTGCAAGCTCATAGGGGTCTAAATCGTCATCTTTGGGGTTTCAATAAGACTCTAAGAGAATTGAAAGACCTTTGGGGATGAGGAGGGTCGTTGTATTGTTTGTGGGTTTCAATAAGACTCTAAGAGAATTGAAAGGCCTTCAAGTCGTCTTTTCTCGTCTGGAACGGTGTATGTTTCAATAAGACTCTAAGAGAATTGAAAGACAAAGGCTATTGTTGTTAAGCGGGTTTCGAGGAGATTGGAGTTTCAATAAGACTCTAAGAGAATTGAAAGCGGGCTATCACCCCCGCTACGGTCAATAGCAGCCATGGTTTCAATAAGACTCTAAGAGAATTGAAAGTACATGGGAATTGACTTAGAAATTGCTACTGATGGAAAGTTTCAATAAGACTCTAAGAGAATTGAAAGACATAGGAGTAAGTTAGCATATCATACAGTAGTGTATGTTTCAATAAGACTCTAAGAGAATTGAAAGATTGCCTCGATTCTGAATGTGTAAATGCCAGGCTCAGTTTCAATAAGACTCTAAGAGAATTGAAAGCTGGTTCTACCAGGGACTTAATAACAGTCCTGAAATCGTTTCAATAAGACTCTAAGAGAATTGAAAGAGCAACTTCCCCAACGCTGATTCAGTAACTGTGACAGGTTTCAATAAGACTCTAAGAGAATTGAAAGATAATAATCAGGATTAGACTCAAGAGTGCAAGTTTTGTGTTTCAATAAGACTCTAAGAGAATTGAAAGATACATTTCTTGGATGCATACAAGAGGTGGGAAAATGGTTTCAATAAGACTCTAAGAGAATTGAAAGACAAAGCTCGATATTTCAACGTTTGCGAGAGTTCTGGGTTTCAATAAGACTCTAAGAGAATTGAAAGCATTTCTCTGATTTTTTCTTTATCTACTTTCATTTCTGTTTCAATAAGACTCTAAGAGAATTGAAAGCTTGGATTTTTGCACTAGGTGGTTCAGCTACAGCTGTGTTTCAATAAGACTCTAAGAGAATTGAAAGCATTGAAGATGAAGAGCAATTCAACACAGTAAAAGGAGTTTCAATAAGACTCTAAGAGAATTGAAAGTAAACTTTGTATCGAATTCATTTTGTAACATTTCATAAGTTTCAATAAGACTCTAAGAGAATTGAAAGCCTTAATTTTGACTGGCTTAATCTCATTGACAAGCTCGGTTTCAATAAGACTCTAAGAGAATTGAAAGTGCTTAGTGCTAGCGAGGATGTTCAGCAATTCTACATTGTTCCAATAAGACTCTAAGAGAATTGAAAGACGCTTTTTCTACAATCTTACTTAATAATGAGCCTCTAGAGAATTAACTGCTCAGTGCCATTATGATGTAATTAATCAATCAAATAATTCAACAATTACAGAATTAAACATCTGAATAAGACAATGTTTATATTTTTAAAATGGCACTCCATTTGGGATGAAAGATGCTGCCTACTGGAAAAGTTCCACCAGAGAAGCTTAGAGAGATAGTTTTCAAACACCTGGGTGTTCAGGGGGAGAGGGTATTAATTAAGTCCGGTGTTGGGGTTGATGCAGCTGCCGTAGAATTTGGCGATAAAGTCCTCGTAGCATCCACAGACCCAATAACAGGTGCAGAGAAGAACATAGGATTTTATGCTGTTAATGTGAACGCTAACGACGTTGCAACTTTTGGGGCAAAGCCAAAGTGGTTCCTAGTCTCAGTTCTTTTACCAGAAAATGCTGATGAGGCTCTCTTAAAGGAGATAATGACAGATATTGACAAAAGTGCAAAAGAACTTGGTATTGCAATTATTGGAGGACATACCGAAGTTACTCCTGGCTTAAAGAAGCCGATAGTTGTTGGTACAATGCTTGGTGAGGTCAAAAAAGAAAAGCTCGTGTATGCTGGAAATGCAAAGCCGGGAGATGTGATTATTCTCACAAAAGGAGCAGGAATCGAAGGAACAGCAATCATAGCAAGCGAGCGTGAGGAAGAGCTAGTTAAAGTGTTTGGAAAAGAGTTCGTTGAGAGAGCAAAAGCCTTTCTCCGGAAGATAAGTGTTGTGAAAGAGGCGTTAATAGCGAACGAAATTGGAGTAAATGCTATGCATGACCCCACAGAAGGTGGAATTGCTAATGGGCTTCACGAGATGGCAGATGCCTCTGGATTAGGCTTTAAAGTTTACTATGAGAAGATACCAATAGCAGAGGAAACGAAGAAGATCTGTGGGTACTTTAATTTGGATCCTCTGGCACTGATAAGTTCCGGGGCGCTACTCATTTCTACGTCAAGGGAAAACGCGGAAAAAATACTTGCTGCTCTTGAAAAAGAAGGAATAGTTGCTTCGATAATTGGGGAATTCCTTGGAGACAAAGAAAAAAGAGTAATTGTAAAAGAAGACAAAGAGGAAGAACTCAAGCAACCTTTGAGCGATGAGCTTTGGAAAGTTGTGTAGTTTCCTGTGTCAAAGTTTCCTTTTCTCGTTCTTTCCACTCCTCCAGCAGTGTTACAAGTAGACCCAAAGCGACTGGCCCAATTATAACTCCCTTTATCCCAAATGACATTATTCCACCAAAAATTCCTATCAATGCAACAACTGAGCTCACCTTTGCACCTTTAGCGACAAGTTTTGGACGTACTGTAATATCAGGGATAGGTGAAATAAAAACCGCACCATATATTGCAAAGAGTACTCCAAAGGCCATATTGCCTGTTTTGATTAAATACACTGCTCCAATTACCCAAAGAATCCAGCCTCCAATTACAGGCAGGAGCTCGAGGACTATACATAAGATTCCTGCCGCAATTGCTCCGCTAACAGTTGTTATGTCAAACAGCACAAAACCAACAGTAAGAAAGACACCTTTGAGGACACTGAGCATCAGCCAAGTTCGCAGAATAGCATTAAGTGTTGTCTTTGCTCTTTCTACTAGATGTATGCCCAGCTCTCTGTTCTCTTTCGGCAGAAGACGATAGATCTCCATGGAAAGGAAGTCGGAATTTGTTAGGATGGCATAGAACAAAGCAAGGAAAACTATTGCTTGGAGCATGAATTTTGGGAGTGAAAAGGTATAACCAAGTAAAATGCCGCCAAGTTTTTCGGGAATTGTCTTTGAAAGAGTTTGAATGCTCTCGCCTATTCCAAAAGGCAGGTTGACTCCTAAAAGCCAGTTAAAAACATCACCAATGTAGATGTATAGGTAAGTTAAAGTCTCTCTCAACCAAAGAGCTGCTCCTATCAGTAAAACACTGGCAAACAGTGCCATCACGGCTGTTAACAATACGGCAGATTTTTTGTTACCAAATTTTTCAGAAAGCTTCATGTGAAGTGGATGAAAAACATATGCCATAGCTAAGCTGAAAATTATCGGCGAAATTAAAGGTTTGACTGTAAGCCAAACCAAAAAGAGAATAATGAGAGATACTCCAATCCATACAAGAGATTCTGTCTTCATATTACCATCTCCCAATGTATTTCAAAATTAACTCCCTTGCAGAGGGCTTGTTAAAGATAAACAAGCGGTTTTTAATGCCGTCAAGCAGAAAGTTCTTTCCTAAAGCTAAAAGTCCATCCTTAAGCTTATAAATTTCTGATTTTTCTAAGTCTATGCTTTCTTTTACTTCTCTTGGAGCTTCGATGTTCTCTAAAATTGCCTCAAGCTTGTCAATAACTGCTCTACTCACAAATTTGGGTTTACCGAGCTTAAGTTCCTCTGGTTGAACTTCGCTGGCATCCATGTAAATGTCCCAAAACTCTTTTGCACACTCGAAAGGATAGACATATTCTAGTCCATAGTCTGGAAGATAAAGCTCATAAAGAATTGCAAGTAGCACTTTTCTAGCATCAGCTCCATAAAACTCTATTCTCAAGTTGAACTTTCCGTCCTCAAAACCGTTTTCAAATACTTCAAGCTTTTCCTCACACTGCATGAGCTCACCCCCTTATGTAAGAGTAAACGTAATTGGCGGGCATATAGAGGGATGAGCTCTCATAAATTCCAAAATCTGTTTTTTGAGCATCGTACATGATTACTCTAGCGCTTTTAACACCCATAAGTTCCTCAAGAACCTTAATTGCATAATCTAAATCTCCAGTATCGTCAACTAGAGTTCCTTTGACCTCTGTAGCAAACCAAGTTTGGCCAGTTGCGTATTCTTTTGTTGTGTTCATATTAAGGTGTCTTCCTTCGCTGACTGCTTGGAGGAAATCTTGGAAGTAAGTGTCAATAATGTTCTTTATCATTTCCCTTTCTTCGGGAGTTAAATCTCTCCATTCAGCACCCATGTCTTTGTACTTACCAGTCTTGAAGACATTGACTTTTATGCCGTTTTGGGCATAGTACTGCTCAAGGTCATAATGAACATAGAGAACTCCTATGCTGCCGACCTCTGCCAATGGATCGGCAATGATTTTATCAGCTGCACATGCTATAAAGTAGCCTCCTGAATCAGCGTAGCCGCCAGTATATGCAACTATCGGCTTTTCATAACTGAGCTTTTTCAGCTCTTTGTAAATTACTCTAACTGGACCTACATAGCCTCCAGGGCTCTCAATCCAGAGCAAAACTCCACCTATGCTTTCATTTTCTTTGATTTCTCGGATCTTGGACACTATATCAAGTGCCATTGCTTCGTCAATTGGACCCATTATGGGGAGTATAACTATTGTTGTGTTCGCTTCCGCTGGCTGCTTTTCCCTTAGTTGCTCCTTAAGATATTCAATCTGCATTTGAAGCTCTTCTATTTTAGCTTGCAATGCTGTTATGTTCCCTGTAGGAGCCTGAACTGTTATGTTGGGCATTTCAACTTTAACTTCAGTTGTTCTATTTTTCATTAAAGCCTTCTGAAGTTCGCTGTTCTGTGTGTAAAGCAGTACGTTGCTCACAATTGCTAAAGCTAGTAGAAGAGTCAAGATGAACGTGAGGTACTTCCAGACTTCCCCTTTCTCCACCTATATCACCTAACTTAGAAATTATGCTGGAAACTTTTAAATGTGGTGCTAAAGATTTTTATACAATTCAAAGAAAAACAAAGGCAGGTGTAAAAGATGGAGATTGGAGTTAGTATATATCCTCACTTTGTGAATAAAGATAAGAGTTTGCCATCAGTCTTAGCTGATGTGAAAATCAAGAAGTACGACTTCGTTCAGATATTTCCTCACGCTCTTGGGCTGATAAAAAATGGTGAAGTAGTTGAGAAGAAACTTCGCTCTGTTGAAACAGCATTAAAAGGGGTGGGAATAAATTATATAGTCAGAATGCCCCTCTCAGTTAACCTCAGAGATCACATCTATTATTCCAGACATTTCAAAGTTGCAAAAGCTGTGGTTGATGTTGCGATAAAGCTGGGTGCAAAAATCATCGTCATGCAGAGCGGAAAAACAGGAAGACTCGACTTGGAGATCGAAGCAATTCAGCAGCTGGCAGATGTGGCAGGTAAGTTTGGAATTCAAATAGCCTTGGAGAACACCTTTAGTGTTAAAGACACACTTTATGTTGTGGACAATGTAAATAGAGAAAATGTTGGTTTTGCTTTAGATGTTGCTCATGCCTTTTTAAGTGCTCAGGGAGACGAGAACAAACTTCTTGAAGATGTTAAGTTAGGAACTGAAAAAACAATAATTCTAATGATTCATGACAACTTTGGAAAGCTCACACCTCAAGTTGAACCAGAAGATGCACTTGCTTACGGAGTAGGTGATTTGCATCTCCTACCCGGTGAAGGCAAGATACCATTTGGAAAAGTCCTTAAGCTATTCGGAGAAGTCCCACTGTTGCTTAAAGTCAAAGACCCAGACAAATTTGCAAAGCTGCCAGACAAGCAGACATTGATTGAAATTCTGACAAGCATTTAGAGCCCAATTCTCTCCTTTATCACTTTTAAGAGTTCTCCGAAGGCCAGTCCAATTATCTCCTTCCTTCTTACAAAGTGAACTACATCAGGAGTAAGATTTTTCTTAATTATTTCAGCCGCCTCTTGGATTGTTATCTTTCTCTCTAGCCATGCATAGGCTATTATTGCCTCGGCTATATCCCCTTTCCTATGCTTGTCCGTTCTTGGGGGAATCAAATGGGAGAGGTTGGCTCTATCAAGAGCTAAGGCTAAAGAGGAATTCGGGACTCTGTCAGCCGCTGGATATCCTAAATACTCGCTTAGGGCTAGGGAGAATATAAAATTGACCAAAGAATCCCCGAACTTTGAGAGGTTTTTATCTGTGAAGTCTTTTGAATACCTCATATTCGATCTGAAAACTGCTTAAAACTTAAGCTTTTTGGTCTAATTTCAGACCAAAATTTGAAAGATTTAGTCGAAAAATAAGATCAAATTGAAAAATCAAAATCACTTCTTAATAGCCTTTTCCCAAACTTCAAGGGCCTCTTTAGCTCTATCGAAGATTTTTTGTGCTGCCTCTTCCAAAGCCTTTTCTGGAGTTATTTTGCCATCTGTAACAATTTTAAACTTCGGCTTTCTGGCAGTTAAGATTGGATGCTCAATCGTGTAGCCGGCAAATGTAACGTGCTTGTTTTCATGAAGAACTTCATTGAGAAGATTGGCAAATGTGTGGTCTTCTCCAACAAGGTAAAACTCCATTACATTCCCTTCGCGCTTAATAACCTCAATCTTCATTCCCCTCACCCACCAAATACTTTAGCATTATTTCCATAGCCTGCTCTTTGTTCTTCACGAGTTCGTATTTAAACTTATCCTCTTTGTACTCTGCTACTCCAAGCTCAATCATTAAGTCCAGAATCTCTTCTGGATCAATGTTAAAGACAATAGCCAAAGGCAATGCAACTTCTCTTATCTGCCTTGTAGTCTGGAGTGAAATATCTCCAAGATACTCTCCAAGCTTCCTTGTTAGGGCAATTATTTCGTTCCAAGACATTGATGTCTCAAGTTCATTGTCTTTAAGTTCAACGGTCTCTCCAAGCAACTCAAGTGTTTTCAGCAGAATTGGGGCTGAAATGCTGACACCCGCTTCTCTGAATATATCATCGAGTGTGTACCTATACAATCCACGCTTGTTTGCATACAAACGGGAACGGACTCTTCTGTGAATGTCCTTAATCTTATAAATAGCATCTTTAATTTCATCTTTGGTACCTTGAATGTTGATCTTTAGGGAGTCCAGCTTTCCGTGGACATAAATAAAAGCGGGCAGATTAAGCTTCTGCAGTTCCTTCATAAACTCCTCTTTTTCCACATCATCTTTTACGTGGATAACGATTACTTTTTTGGCTTTCATATTTCACACCGTACACTAGATTTTAATCTTCCGGTAAAACGTTGAGAGCTTCCTAGTCTCAACGTTTCCACACCTAGGACATACAAGCTGATTGCCTCTCCTTACTAATGGGGTTTTACAGTTTGAGCATAATGCAAAGACAACTCCCAAATCTGAAGCTCTGGTTGTGAGCTGAATTGGGCTTTTTTCGTCAGTTAAAACCCTTGCTCTTACTATGTCTCCAATTTTAAATTCCCTGCTCATGTCTTCAACAAAACCATCCTTAACTTGGGATATATGAATTCCAGCAAGCTTTGAAGTTGCTATCTCCCTGTAATCCTCCCTTCCTTCAATCCTGAGAAGCTGGACAATCACAGCTTGAGGCTTCACTTCAATCACTTTTGCAATTACAACTTGCCCGACTTTTGGAATTGGGGGAGTATCTGTAACTGGAACTACGCTTATTTCCATCTTTTCTTGGTTTATCTTAACTTTTCCAGCTCTTGTTGCATAAAGTTCGCCATTTTCTTCAATAACCCCTTCCCCTGGGAGAAACTCTTCGATAACCCCAAGATAATCACCTGGAATGACAAAATCTCCATTTTTCGCAGATTCTTTTCTCTTATCTACATCCATTTCTCACACCCCAGTGAATTTTGATAATCTAATCTTTTAAGCTTATGGGCACAGCATATACTTTATAAGGAAACCCGGGAATTATTTTTAGTAAGTTTATCAAAAGGCTTGGATGGTGGTAAAGATGAGAATGCTTCTAATCCACAGCGATTATCTTGAGTATGAAGTTAAAGACAAAGCTTTGAAAAAGCCCGAAGAGATAAGTGAAGAGCAAAAAAGAGGGAGGCTTGAAGAAGTTCTTGCTGTTTTTGTAAGCGTTGAGAAGGTTGACGAGCAAAATCCAGAGGAAGTTGTCGAAAAAGCTGTTGCTGAAATTAAAGATGTTGCTTCTCAAGTCAAAGCCCAAAACATATTTGTTTATCCATTCGCGCACCTAAGCAGTGAATTAGCTTCACCAGATGTTGCTCTCGAGATTCTCAAGACGATTGAAGAGAAGCTCAAGGAAGAGGGCTTCAACGTTAAGAGGGCACCATTTGGATATTACAAAGCGTTTAAGCTGAGTTGTAAAGGTCACCCATTGGCAGAGCTTTCAAGGACAGTAGTCCCAGGAGAGGCTAGGAAAGAGGAGGAAGTTCCAGAAGCTTTGAAGAAAGAAGAAGAGGAGCTTGTCAGCTACTGGTATATTCTCACACCAGAAGGAGAGCTGATTGAGGTTGATAAGTTTGACTTCACAGGGTATGAGAATCTTAAGAAGTTTGCAAACTATGAGATAAGCAAAAGCAGAATAGCAGAAAAGGAGCCACCTCACGTTAAGATAATGCTTGAGCAAGAGCTAGTTGACTATGAGCCAGGAAGCGACCCAGGAAACTTAAGATACTATCCAAAGGGAAGACTCATCAAGTCATTGCTTGAGCAATATGTTACAGAGAAAGTTATAGAATACGGTGCTATGGAAGTTGAGACGCCAATAATGTATGACTTTGAACACCCAGCTCTTGAAAAGTATCTAAACAGATTCCCAGCGAGGCAGTACATTGTCAAGAGCGGTGATAAGAAGTACTTCCTCAGATTTGCTGCTTGCTTTGGTCAGTTCCTCATAAAGAAAGATGCAACAATAAGCTACAAGCACTTGCCATTGAGAATGTACGAGCTCACAAGGTATTCATTCAGAAGAGAGAAGCGTGGTGAGTTAAGCGGTCTCAGAAGACTTAGAGCATTCACAATGCCGGATATGCACACAGTCGCTAAGGACTTAAAGCAGGCAATGGAAGAGTTTAAGAAGCAGTATAAGTTAAGCATGGAAGTTCTTAAGGGCGTTGGATTAACACCAGAGGACTATGAGGTTGCAATAAGATTTACAGAGGACTTCTGGAACGAGAACAAGGACTTCATAATTGAATTAGCGAGGATTATTGGAAAACCAGTCCTAATTGAGATGTGGAAGCAGAGGTTCTTCTACTTCATCCTCAAGTTCGAGTTCAACTTCGTTGACAACTTAGACAAAGCTGCCGCTTTGAGCACAGTGCAGATTGATGTTGAGAACGCGGAGAGATTTGGAATTACGTACTATGATGAAGATGGAAAGGAGAAGTACCCACTTATACTCCACTGCTCACCAAGCGGTGCAATTGAAAGAGTGATGTACGCAATACTTGAGAAACAGGCGAAACTCAGAAATCAAGGAAAGAAGCCAATGTATCCTCTCTGGCTCAGCCCAGTACAAGTTAGGGTTATCCCAGTTAGCGAAGATTATCTCGACTACGCCCTCTACATTGCAGGAAAGCTGGAGGGTGCAAAAATTAGGGTAGATGTTGATGACACAAGTGACAGACTTACAAAGAAGATTAGAAAGGCAGAGAAAGAGTGGATCCCATACATTATTGTAGTTGGTGAAAATGAGAAGAGACAGGGCATTATTACTGTCAGAAAGAGAGAAGATGGCAAGCAGTATGAGATGCAGCTTGAGGATCTAATAAAGGAGATAAGACAGAAGACAGAAGGCTTCCCATACAAGCCAAGGCCTCTACCGTTACTGCTTTCCCAGAGACCCAAGTTTAGAGGTTGATTTTTACTCACAACTTATTGGTTTTCTTTCTTCCTCTGTTTGTTCAGCAAGTAACAAATAAAAGATTTAAGGACAAGATTTAAAAGCTGCTTTTAAGATTTAAAGCTCTCAAAGGTTTCTTTAATGAAGTCCTTAGCTTCTTCGCTAAGCTTTTCCTCTTTAACTTCCTTTCCATATTTGTCATAAACTTTGCCTTCAATTAAGTTAATTTCAAAAACTTCGTACATCATCTCGTCTTTGTCCTCAATCTTAATTCCGTGACTCCTTAAGTGGCTCCTCACGCTGTCGATATCAACGTATTTGCCACACACCTCACATTTGTAGAACTGCCAAAACACAAAGTCCTGCCCGATTGTCATACTGTTCTTCAAGTGCTCAATAAATCTGCCCCCTAAGTATTCGTAGAAATCCTCTTGAATGAGCTTTCCATCCTGCTCAACAACCTTGAACCCTTTCCAGACTATGTGGTCGTTTATGTCTACCAGTGTTCCTTTGAGGAATTTTGATGTCATGATAAATGTCCCGTTGTGAATGTAAAATGTGCTTTTGTCTGGGACAACCACTATGTCGAGGCCTTCTCCTTCCTTCACTTCACTGAGTTTCTCAGCTTCTTCTCTGCTGTTTGCAACTCGAATCCTGATTTTTAGGTTGCTCTTTTTGTGTCTCCCAAGTATCTTGTCCTCACCCAAATCCCAGTGATAATCATCCAACATTCTGATTCTGGAATAAACTTTTCTAAGCCTTGAATCTAGCTCGCTATACTTCACAACCACCACCCAAGAGAAAAATAGGGATTGAGATTAATAAGTCTTCTCGGAAAACTTTAAAAAGCCCTATGTTTCTTGGGTAATATCCTTTTGTGTCCTTTTCCTAAGCTCTTCTTCATAAATTGTCCACAGTGCTATTAATGCACCGGGAATTCCATGTTCTGTTGCAAATGTCATATAGGGGGCTAAGTCAACAACGTAATCCGCAAATCTAAACAGCCCCCTTGGAATGCCTTCTCGCGAACCAATGAACACAACAACTTCCTTTGCGTAATACATGTCTTTCGCCAAGTTATCTTTAACCTCAGCTAAAGTATGCCCTTTGGGATCTGTAATTATAAGCAAACGCTTGTTTCTCCTTTTGTCTCTTATCACTTGATATAAATCCCAAACATACACAGGAACTTTCTCAATTTTCCAGGGGTAAGCTTCTCTTTGAATCTGATACCTTGACTCTTGCCCAATCTTTACTCCCCTCAAGAATTCCATAAGCTCATAACCGTCAATTTTTTCTTTCGGTGCTATTATTAGCTCTTTAACTTCAAATGCCTGAGCAGCTCTGCCAATTTTCTCACCAAAGTTTCTGCATGCTTTATAATCTCCCCAGTACGGCATCTGGACTATGCTGATTTTTTTGAAAAGCTTCCTAGCATCTGTCTTCTCTGGAGTGTACTTCTTCCACTCCTCTTTTTCAACAATGGAGATATATGCCTTATCACCGATTATCTCGACTAAAATTGCTTTATCTGGAAAGCTCAAATCAACTTCAGCATTTGTAAGCTCTTTTATTTTAGCTCCAAGCTGAACATTTACATCAACACTTGTGAAGTTGTGCTTTCCTCTCCTCTTGGTCTTGACAGCAAAAGTTTCTCCATCATTAATAAACTTAGCAAGATTTTCAGCAACACTCAAAATATCTTCAATTCTCGCAGGAACCTCATGTAAGACCTCAATAACCCTTTCAACTTCCGGGATTTCTAAAATCTTCTCTTTTGCATTTTCATCGTCAGTTTCAACTAAAATCAATCCGGAATAACCTTGAGGTGAAATCCAAACCTTAGCATCTTCCAAAGTTTCTTTGATGTAATTGCCAGCGACAGCCTCCATTCCTCTCTGGGTCTTTATCAGGAATTTCATCACTACCACCTGATGAAAATTGGAGAATAAGCTTAAAAGCTTTAGCAGAAGCGCTTTAGGGGAGAAATGGAAGCAAAGAGAAATCAAATCTCTGGCTCAGCAAGAACCTTAATCTTTCTGATTTCTGCTCTCTTGAGTGGATATATCTTCTTTGCTTCCTTGGCAATCTCAGCAGCCATTTTGCCTGTGACTGCCTCAAGGACGAACTGTGTGAATGGTAACTCTTCAGCCTTCTTATATATGATATTCCTCATAATTTCTCTAATTGCTCTTTCTTGGCTTGTCTGGATTCTTCTTATTGCAATTACCATTCCCATAACTCTAAGCTTGTAGCCGTCTTTTGTGGTAACATTAAAGATACCATCAATTCTTGTTGTTCTTCTTCTAACTAAGCTCCTAATGTAGCTCCTTGCAAGCTTGTGCCCTTTGAACTTTGTGTAAGCGTTCTGGCCTTTGACATCATAAATCTGGAAGTAAAGCTTAACATGACCTTTTGTGAAGTCCCCAGTTAAGTCCTTGAGAGTTGTCTCTATAACTCTTCCCTTAACTTTCTCGGGATCGTCTGCTGGTGTTAAACCAATCTCTTGACTTCCAAAAAACTCAGGAGCATAAACAATATACCATTGCTTAAGCTTCCACTTATCCCTTGCAGCGGCAGCTTTTTTTCTTGGGTTAGCTCTAGCCATCTTAACACCTCCTAACTTTCACAGTTTTAAACTATCTTCGGCGATCTTGATTGAAAACACTAAATCATCCAAAGCCACTATAAGGCTTTCAATCTCACCGGAGTATTTAACTTTTGTCATGACCTTACAATCTTCCCAATAAGTTTTAACCTTTAAATTTTTTGGAAGGTTTAAATTATCAACATCAACAGCTCTCGCTATTGCCTCAGCGGTTTTTTCATCCTCATAGTGCCAGATTATCTCTGCTCTGGCTTTAATTTCCATTTGTCTGCTCCTCCAACGCTTTGTTGATAAGCTCTGCAAATTCCTCTAGTTTGTCCTTTGGAAATCTAATACCAGCGGCTATCGCATGACCTCCGCCTTCTCCGCCAATAATCTCTGCAACTTTTCTCAATGCTTCTCCTAGGTGGTATCCCTTAGCTAACGCTCTTTCAGTAGTTCTTGCTGAGCCTTTAATGAGGCTATCGTCTTCTTCACTGTCTGCTAAAACAATCACTGGCTTCTCTGGATTTGCTAATCTGGAGCTTATTGCCATGTTTGCTGCTATGCCAACAAGGGTATCCTTGATGTTCTTACCAGCATAGAAAACATAGACGTTTTCCTTTTCAATAACTGTGCTGTTCCAGTTCTGTATTAGGTATTTCCTAGCCTCAATCTGCTCTCTCTTGTATTCATCAACCAGCTTTAGTGCAGCCCTAAATGCATCTTCGTCTCCTAGGCATATAGCTACTCCGAGAGTTCCAGCATTTAGTCTTCCAGTCGCATTGAGCAGAGTGGCAAATTCTCTTGCCTCATGTCTTGGATCTCCTTCTTTGTAGAGCTTTATTAGAACCACATCGCCGATTATTCTGTCAATTACTTCCTTTCCAACCCCATGTTTAATCAGATGAATGACTACTAAGTCGTTGAACCTCTTCTTTTCTTCTTCTCTAAGTTGCCAGTAGTACATATCTGGGTCAAATCCTTTAGCTCTGAGGAATTCAATAGCTTTTCTTTCATCTCCAGTAATCTCTGGAAGTTCTGGATTAGTGGCATAAGCAAGCATTTGGTAAAGCTTTCTTGTCTCTCTTCCATAGAGCCTAATCTCTTTCCTTATCTCAATCAAGTCGAGTTCTTTTGCATCTTCTATTATATCCAAGTTCATGCCGTGGAACTGTCCATCTATCTCTTGCATATCTCCAACGGCACCAACTAAGGCCAAATAGCTTAAATCCTTGTTTTTCTCATTGATTTCCTTTGCAACAAAATAAGCAACCCCAGAACCGCTTAAATCTCTGACGCTGTCAGCTCCAAATTGTGTCGGGTTAACTAGGATGTGATTGTCGTTCTTAATTTCCCCATCCTCTGGT
Organism: Thermococcus paralvinellae; assembly: GCF_000517445.1. Taxonomy (NCBI): domain Archaea; kingdom Methanobacteriati; phylum Methanobacteriota; class Thermococci; order Thermococcales; family Thermococcaceae; genus Thermococcus; species Thermococcus paralvinellae. The sequence continues at coordinate 842,881 of NZ_CP006965.1, read as the reverse complement.
GGATGGTGATCAGCTATAACAACGCTTGCATCACTAAGGTATTTCTCAATGAGTTTTATCGACCCGCTGCCTAAATCACTGAAAACATAAATTTTCTGCTTTTCATCTGCAAGTTCCTTGATTAAATCTTCACTGAGCTGCTTAACGATGCTTAAATGAAAGTTTCCACCCTCCCGTGCAACGGCTTTTGCTAGAATAGCCCCTGCAGTTATTCCATCGGCATCTCTATGAGAAATTATGCGTATAGTGTGTCCTAACTCGATGTGCATTTTTATTAGTTCAGCACCTTCCCTAGCTTTATCTAAAAAGCCGCTCTTGTCCATTATATCACCTTAAGAAGGAAAAAGTGAAGTAAGAAATCAGCGGACTAAGAGCTTTGCTTGCTCTGGATCGTATCTCCACTTTGGTGGGAGCTTTCCTGTTCTTCTGTAGTATTTCACAAGTCTTCTAATCTTGCTCTCAATGAGTTGAAGTCCTCTTCTTGAGTGTATGTCCTTGGGATGCTCTTCAAGGTGCCTCCTTAAGTTAACTGCTCTCTTGATGAGGAACATCAGGTCCTCTGGGATCTCTGGAGCTAATCCGTGCTCTTCGAGAATTTTAGTTATCTTTTTGCCTGTAATCAGCTTGACGCTTGGGATTCCATACTGGTCTCTGAGAATAGTTCCTATCATAGCTGTGCTGTAACCTTCTTTCCTAAGCTTTATAACGAGGTTCTCAACTTCTTCAGCTGTATATTCCACCCAAGTTGGCGGAGCAGTCCTTGGGGGTCTCTTTGATCCAGATTTACCTCTCTTTCTCGCATGTATCCTTGCCATGCACAACACCTCCTTGGCGACGGCCAGCTCCCGCCAGCCGCCCCTTATGGCATAGCCAATTGGAATTGCCAAAGTGTGTTTAAAAAGTTTGTCCTTAGTGGCAGGTAACAGCGTCACCCTCTTTTCCTGTCCAAGAGCATTTGTCTATGAGCACTCCCTTTGAGTCGTACAAATACGCAGTGTCTCCATTGTTGTTCCATACAGGAGCATTTCTTCCCCAATATAAATCAGTGGCTGTATTTGTTCCACTACCTGTATGAACAGTAACCATTGCCCCAGCTTTTAATACGAATTTTGGGAAAGTATAGATATGTCCAGCTTCATCTTTTAATTGCCATCCTGTAAGATCTTCATCTTTACATCCTATATTGGAAATAACAACGTATTCATCGTTTAGATTTAGCCAATCGTTCCCTTTAGCATTGTAATGGACATAGTAAATGACAATAGTAGACGTGTTTCCGCATGTCTGGTCATTCATCATTTTTGTTAGGTTTTCTGAAAGCTGGGTTATTATTTCTCCATAATTAGAGGTGGTAGTTGCTAGATAATGATAAACAAGCCCTACTAAGATAATGGCTACAGTGATTACGAGAATATCCTCAACTGATATCTGAGCTTTTCTCACAGTCTTAACCTCCTAATCAAGAGAAAACAAATAAAGTTAAATGACTTTCTCAAAACTTTCTGAAAAACCTTCGAAAATTTTGAGAGAAACCCAAAATTTTTATGGTAGCGGGGGGAGGATTTGAACCTCCGACCTCCGGGTTATGAGCCCGGCGGGCACTCCTAGCTGCCCCACCCCGCTGCACAACCCGATACATACTAATATACAGTGGGTTTATAAACTTTACTGTCCAAAAACTCTTATTATATAACCCCTATCTTCAATTTGACGAAGCTTAGTATCAAACTAAGCCTTTGCAATCTTTTTAGTCAAAATTTAAAGACTGTAAAAGCTTTAAACCCTTATGAGGTATCTCTTACGGTGATGGTATGTATCTAACAAAAGAAGAGGAGCTAATTTTGGCAGGAGAGTACGGATACGCTCTTCAGAAAGCAATGGAAATTCTTGTTGCTCTTGGTGAAATTTATGGTGCCGATAGGCTAATTCCAATTAAAAGTGCCCAAATAGCTGGAGTTTCTTATAAAAATATTGGAGATGCTGGCATAGAATTTTTGAGGGACTTTGTAGATGCAGGGGCTAAGGTTAGTGTGTATACGACCTTAAATCCTGCAGGAATTGGCAATGAAGAGTTCATGGAAAAACAAAGAGAGATTTTAGATCTTTACAAAGCAATGGGGATTGAGGTAACTTCAACATGCACCCCATATTATGGAGCAAATATACCTAAGTTTGGTGATCACTTGGCTTGGAGTGAAAGCTCTGCTGTAAGCTTCGCAAACTCTGTTCTCGGTGCACGAACAAACCGCGAAGGTGGACCCTCAAGTTTGGCAGCTGCAATTGTGGGGAAAACACCAAATTATGGTCTTCACTTAGAAGAAAACAGAAAAGCAACCGTTATCATTGAAGTTCAGGCTAAAGTTAAGGATTTTGTTGATTACAGCTTTTTAGGATATTACCTTGGAACTGTTCTCAAAAACGATATTCCCTATTTTAAAGGGCTGAAACCTGAAAAGATGGATTATTTAAAGGAGCTTGGGGCTTCAATGGCTGCAACAGGCTCAATTGCTTTGTATCATGTTGAAGGAGAAACTCCAGAGTACAAAACTGCCATTGCAGACAAGCTTGATAAAATACAAGTTGATGATAGGGAGCTCAAAGAGGTTAAGGAGAGATACAATGCTGATTGGAACGAAATCGATGCCATTTTAATTGGATGTCCACATGCTTCAATCCAGGAAATTAAAGAAATTGCTGAGTTTTTGAAGATGAGAGGGAAACCGCTGAAAATGCCCCTTTTCATAACAGCAAGTAAAGTTGTAAAATATCTGGCAGATTCTTTGGGCTATACCGAAGTTATAGAGCGCTACAACGGAAGAATAATCGTTGATGCATGCTTAATTGTTTCACCAATTGAGAGCTGGTACAGGGGAATTGCAACGAACAGTGGAAAGGCGAGCTTCTACTTTTCATCGGCTGGACTAAAAGTAAGGCTTGATAAGACTGACAGGTTGATTCTCGAAGCTCCATGAGGTGATCGAAATGAAAGTGCTTAAAGGGAGAAAGATAACAAAAGGAAAGGCAAAAGGGATTGCGTTGGTTTCCCAAAAGCCGCTCTCATTTTTAGGTGGAATTGATCCTAAAACAGGTATTGTGACTGATGCCGAGAGCGACATAAAGGGAGAGAGTGTAAAAGACAAAATCCTCGTATTTCCACGTGGTAAGGGATCAACTGTTGGATCTTACGTTATCTACCAGCTCAAAAAGAATAATGTTGCTCCAAAAGCCATTGTAGTTGAAGATGCTGAGACGATAGTGGCAACTGGTGCAATAATTGCAGAAATTCCAATGGTGGATAAAATTGACATAAAGAAAATTAAGAGCGGCCAGATCATTGAGGTTGATGCTGATAAGGGTGATGTTATAATCCATGAGAAGTAAGGCATTTAAATGATTGAATAAAAAGAAAAATAAGGTGGAAAGATGCCAAAAGGAATTTACGAATGTATTAACTGTGGCCATCGAGAAGCAAAAGACTTTACTGAACCTCTACTTGAAGATTCATGCCCCCATTGTGGAGGAGACATGGTTCTTGTAGGATTTACTGAGGAAATTGAAGTTGTGGAAGAGCCAATATCCCAAGAGTTGATGCATAAAATTAGGGAATTTTACGAGATTGGGGGTATTCTCAGACAAGAAGGCAATTTAATTGCATTTGAAGTTCATTCAATTAAGGAAAAGAATTTTGAGAAAGTGTTAAAAGAACTCGAGGTCTTAGGACATTGGGCAGCATTAAAAAGGAGGAATGGAAAAATTGTCCTCTATGTATTTCCCGCACAGCATATGAAAGAGGAAAATCCCCTCATTGGGATAATGCTGTTTATAGCAACTCTAATAAGCACTTTTGGCGCTGGTTATGTTCTATCTTTAGGTTATGTTCAAGCGTTGGATCAGTACAATCTTCCTGGAATTAGAAACATCTATCTCAATGCTTTGGCGTTCTCAATAAGTATAATGGCAATTCTTGGAACTCATGAGATGGGACATAAAATAGCGGCAACTCTGCATGGAGTAAAATCAACATTTCCCTATTTTATTCCCTTCCCTTCATTTATAGGAACAATGGGTGCAGTAATTAGGGTTAAGTCTCCAATTCCAACAAGAAATGCAGCTATTGACTTAGGAGTTAGTGGACCCTTGGCTGGGTTTTTAGTTGCATTACCAGTTTCTATAATCGGACTGAAGCTCTCCATAACGTTACCGGCCTCACTTGTGCCTCTTGAGGGAGGTATAATCTTTGGGACAAATTTATTCTTCATAATCCTAGAAAAGTACTTTCTCCATATTGGAGATAACTATGTAATACTTTTCCATCCGGTGGCAATAGCTGGATGGGTGGGCATTTTGGTAACTTTTCTGAATTTGATTCCTGCAGCCCAGCTCGATGGAGGGCACATTGCTAGGGCGTTTCTAAATGAAAAGGCTCATGCTTACCTAACTTTTGGTTTAGGTTTTGCGTTGCTTGCTTTGAGTTATCTTTGGGTTGGCTGGCTAATATGGGGTGGGATTATACTTCTAATGGGAAGAATAGGGAATCCAGGAGCTCTTGATGAAGTAAGTCCAATCTCCACAAAAAGGAAAGTATTAGCAATTATAACCCTTCTGATATTTATTCTCTCTGTAACACCTGTGCCTCTAGCTACCAGCTGACTTTCTTTCTTTTAATATCTGCTCTATGTCATAATAAATTGAGTCTCTAGACACTCCGAAGGTTCTTGCAACCTCTGAAATATTCAGCACTTTTGGATTGTAGTTAAACAGCTCTAGAGCTTTGGCAAGTATTTTTCTCCTCTCCTTTATGCTTAACTTGTCAAGTTCTATCTTGTGAAGTGGGGTATTGTATACAACAACTCCTACAGCGTATGTTCTCCTTGTAACCGGAGTCACATAAGTTCCAATTTCAAAATCTACTATATTTACATGATTGTTTATTTGGGAGTTTATTGACTCTTGTAATTTTCTTAATGCTTCTTGCTTGTTTCTTCCTGTGGAGTACGTTGCGATTATGCCTTTTTTGGCATGTTTGGTTTGATCAATACTAAGTGTCATAGTCACATTCATAAAAGCACCAAAACTTAATTTAATTTTTGCTTGCCTGATTGTGCCTTTATACATTCTGAATTGTTTTTCTGCATTTTCCGCGAGATCTCTTAAACAATCTTTAATGCTTGAGGACTCAGATTGTAATATTATTAATGCCATCGATGACACCTCGCACATACATTATTGGGTAAAATTTCCTTAAATTTAGGGCGAAAGATATATATAAGGGTTCTGTGTCCAATATATTGTAAAATTTTCGGGGAGGTGTTGGGAAATGATGAGGAAGGCTCAAGGTGCAGTCGAATACCTCTTTATGGTTGCGGCAGTGTTAATCATAGTAGCAATTGTTATTAAGTATTTAAGAGATGCAGCTAGTGCTGCTGGTAGTACAGTAAGTAGTGGCGTTGCACAATTAAGCCAAGAGTTAAACGAACAATTGCAGTCAGCAGCTACGGAGTGATTTTCCTTCCAAATTTTGTAGTTTTTGCGATAATTTTATTTTTATACTGTTTTGATATCTGCTTGGGGTGTTTTTATGAAAAGAAAGGCACAAACTGCTGTTGAGTATTTGTTCGTCATTGCGGCTGCGTTGATTATAGTGGCAATTACATTAAGATTCCTTAAGAGGGGTAGTAGTGGAGCGGGTGGGACAATAGAAAGTGGCGTTGGTGCTATCAGTAGTGAGCTTAGTGAGCAATTGTCAAAATCAAGTTCGTGAAAGAATATACTGATGTAAACCATTTGGCATATTTGGAATTTGTTGTTTTTATTTTTTGTTTAACTTGTTTCTCCAAATTTAAGTAGTATATGCCCATATTTACGGAGGAAGGTATATATAAGGGTTCTGTGTCCAATATATTGTAAAATTTTCGGGGAGGTGTTGGGAAATGATGAGGAAGGCTCAAGGTGCAGTCGAATACCTCTTTATAATTGCGGCAGTGTTAATCATAGTAGCAATTGTTATCAGATTCCTAAGAGGTTCAGCTAGCACCGCTGGCAGTACTGTAGAGAGCGGTGTTGGAGCAATAAGCAGCGAGTTAAGCGAACAACTACAATCAGCAACAAGTTGATTTGACTTGTTTTTATTCTCAATTCTTTAACCCTATTTTTTGTTCATTCCAACTCTAGGAGTATAAATCCGAAAGGTTCCTCACTTTCTAGTTCAATTATATAAAGCCCATTCTCCTTAAATTCATATCTAAATGTCTGGGTTTCATTTTTAATTTCTCCAATCTTCTTGTTATTTACCCAAATCTCAATAGTCTGATCTTGTTTTGAGAAAATAACTTTTAGGAATAGATTGTTATAACTTTGAGTGGGAACAAATACTATATAGCCGCATCCTCTTGGAGCAAACGCGAAATTCCATTTGTTTAATATAGCCCCCCTAATTACAACCGGATTTCTGAGGAGAAATCCATAAGCTAAATACTTCCAATCTCTGAAATCCGTTCCAATTATGTCATCTTTGGGGAGTTTGTAATATTCCTTAAGTTTTTCTATCACTCTTGGATCTGTAGCATTCCAAGTTGCGGACAGGTTGTAAATCCAAATGTTTGAATTAAAGTACAATAACTCATACTTGCCAAAAAACTCAAATGGGTTTAAAGAAACGATGTTATCACCAATTGCCCCAATTCCTCTTGAATCTATATAAACATATGTATTTTTACTCTCTCTAAAGGGGATATCAGAGTTATGAGAAAAGATAATTATTTTTCCGGTAAAGACAGGTATCCATTCACCAGAGTCGTGGGTATTGGAGACTATAAGCGAAGCATTGGGTGGGAGAGAGTTGTTAATCCAATTAAAAGCAGAATAACTTTCGTGGTTTAGTATGTGCATCTTTTCAAAAGATATATCAATTATTAGTGTATAGAAAAGAGATGGCATTAAAAAAGAAATCAACATAACTATTAGAATTGTTTTTAATCCTTTCTCTATTGTGCAACTTGGAGAAATGTGGATAGATATTAAAGAAATGGCCTTTTGAAGAATCAAATATAAGCCCACTCCTTCAATTATTGGTATAATGGGGGTTATTAATATGTATATTCTCTCTGCATTCCATATTGAGGAATAGAGAGGAATCGGAATATGAAAGTGAACTTTGTTTAAAATTAGGAAGATGTCATATACAACTGTCAAGAGCAATGAGTTCCAAAATAATAGGCGGATTGTATCTTCACATTTTAGTAACATATACAAAATCCCTATGATAAAACAGAGGCCTAAAAATAGTTGTCCATTGTGAATAAAAGTATTAGATAGTGCCATGTTAAACCATGCTAGATTATCTTTAAGAGAATATTGGGGCAAATTAAAAATAGGCCGGGAGTGAGAAATAATATCTAACTTCGTGGGATACTCCAAAAGAAAATAACACAAAAAACTTCCAATGGATTGTATTATAAAGATTCGTATTATAGTTGGGTCTATTCTTCTATTCATTAGCGAGAACATAACTAAAGTTATTCCTGCATATGCTTGGAAGAGTAAATAAGAGTATGGATGTATCAGTAGCATAGTTGTTATGATGAAGAAAGTTAATATGAAAAGTCTTAAAATTTTCCCATCTTTTTGTTCAATCTCCAATAGGAGTTGATTATAAAGGAAGAGAGCGATTAAAAAGAAATAATAATTTGAAAATGCTGGAAAAAGAGTATAATGCAAATAATAATAGTATAAATACGTTAATGGTACCAAAATCGAGGATAGTATTCCAGTTTGTTTATTGAACATCTGTGACGAAACGATAAAAGTTGCTAAAGGTAATAAAAGCCATATGAATACCCTAAAACACAGCATAGCGGTTGGTATAGGTATGTTAGTTAGTAGAATAATCCATGCTAAAATAGAATGGTACCCTGCAGGATAAGTCCTTATTCCAATAGGAGCATAGCTGGGAATCTGAGAAATAAATAGTGAGTTTTCTTTCATGATTTCCAATAGTTTATAAGCGTGGAAAATTGTGTCCTTCCCGTAGTATGGAGGGACATGAAGAAAGGGGATCTTAATTCCTACGGAAAGAAAAACAGCAATTAACAAACCAAAGATTGTGGTTCTATCTATTGCGCTTAATTCGAGTTTCAATTCTCTTGCTAAGGAGAGTGCAATAACTAAAAGGACAATTATTGGGTATGAATACCTTAAAGATACTTTCAACCAGCTTAGGATATGCATTATGAAAATTACCACTCCTAACCCGAGTGCGGGAGCAAGGGCAAGTTTTTCAATAAAATCAAAGTCTTCTTCAGAAATCATGAGGAATCCAAGATACCATGGTAAAAGGAGAGATAAATAAGGATTCAGTTTGGCTAATAGAACAGTGAGTATTGAAAGTAGCACTATCATGACCTTAGGATTTAAGGAATTGAATCGTAATTTCATTTGATTTCACCTCTACTACGATATTACTGTCCATCGACTCTATGATAAAGTTGCCTAGGATTTTCAATTCCCCACCCTTTAATGGAAACAGTGTCACTTCTTTATTATTCTTTTTTGATAAAACCTCTATGGGGTACATTTCATTTCCAACCTTCACTATCTTGCTAACTCCTTCGAACTCGATTATAAACTTCGTGTCTTTTGGAATGTCTCTTATCCTAACGATGTTTCCTCTTTTGATGAGTTTCATGGAAGTTTCTGAGTTATTTGAATAAAATTTCAGCCAGTATTCGTCATTATCCGCAAGGAAGACCTTACAGCGGTGGTTGAATGTTTCATTATCAATTTGAGGATAAACATTAATCAGTTTAAAATCTCCATCCAAAAGCTCAAGCTTGCCCCATCCACTGCGGAATGTTAGATTTTGAGGGTTCAGTTTTCCTATGAAATAAAGCTCCTTGACATCCCCTTTGTCATAGGAATCACCATATACAAGAGAATAATTTGCCCTTAAATTTTTCACAAGCTTTAGATATTCACCTCTGAGCTTATTTTCGGAAGTAAAAGCATAAACCCAGGTGTTGACAATTACATACTTTGTCCCATTCTCTTTAATTCTTTCTAAAAGTTCACTTGAGTTCATTCCTGCTAAAATTAACCCAAAGTTGTCAACATAATATGGCACAGTGTCTAATCCCAAGTAAAAGTTTTCCATTGGACTGACCCCATAAATGATTCCATCTAGTGGAACTTTCATAAGATATTCTTTTAGAGAATCTCTGAGCTCTTTAGCATGAGGTGTTGATGCAAGTTTTAACTTACCCCTTGGCTGGACGAATGCTAAAGATATATCAGCAAGAGAAAGGACAAGTATTGAAAGAATGAAAATTGACACAAATTGTTTTCGTGTGAAATTAAGTTTTGATATATAATAAGCCGAGAGAGTATAAAGTGTTAAAAGCGTTGGAATAAGGAACCTTGTATTCATAATAGTAGGTATAATTGTATAAATGCCCAGACTTGCCACAAATAGGAACGCAAAGCCGTTAAGTATCTTGTCTTGCTCGCTTTTTTTATCCATTACAAACTTAAAGAACAAAACTGCAAGGATTATGATAATTAATAAGTCAAAGAGCAAAAACTCAGGTTCGTTTACTTTAATGGCTTCCATCTTATCACTAAGAAAATCAAAAAAGTTTAAAATTGGTGGGTATCTGCTTCCTTGAATACCATAAGTTTGAGAGAGATAATTGGGACTTACGAGAATTCCCAAGGTTCCTTCAACTAATAACTTTGGCAAAAGGATCCAAAAAGCAAGAGTTAGCACAGTTTTGAAGTTTGAAACAACCAATACTATAGTTCTAATCACTTTTTGAACATAGGAGATGTCGTAAGCATATAGGGTTAAAAACCCCCAAATTAACAGGAATATTGCAACAGAAATAACAGTCCAGACTAAGGGAATTTTGTGAAGTATTGGGACAACAAAAAGCTTTCTATTAAGGTCACTTGGAAAGAGCGAAATTATTAGAGTCACAATAATTGTCATAATTGTGAAGCTTGAAAGGAGGATAAATACCTGGCGTTTGTTAAAAATCACACTTAAAAAGCTGTTAATATATTCCCATAGCTCTTGAAGTCTGTAGAATAAGATTGTTAGGAACAATCCAGCAGCAAACGGGGCTGCAGTGAACTTTATCGTTGTTGCAAAGCCTGCTAGCAAAAGGGAGTAGTTTGCGTACTTATCCTTTTCGCTCTTTAAAAATTTTGCAAAATAGTAAAGGGAAGCTAGGATTACTGGTTCAAAACCATTTTCAATCATTGCCAAAGTGTTTACATGGAGGAGCATAGGATCCAGGGCAATAATTAAGGCCAAGACAAAGCCAAGCTTTTCATCTTTAACTTCTTTTCCTAGGAGATATGCAATAACTACAGAAATACCACCCAAAAAGAGAGACAAGCTTCTTCCTACAATGTAACTGAAGCCAAATATTTTCATCCAGAGAGCTAGGAGGTAATAATAACCTGGGGGGTGAACAGCGAAAATATCTCTATATGGTAAATAACCTTGAGTTATAAGTTTCCCAATCAACAGATATGTTCCCTCATCATAGTCCCAGTATTCATTCATAACAGTCAAGAGGGGCAATCTTAGAACCACATAAATTGTTAAAATTGCAAACAATTCGATTTTTTTGAATTTAGTGATATTCATTGTTACCATTCCTCCTGCAATATTAGAGTTGTTCCATGTATTCTAATTTTTGTTCTAGATATTTTCGTAATCTCTAGATCTTCTCCATATATTTTTATTTTTCGATCTCCTATAATGAGAATTACACCATCAGCACTTTTTGTCTCTCTAGTCTGATTTAACACAGCTATTGGAGATAAGAACTTTACTAATATTGTTGTTGAATTCTTAAAATAGAATATAACTCCATTACTCCTAATCTTTGCCATAAATTCATGTTTTTTATTTTTATTGGCTGAATATTGGATAATTTTATATTTGTTCTCGTTAAGCTGAGAAACAGTTGTTTTGAAATTATACACCATCTTGTTATCCTCTACATACATCTTCCCAATATATTTCCCCTCAACTATCAGTAAAAGAGTCCCGAAATATGGCTTTATTGTAATTGTAGAATTATTTTTCTCAAGGCTATATAGCTCAATAGTATCTCCATTTTCATAAGAACTGCCATATAAAAGAGTGTAGTTACTTGGTAAAGTTCTTAAGAGAGAGCGCAAAATGTTGTTGAGGTTTTTGCTTGGCCATGTTATGTAGCACCAGGTACTACAGATAAAGTGGGTGATATTTTCTTGTTTTAAAATCTTGAAAAATTGTGAGGCATTTAACTCTTTAAGCACGGCTAGGCCATATAGATCCAAGTACCTTGGAGCCGTACCTAAGTTCAGATAATACGTATTCATAGGATTCGCAGAATAAACTTTTCCTTTTATAGTATAATTTTCCCTCAAGTACAGTTCTAATTCATCTCTTAATTCCTTTGAATGATTACCATATTTCCGGATTATAACTCTCTGTTCGGAATACCGGTATATAATTCCAAAATCAGCAATCGAGAGGAACAAAATGCCAGCTAATATAAAAGCTATAGCTTGTCTTTTTGATAACCCACTACCTAAAAGAAAATCGAGCAATATTATGTACAAAATTATCCACATTGGGATGAGGAATTTCTCAAATGGGACTATGGGAGACATAAAGAAATATACAAAAAAGTTGATTAAGAACAAAATTACTAACTTTCCACGAATTGCATTTTTTGATGAATCAATTTTAAATAAACTAGCTATCAAAACAAATAACACCAAAAGGATAATAGGAAACCTAAAAAGTAAATCATCAAATCTCTTAGAAAACACATCATTAAAAACCTCCCCAATATACCAAAAGAAATTAAATACTGGCCACATTCTTGCACCTTGGAGCAGGTATGTTTGGTTAACATATTGGGTTGTGCTCACTAATCCAAGTAATCCCTCTACAATAATCTTCGGCAGAAGTATCATAAGACCATATTTTAAAATTTCCTTTGTATCATTAATTATTAGAGACATAATTTCCAAAAAAGCATTAACAAATTTTATCCTAAACGACATTGCTGTAAAAATGAACCATATTGAAATTAAAAGAAGTGAAGGGAGAGTTTGATAAAAATTATCCATCCTGCAAAATCCAGGTACAACCATTATATCTTTAGTTGCTTTTGTTGGGAATATAACAAGAAAAGAGGATACAACTAAGGTCATTAGGACATATGTTATCGTAATTATCTTTATTTGTTCTTTATTCACGATAATCTGTTTTGCTTTTAATAAATACCTATAAATGTTTTTGTTCCTGAAAATTAACAATGCTAGATAAATAGAGATGGCATGGGGTATTATTGTAAATTTAACTGTAGACCCAAGACCTGCTAAGAATAGAGACAAATATGCATAGTGCTTTTTTTCTGTCTTTAGATATCTGATAAGACAATAGAGCGAAATAAGAGCAAAAAATTCTATAAATGTTTCCTGTACTGCTAAAAAGTTCGTGAGAAGTAAAGTAGGGTTCATAGCCAAAAATCCAGCAAGTATTATTCCCAATCTCTCGTTTCTCACTTCTTTTCCAACATAGTAGGCAATTATTAGTGATGCAAAACCTAGAAATACGGAAAATAGTCGTCCAATGATATAATTGTCTCCAAACATTCTCAAAATCAATGCTAATGTGTAGTAATAGAGAGGCGGATGCACAGCAAAGATGTCTCTATATGGTAGATATCCCCAATTTATTAGTCTGGCGATTAAAAGATATGTCCCTTCGTCATAATCAAAATATTCATCAAAATAAGTTAAGGTTAGATATAATCGCGTAAGCAAATAGAATATTGCTATAACAGAAAAGTATGTGACTTCTTTTTTATTCCTCATAATTTTGTCACCTTTAGAGGAATTCTAGATCTCTCTATTTCATGATTCTTAATATTTCTTTTTAAGTTAAAAAGGTAATCAAAGGTGTAGTGCTACTCCTTCTCACACTCACATGGATTCTTTCCACAATAGGGGCACCTATTTGGATACTTCTTTAGGGCTGCTTTTTCAAGGTCAACATTAGCCAAATTTGCTAAACTCACAAGCCATGCAAGAACATCAGCAAATTCCTCCTCTATATTTTCTTGTTTTTCTTTTCTTAAAGCTTCAGCTAGCTCACCAACTTCTTCAACAAACCATAAGAAAGTTCTCTCTAGTCCCCTCTTTGAATCCCTGTGAAAGTATATGTTTTTTATCATCTGTTGGAATTCTTTAATTTCCATCTTATCACCTCTGAAAGGCTCCGCAGTGGAGGTTCATCACCCTTCAGTGCAATTCGCTCTCTTCATTGCCTAAACTAACCTCTATGTTGAAGTTTTAAAGTTAACTATGCAAAAAAGCTTTAACCTTCAATCCATTAATAGGTATTGGGGGATAAAAATGTTTGAATGGTTCATACTTTTAATTTTTCTTATCTTGGCAGGTTATTTAATTTTGAAACTGACATTGGCAATATTAAAATGGATGGCAGTGAACACAATAGTGGGATTGATTTTGGTGGGAATAATTAATTTCCTCGGCGTTGCTCATATTGAACTGAACCTCATTAATCTTCTGATAATAGCTGTGGGTGGAGTTGTTGGAGTTTTCATTTTGTTGGTATTGTCTTTTATCTAGCCTTTTGCCTTTTTATGACCAAATCTTTATAAATTCGAATTCTTTTAAGTCGTTAGCGAGAGCGGTTTTGAGGTGATGCTCATGTCTCACACTTCAGCTGAAATGTATGAATTGAAGAAAAAGGTTGAGGAATTGAAAAAATTTAGAGGGCGAGCAACTGAGCTTGTCTCTCTGTATATCCCCGCAGGTTATGATCTCAATAAAGTCATGCAGCAGCTTAGGGAAGAGTATGGAACCGCCCAGAATATTAAGTCAAAATCAACTCGAAAGAATGTCCTTGGGGCTTTGGAAAGGGCAATGCAGCACTTGAAACTCTACAAACAGACACCACCAACTGGGCTAGCTTTGTTTGTCGGAAACGTGAGCGAGCAAGAAGGAGTTAGCGACATCAGGGTATTTGCAATTATTCCACCAGAGCCTCTAAAAGTTAGACTATATCGATGTGATCAGACTTTTGTTACAGAACCATTGGAAGAAATGCTTCGTGTTAAAGAGGCTTATGGTCTTATAACAGTTGAGAAAAACGAGGCTACTATAGGGATCCTCAGAGGAAAGAGAATTGAAGTTGTTGATGAACTCACATCCAACGTTCCAGGAAAGACCAGAGCCGGTGGTCAGTCTGCAAGAAGATACGAGAGAATTAGAGAGCAGGAGACTCACGAATTCATGAAAAGGATTGGAGAGCATGCTAATAAGGCATTTCTCCCTCTTCTAGAGAAAGGAGAGCTCAAAGGGATAATTATTGGTGGTCCCGGACCAACAAAAGAGGAGTTTGTTGAAGGGGACTACCTCCATCATGAACTCAGGAAAAAGATAATTGGAGTAGTCGACATCAGCTATCATGGAGAATATGGACTGAGGGAACTTGTTGAAAAGGCAAGCGATATTCTATCAGAACATGAAGCAATTAAGGAGAAAAAGCTTGTTCAGGACTTCTTCAGACACCTAGTTAAAGACACTGGACTGATAACTTATGGTGAAAAGGAAGTTAGAAAGGCTTTGGAGCTTGGAGCCGTTGATACATTATTGATAAGCGAAGGATACGACAAAGTTAGAGTCAAAGCTAAATGTAACAACTGTGGTTGGGAAGAGCTTAAAACAATGAGCGAGCAGGAGTTTGAAGTTTACAAGAGGAAACTTAAGACATGTCCAAAGTGCGGAAGTCAGAACATCAGCTTTGAGAAGTGGGATGTTGCCGAGGAGCTAATAAAAATGGCAGAAGAAATAGGGGCTAACGTTGAAATCATTTCGCTTGACACCGAGGAAGGACAGCAGTTCTATAAGGCCTTTGGTGGACTGGGAGCATTCTTAAGGTATAAGCTCCAGTGAAGCTAGAAGCTCTTTTATTCTATCCCTTGTTTCCTTTCCATCCATCACATATGGAGGTCTCAATACTGGCTTTATTGAAAATCCTCTAAGTTGCATTGCAATCTTTATTGCAGAGCCAAAGGAAGATGCCAAGCTGTAAATCTGGGAAAGTTTTGCCAGTTTTTTGGCATATTCAAACATCTCGGGCTTTTTCTCTTCAAATGCCTTGAAAAGCTTGAGATGAATTTCAGGAACAAAGTTTGCACACGCCATTATTCCACCATCGCCTCCCAGAATTAGTGTGTTTAGGAAGTGATGATCCAAACCAGTAAACACTTTAAAGTCTTTTCTCTCTCCTTTAACCTCAAAGATAACGTCTCTCACATGGCTTATGCTGTCTATTGTTTCTTTAATTCCAGCTATGTTATCATACTCAAGGGCTAGCTTTTTTATCAGTGGGACACTCAGAGGATTCGCGCAACTTGGAATGTTGTAGAGAATTATTGGAATGTCTGATTTCTCAGCAATCAGTGAATAATGAGTGAAGAGGGCTTCGTCATTTAAGGGGCAGTAGTATGGTGGAGCGATCACTGCGTAATCTGCCCCAATATCTTCAGCGTGTCTTGTGAGCTCTATAACTTCAAAAGTGTTTGTTGAGGCCGTTCCTACTAGGTAAAACGATGCGTTCACAAGTTCCCGTCCTTTTTCAGCTAGGAGCTTTCTTTCTTCTTTGGTTAAGCTCGTGAATTCTCCAGTAGTTGCGTTTATAAAAATTCCATGAACCCCGACTCTTTGGAGGTAGTTTATGTGCTCCTCTAAAGCCTGGAAATCCAGTGAATAGTCTTCATTAAACGGAGTAACCAACGGGACTATCACACCTTTCATAAACTCACCGTATTCCTTTAGTTTTTGTTCTATTTAGGGTTTTCCAAATTTCAGTAATACTCGATTTTTGAGTAAAAGTTATATAGACAAATAATGATAATCAAAATAGGTGAGAGCATGAGAAAACTTCTAGGTGTATCGATCTTATTGTGCGGCTTTTTGTATTTGGTGTTTCTCCTTACTTTATATCCAATGCTTGTAAGGGAATATGGTTCACATGAACAAATGGTATTAAATAAAAACAACCAGTTTACGGATGCTCTTTATTTGAATGGTGATATTTCAGTGAGGCTGACCTCTGATACACCATTTACAGTAAAAATCGATGGAGAGAAAGTTGGAGAATTCAAAACTTATTCTGCAAGGTTTAGGGGTGAACATCTAATAGAAGTTGAAAGCGATCAAGAATGCATAGTTTATGCCGAACTTAGGCAACATCCTTCAGCTATAGAATATGCAATTTCTGTGATTTTAATAGGGGTTGGGACAGTGATATTAACAAGTGAAAGAAAACAAAAAATTGAAGTAAACACTGGAAAGCCCTTTTTATAATCACATTCTTTCTGGAGCTTCTATTCCCATTAAATTAAGCACATTCCTTAGGACTTGCTTTGTTGCCATAACCAATAATAAACGCTCTTCGAGTATTCCTTTCTCTGCTTTAAGCACTGGCAATGCCATATAGAACTTGTTAAACACCATTGCGACTTCATTGGCATACCAAGCTAGAAGGTGAGGCTTTATCTCTGTTCCTACTTCCTTAACTATTTCTGGGAATCTTGAGAGCAGTTTTATGAGTTCTTTTTCTTTTTTGTCGAGGTTTGAGAAGTCCGCATTCTCTAAGAGCTTCTCGAATTCTAAGACAATCCCTTTTTCCTCGGCTTTTTTCAGGATTGAAGCACATCTCGCATGTGCGTATTGAACATAGGGGGCGCTTTCGCCTTCAAAGTTGAGCACATCCTCCCAGCGGAATGTGATTATCTTTTCTGGGGAGTATTTGAGCATGTTGTACCTTATTGCTCCGATTCCTACAGCCTCTGCTATTTTCTTCTTTTCTTCTTCACATAAGTTGGGGTTCTTTTCTTCAACAAGTTCTTTTGCCCTCTTTACAGCTTCATTTACAACTTCATCAACAGTGAATCCAATCCATGTTCCTTTCCTACCACTAAACTTACCTTCTGGCCTTACCACATGCTCATAGGCTAAGTGATGGAAATTCTTGTAAGCTTCCTCATAACCTAAAAGCTTGAGTGCATAAGCAACAACTTTTTGAGGATACCTCTGTTCAGCGCCGATGACGTTTATAACGATGTCCGCATGTCCAAACTTTCCGGGCATCGATTTGCCGTCTTTTGCAGTTGTCCATGTCTCATGTTCCCTTCCTTCAAAAATTACCCTGTCCCAAATCTTGTAAAGCATATCTGCACTTACAAGCCCAAACTTCCACATGTGATATGCTATATCTTTTCCAGTGTAGGTGGCAGTTCCATCGCTTCTTATGAGAACCATATCTGGATTCTCCATGTCAGGGAAAAGGTCGCCAAGCTTCATTATGAATGCTCCTTTATACTTACCATCTTTAGCCCATTCAAAGTGCTCATTTTGTTCTATTTTCTTATAAGCTTCTTCAAAGATACCGCTCCTCACTATGTCGCTCTCCCATGACAGCAAATCATAGGCAATGTTCAAGCGATATGTGGTTTCCATTTGTGCTTTAACAACTTCTTCTGCTAATCTTCTTCCAAGCTCTGCTATTTCGCTATCTCCCTCCTCAAGCTTTTTCATGAGTTCTCTAACTTCTTTTTCAACTTCTGGATTTTCTTCCATTCTCTTATGAACCTCTACATATAGCAAACCAAGAACGTGATCTATGATGTTTTCTTTTATGCCCTTTTCTTCAATTTCAGCCTTAATTTTTTCAAACTCCTCTTTTAGATTTAGATAACCCCATAGAACTTGGGCAAACTGGATTCCTAAGTCGTCAATGTAGTTCTGGACTTCAACATTATATCCTAAAGCTTTCATGACCCTTCCCATAGTGTCTCCAAGAATTGAATTTCTCGCATGTCCCATATGAAGTGGTTTAGTAGGATTTACTGAAGTGTGCTCTACAATGACTTTCTTTCCTTTTCCAATGTTGCTCTTTCCGTAATCTTCCCTCTTTGTGAGGATTTCTTCTGTAATGAGCTTTCCAAATTTTTCATAGTCGAGGAAGAAGTTTATGTAACCTGCTCCTGCAACTTCAACTTTCAAAATGTACTCTGGCAGCTCATCCTTAATTCCTTCTACGATTTCTTGAGCTATCAAACGAGGAGCCTTTCTAAAAACTCTCGCCAGTTGGAAAGCAACTGTAGTTGCAAAATCACCAAGTTCCATACTTGGTGTCTCGTCAAATAATATCTCACCTTCCCAACTTTTTCCCTCTTTTTCAAGCATATCTTTGATCCTCTTTTCTAGGATTGATTTTACTTCTTCTTTTATGTCATCGTAAGCCATCTGCCACCACCTAACGTGGAGTTGAGCTTAACCTTTAAAAACTTCTCCGCCTTACATTCCTACGTGAGGACAATGAAGAGAATTGGAGAACATAAAGCAAAGAAGGGTTTAATTAGGTTTGAGATCGAAGAAAGGGATGGAATTGCAGAGAGCGTCAAAATTACTGGAGATTTCTTTATATATCCCGAAAATACTATCGAGGAGCTTGAAGAAAAACTCAAAGGACATAGACTTGAAGAGCTTGAGCATATAATTGATGAGTTTTTTGCAATGAGATTGGATGTTGAAATGCCATATATAAATGTTGAAGATTTTAAAATAGCACTGAAGAATGCATTGAGGGGAGAAAATGAATAAGAGTAGAATTTTCTTGGCATTACTTGGAACATTTTTGATCGGAGTTTCATTGGGGATAGTTTTTACGGTCTTAAATCTACAGTTTGCAGAGAATTTATTCTCAAATTTAAAACAGCTTTTTGGTGGCAAGCTTGATGGAGTCCAAGACAGCTTTAGCCTTTTCAAATTGATATTTCTAAACAATACACGAGTGGCAATTTTAGCAGCTTTTGGCGGTGTATTGTTTGGTGTTGTGCCGCTGGGAATTCTCTTCTTTAATGGCTTCTTAGTTGGAATTGTTGTGGAATACTCATATCTCCAAGGTGAAAGCCTAACAAAAATCTTGCTCTCAATTTTACCTCATGGTATTGTTGAAATTCCCGCATTTGCAATTGCTGGTTTGGGAGGAATCGAGTGGTATCTGGAAATTATTAAAGGAGAGGGAACTGTTGGGGGGAGATTTATAAAAGGATTTAAAATAGCTATGAAAATGCTCGGTATAGCGATTTTCTTGCTTTTAATTGCAGCATTTATTGAGGCCTATATCACTCCCTCTTTAGCAGGATATGAACTTTAAGTAGGAGAATTAGTGCACCTGTTAGGGTTATGAAAAGAATGAACATCAGATTATTTGATGTTTTCTTATTCTCGATTGCCTCTTCTACCAGCACAAGGTTAAAACCATCCTTCCTATCCTTAGTTACCACTAAATCCACTGAACCTCCAGAGAGAAGTTTAAATTTGCCGTTAAGGATTTCTAGCTTTATTATATATTTCGCTCCAGGCTTTAAATCCCCAATATAATAAGTCCTATTGTCAATGCAAATTTTTACATCCTTGGAGTATGTATCTCCCTCCAGAAATTTTCCATTAACAATTGGACTGCCCATTTGAGATGACAGGAAGACATCTTTAATCCAATATGTGCCACTTTCATTTGGAAGATATATGCGTATCCTGTTGAATCTGCTACTCTCTGGGATGTAAACTGTGAAGTAAGTGCATCTCCATTCATTACTTACCTGAATCCTGCTTCCCGTTATGTTAATGGCACCCTCTTGATTCTCTGTCCACATACTGATGAAAGCTTGACTGAGTCTATTTTTCCATGAAACGTTTGCTTTTATACATGCTCCTAAGGTGTACCATCTTCCCGATTTCAGGTTGAATTTTTTGGTCTTCAGTATGTCTATGATGACATTTTCTTCAGAAGATGTGACTTTGAGAGTCTTTCCCCTAAGTTCAGATTTTCCTCCCCTGACTATCCAGTTCTCGGGATTGGGTATGAGATTTTGCAGTCTTTTTCCAATTACAACAACCGTTATATTCTTGGGATTCTTAACAGGCAATAGTACAGTCCTACCCTCAATTAATGTCGTTGAAATGGGTAAATTGAGACCTCCATTGTAAATGAGCCTAACAGCTTCCTCTCTTGTAAGCAGTTTCATTCTGATATTGTTCATAAAAAGCCAGTTACCAGCGATGTGCATTGGATACAGAATTTTGCTTCCATTAATAACTCTATTGTCAATTCTATACCACGTGATTCCATCAAGGGATATCCACAGATATTTGGCGTTTGCATCTAGATAGTCAACGCTGACTGTATAGTGTATTCCTGTTCTTGGATCTTTGACTGCATCATAGAACTTCATCCCTACACTGTAATACCATCCAAACCATGCAGCTATTATTGTAATCTCATCCTTTTGCTTATCGTACTCAAGAACTACTGGGAAATTGTCAGTATAAAAGAATACTCTATGCCTATCAGGATAGGTAGCAGCAAGAGGACCATTACTTACGACTATCACATTGGGATGGTTTTTTACATTTCTAAATTTCCATTGCTTTGAGGTGAGATTATATATGTATACTCCTCTATAGTCTAATCCATCACCTACGCATACGTACACCAAGCTGTCATATGGGTCAATGCTAACCTTATGGATGTGGCAGTTTTTATCTGTAACATTGTAGTGATTTCTGATATCAAAAAACACCTGAAAATGAAATCCATCTTTGGTTTTGTAAACCTTAGCGTCGTTAGATTTCCTTCCATATTCCCCGATTAAAAGAAAATCATCATTTGAAGCCCATGACCACCACACAGCATATTTTCCGTCATCGAGCTGTAATACTTTTTCAAAATTTTTCCCGTTATCTTTGCTCACAAATATCTGCCCCTTAATGTCAGAGAAGAACACAAGATTTTTCCATACATACACTGAAGTTATTTCCCATCTGTGGTGGTACACCTCCTCCCATGTTTCTCCAAAATCACTGCTCCTATAAATTATTTTGCGCTCACTCCTGTATTCGTGATAGTTAACTCCATAAATATATCCCCTTTCATCTGGATCAGAAACATATGTCACAGGCAAAATGTCAAATCTGTTCTCATTTAAGAGTTCTTCATGATGATTACTTGGATTGTCTATAATAATTCCCAAACCATGTATTTGCTCTGAAAATACCATCAATAATGATAATGAAATCCAAGCGACAAAAAAATATTTAAGTGGCATAGCTACCCCCTAATGAGTTTTTATCTTTGATTTCTCTGGCGAAATGAAAGTTCCGAATTCCTCGTAGGTTTCTATTTCTTCAAGCATTACGTCAATTGGATTATCAAGAGCGGAAACAACACTGCGAATGTAATTCCGATACGCACCGTTCTTTCTGATCATCTCCCACGCTTTACTTGCAACTTCAATTGGATTAGTTGAGTGGTATTTAATTCCTAGACTTATGAGCCACTTTGTAACTGCCAGAAGCTTTCCTGGATACGTTGAAATCGTTGGAGTGCCTAATGCTAATGCTTCTCTGTTCATAGTTCCTCCAGCCCCGATCATGAGCTTTGCGTAGTAAAGGAGACTTAGGCTGTCTGTTACATGTTTTGGAATTATAACATTCTCGAAACGCTCAAACCTCTTTGCTTGCTCTTCTGTTCTTGGGAATAGGACTATTGGAATATCAGGGAGTAGAGGAATTATGTCCTCGAGGATGCTTTTTTCTGCATCTCCGTTGAAGTAGTTTGCTTTTATTGGCTCGGTTCTCATAACGATATAATCATATTTTTCAAGTCCAAGTTCGTTTAAAGGTTCTGTATTTGGTTTAAATCCATATAAGTGAGCTAGCTCTGGAAATCCATTAATTGGTCTCAAAGAGTTGGCATCTGCTCCACATTTAATTAGGTCGTAAGCATCAATGGCTTTTGGGTAAATAACTCTGTTTGTGAATGGCAGCATGAGTTTGTTAACCGGAATTGAAGTGTCGTTATCAACAAATCCAATTGTTGGGATTCTTAGTCCATAAGCTACTCTTGGAGCTTCGGGGGAATTTTTATATACGCATAGGTCAGGTTTTTCTTCGATTATCAGCTTCGCAAGTTTATACTGCCTCTCAGCACTTGCAATAAGCTTGCCTTCTAAGGTTGATCCTCCATGCTTGCCAACGACATAATATTCAATTCCAAGCATGTCAAGAATATCAGTTAATCCATCAAACTCTCTCGTTGTAACTAAAATTTCATGACCTCTTTTTTCAAGCTCTCTGATTATACCCTTGAAAAAGTGAGCATGAGGTGAATTTACAATGTCAATCCATATTTTCATATATTCTCACCTAATTATAATGAGCAACTTTGTCCATTAAAAGGATTTCCGTAAAACGATTGTGAGAACTTGTTTTTTAGGATTTCTTATCGTTGATTTCAATGTTTTAACGTTTATTACGTTTTCATCAAATGATCTTACCCATATAAACAGACATATTTGGAAAACACAGCAGAAACATGCTCGTACGGTTGTTGAAATTGGAATTTCACAGCAAGTACATCATATTGAGCCCTGAAATCGTTACTTAGAAAACCCTTAAATTTATTTTTTCTACCTTTAATGTTAGGTGAGTGAAATGAGGGAGAAGATAGAAAACAGACAGGCAGAGATTGCTGTAATTGGGTTGGGATACATTGGCCTTCCAACTGCTATAATGTTTGCTAACTCTGGATTTAATGTAACTGGATATGAAATCAGGAGAGAAGTTGTAGAAAAACTTAACTCTGGGAACGCTCATATAGTTGAGCCGGAAATAAATGAGCTACTCCTAAAAGCTCTGAAAAATGGCAAACTTAGAGCCACGTCAAACCCGGAGGATATTAAGAATAAGGACATCTACATAATTTGTGTCCAAACTCCGCTCAAAGAGGATAAGACACCTAACTTAGAGTATCTCGAAAGTGCAGTAAAAACTGTAGCAAAATCCATGAAAAAAGGTTCCTTGGTGATAATTGAGAGCACTGTTCCTCCCTTGACCACTGTAAGAATGGCAGAATTAATTGAGAGCCTCACTGGATTTAAAGCCGGCAAAGATTTTTACATGGTTCACGCTCCAGAAAGAGTAATGCCGGGAAGAATTTTCAAGGAGCTTGTTTATAATTCAAGAATTCTTGGTGGAATAACCAAAGAGAGCGCTGACTTGGCTGAAATTTTGTATAGAGCCTTTGTTAAAGGACAGATTTTCAAAACAGATTCTACCACAAGTGAGATGGTAAAGCTCATGGAGAACACGTTCAGAGATGTCAACATTGCATTAGCAAATGAATTCGCCTTTTTAGCTCACCAGTATAAGATCAACATCTTTGAGGCAATTGAGCTGGCAAACACACATCCAAGGGTTAAAATCCACATTCCCGGAATAGGAGTTGGAGGCCACTGTTTACCAAAAGATCCCTATTTGTTGCTCAGTTCGGCAAAAGAAGACTTTGGGTTAATTAAGAAAGCGAGAGAAATCAATGAGAGCATGCCTTTGATGGCAAAGGACTTGCTATTTGAGGCATTCAAGATGATAAACCTGCCTCCAGAGGAAGCTGTTGTGACAGTTCTTGGCTTGGCATACAAAGGAAACTCTGATGACACACGGAATTCGCCAGCCTATGTGTTTATTGAGGTCATCCAAGATGACGTTAAAGAGGTTCGTTCTTATGACCCATATGTTAATGGGACGCATAAAACCCTTGAGGAAGCAGTAAAAGATTCTGATGCAATTGTAATTGCAACTGATCATTCACAGTTTACGGGACTCAACTGGGAAGAACTGGGAAAACTGATGAGAAATAAAATTATAGTAGATGGCAGGCATATAATAGACAAACCTCCTAAGGGTTTCATATTTAGGGGCATTGGGAGGGGCGAGTATTGAAGCCAGCCTTTGTCTTTGGAACACGACCTGAGATTATAAAGCTTGCTCCGGTTATTAGAGCATTTGAAAAAAGAGGGGTTAAACCTCTCTTAATTCATACTGGACAGCATTATGACTACGAGATGAGCCGCATTTTCTTAGAGGAACTTGAGCTTGACAGCATTGACTATCACCTTGAAGTTGGCTCTGGAACTCAAGCGGAACAAACCGGAATCGCTATGATTAAGATTGAGAAGGTTTTGATGAAAGAGAAGCCCGACGTTACGCTTGTTCAGGGAGATACGAATACCGTTTTGGCTGGAGCTTTGGCTAGTGTTAAGCTCAAAATCCCCATTGCTCATGTTGAGGCTGGACTAAGGAGCTTTGACAGAACAATGCCCGAAGAAATAAACAGAATTTTAGCAGACCATGCAAGTGAAGTTCTCTTCGCCCCAACAGAAGAGGCTAAGAAAAATTTGGAGAATGAAGGGATTAGAGAAGGTGTCTATGTTGTTGGAAATACTATAGTTGATGCAGTTTTGCAAAACTCAGAGATAGCTGAGCGGAAAAGCAGAATTCTTGAAAAACTTGGGCTGAAGCCTAAAGAATATATCCTTATAACAGCTCACAGAGCAGAAAACACCGACAGTAAAAAAAATCTTGAAAAATTAGTTGAGATTCTTGAAGCCCTCCCAATAAAGGCTATCTATCCAATACATCCGAGAACGAGAAACAGACTTAAAGCGTTTGGGCTGTGGGAGAGAGTTAAGAAAATTGAAAACCTCATTGTCACACAGCCCCTGGGATACCTTGACTTTTTAAAGTTGCAGAAGAATGCCAAGATTGTAATGACTGATTCTGGCGGAGTGCAGGAGGAAAGCATAATTCTCAATGTTCCATGCTTAACTTTGCGCTACAATACTGAGAGGCCAGAGACAGTTAAAGCTGGTGGCAATATTTTAGTCGGACTTGAGAAAGATAGAGCACTGCATTATGTTAACAAGCTTTTGAATGATAAGGACTTCTACAAAAAAATGGCATCTGCAGAGAATCCCTTTGGAGATGGAAAAGCAGGAGAAAGAATTGTGAAGATTTTACTTGAACTTTATGAAAAAGGAGAACTGAGAGTTAAGAGCTCGAGGTTTATTTAGCTTTTCATTTACTCTCTACGTCTTCCCTAGCTATCCTTATGTTTTCCAATATGCTACTCCGATTTTATTGTCTCAGGATATTTCACTTTATTTTCTTAAACTTCTTTTGAGGCTCCAATAGCATTTTATCTAATGCGGGACCATTTTATCTCTGGCTTATTTTATCAATTGCTTTTACAATTTCTCTAGCTGCAAGCTTGAGGAGATAATCTTGATATCCTCTAAGGCTCATAATGCCCCATGAAGAGTCTCTAACTGTAATTATTGTGTATGCCTGAACTTCACCGTTAACATCACCTACGAAGCTTTTTAGTGCTGCGGTCTTGTTCTCGGAGTTTATGTATTCCAAATAATGCTTGGGCCTTCCAATGCTAGAGTAGATGGCAATAACTCTAACTGCTCCTGATGATTTAATAGGGGTATACGTTAAGTTAATCTCTTCAATCCATACTGCTAGAAACTGTCCATCACATTCTTTTGGTTCCTCTAGCAGTTTCACTTTATGTCCTTCATTTCTGAGTTCTTCTGCCACAAGCTTTCTAAAATAGGAGTCTGGATAAACACAGAAGCCATCTTTAAAGGTGGAAATATTTCCTGCTTTTGCAATACCGGTTGCAGCATTCGAAGTTGAGTGAGACTTGACAAAGACGAAGTTTCCTGCAAAGAATATGAGTGCTACAAACAGAAAGCTGACGACTACAAGTGTACTTTTTTTCATAACCCACCCTACAAAAATTCTCAGCTAAAAATTTAAACTTTTCGAAGTTATTATCTTTAATACATAAATAGTTAAACTGGAGTTGCCACATAAATTCCATGCCTCGTCCTCACAATTTTTACTTTTACTTTATCTCCAACCTTGGCATTGGTGTTGATTATCTCAATCAGCCTGTTCCTCGCAACTCCGAGCATCTCACCTTCAATTCTTCCAGGCAAAACAATCTCGGCTTTCACTATCTCTCCAGTCTTAAAGGCTAATGGGATAAATTTTCTCTTATGCATCCCAAAGTGCTCTGGTCTTAAGACGAGGGGCTTCATCCCTGTCTTTTTCTCAAGCTCTCTCAGCCATTCATAAAAACGCTTAAACGGCACAAGTTTAGCTATAGCCGGGTTTCTACCAAACTTATATGGCATGTAGTTCTGGAAGCCCAATGCTGGCCACCTTTTTCCAGCACCAATCCTCCTTGCAAACTCTATGAATGCTTCAGCCTCATTGTCATTCACTCCAAAGATAATTACTGGAGCAAGAAGGACGTCAATCCCAGCATTTACCAAAGCTTCTGCCATCTCTAGAACATGGTTTAGGTCATAATCTTTCATGCCCATGAGCATCTTTGCTTTTTCAGGGTCGAGTGAATGAACTGATAAGTTAACTCTGTCAAGCCCAGCCTCAGCGAGTTCTTCAATTAGCTTGTCATTCAAAAGCATACCATTGCTCTGCATTGATACAACATCAACATTCGGGTGTTCCTTCAGTGCCTGCACAAGCTCTACTATGAATGGATAAAGCAAT
Source organism: Thermococcus paralvinellae (assembly GCF_000517445.1). Classification (NCBI taxonomy): domain Archaea; kingdom Methanobacteriati; phylum Methanobacteriota; class Thermococci; order Thermococcales; family Thermococcaceae; genus Thermococcus; species Thermococcus paralvinellae. The sequence goes on along the minus strand of NZ_CP006965.1, from coordinate 816,355 downwards.
GGTTCACCTTGCCCATCCAAGTGTGCCTCAAGCCCTTTGCCTTTAAATCTTGCAACTTCATCAAACCATTTCATTAAATAGTCTATATCAACAACATAGTCAAGCTTTCTAGTTCTCGAATACGGCCCTTCATCAACTGAGCAGAAAACGCATGAAAGATTGCATCCACTTGAGCCCCTTACTTGAATTAGGTTTGTGCCTCTATCAATCAGACCAAAGGCGTTGTACCCCAATAAGGGAACACTCATGCCTTCATGAATATAAATCACTTTCCTTCTTGTGTATCTGTTTCTCAAAAACTCTCCAAGATTATTCTGAATGAAAAATGTGATGAACTTCTCAACATCTGGGTTGTCAACGTTAATGAGAAGATATCCATCTTGAGCCGTAATTTCTGGTTTAACTCGGTATTTCTTTTTTATAACCCTTGCAAGGAGCTTTTTTTCAAAATCTGCATAGAGAGTGTTTCTCCAGACTAATCTAACGCTCTCACCTAAATCTTCAAAGTATGAATAGGAAAACTTAATTTTGATCATGTTTGTCATTCATAAGTAGTGGCTTAAAAATCTTGAGTAAAGTTTTATAATGTCTCATTCGTACATTCTTAGTGATAAATGTGAACATGGAAACATTTTAATATTATTGTCGTCTAGAGTATAATGCTGGACTGAATTGCTCAAGGTGGTACCTATGTGGGGAAAGATTGAGCATTATTTTGATGAATATCCTGTTAGAAAGCAAATAGCAAAGACGCTCCTGAAGTATGGACTTAAAGTTTCAGATGACATGAAGATAAAGTGTGGAAACATTGAAGTCCCATATACAAAGATAGCAAAGGCACTGGACGTTGACAGAAGGGTTGTTAAAGAGACAGTGGCGATGATTCTTAAAATACCAGAGCTTAGAGAAATCTACACTAACTTGGAACCAACAGTTCACATGAAATTCGTTGGTAGACATGTTGGTTATGGGGTTATTGAAATTGAGCCAGAGCCGAGAGCTATTGGAATCCTAGCCAAGATTGCTGGAAAGATTGCAGAGAGAGGGATAAACATTGTTCAAGTAGTAGCTGAAGATCCGGAGCTTTATCCAGAGGCTACCCTAACTATAATTACGGAGAGACCAATTCCTGGCGATTTGATTAATGAGCTTTCAAAACTCGAAGGCGTCAAGAGAATCTCAATTTATTAGCTTGGATTCTTCTTTGCTTAAATTTTTGTTATAACTGCTGGGTGGCTGTGTGGCTTTGTTAAATCTTTACAATTCAAAAAATAATTTTAGCATTGACGATATGCTATGCACTTTAAAGAATGCTCTGCTACAGCAAAGGACATTTTTGCTACCTCTATTTTTAACTTTCAGTTTAAAACTAAAAGTTCACTTGATAAAGTTTATAAACATCAATTTTGAACCAAATGTTAAGATGTAAAAAGTTTCAAGTTTAAGCTTTGGAGGGTTGGTAATGGAGAAGGCAAGCAAGATAAGCCGTTACCTATATACCGTGATTGTGCTTTTTGTGATTTGGCTTTTCCTAACCAGCAGCTTAGATCCGCAAGAGCTTACAATTGGACTGCTATTCTCTATCATCATTGGTGCATTGACTTATGAAGTGTTTACAGAAAGGGGCTTAGCAAATCTTCACCCAAGAAGAATTGCCTATGCAATAGCATACATACCATACTTCCTATGGGCCATGATTATGGCAAATTTGGATGTTGCATATAGGGTCTTACATCCAAAGAGGCCAATAAATCCAGGAATTGTTGAGTGCAAAACTGTTCTGAAGAACAATGCAGGAAAGTTAGCTTTGGCGAACTCAATTACCCTAACACCAGGTACAATAACCCTTGACGTTAAAGGGGACCGCTATTTTATCCACTGGATCGACGTTAAGGATGCAAGTGTTGAAGGTGCCTCAGATAACATAACAAGACCTTTTGAAAAATTCCTGAAGGTGATTTTCGAATGATAGGGATTAACATCTATCTTGCGGTTATAGCAATAGCAACACTCCTCAGCATGTACAGAGTTTTTAGAGGGCCGACAACAGTTGACAGACTGGTTGCCGTTGATATCATGACTACAATAACTACCGGGCTAATGGTTCTGTTTGCACTTTACTATAAGAGAGCGATATTCCTTGATGTTGCACTGGTATATGCAGTTCTAGCCTTCTTGGGTGTTATAGCATTCGCAAGATACTTGGAGGGAGGAATATGATTTCAGAAATTATTGGAGAGTTTTTGGTCCTCTTTGGAACAATATTCTACTTCCTATCATCTCTCGGTCTCATCAGAATGCCCGATGTTTACAACAGAATGCAGACTGCAACTAAGAGCGCTACACTTGGTTCATTGGGTGTCATCATAGGAGTTGGCATTTGGGCAATTGGACATGTTGGTTCCTATGCGTGGCTTCCAAAGACTTTCGTGATTGCAGTGTTCTTGCTGTTAACTAACCCAATAAGCGCCCATGCATTAATTAGAGCAGCATATAAGAGCGGAATTCCTCTGTGGGAAGGCAGCATTGTTGACAAGTATAGGGAGTATTTGGAAAAAGAAGAGGGCAAAGAGGAAGTTTCTGATGAGACAAAGGAGGGAGAACAATGATTAACTGTGTCCAATGTATTGAGTACCTGATTGTTATCCTCATGATAATCTCAGCAATCTTCGCAGTAGAGTGGAGGGATTTATTGGCAGCAGTAGTTGGAATGGCAGCAGTGAGCTTATTTGCTTCAATCGCTTTCTTCCTGCTCCAAGCTCCAGATGTTGCCATGGTTGAGGCAGCTATTGGCGCAGCAATGAGTGCTGCTGTGTTTATCTTCGCAATAAAGAGGACTGAGAGATATGAGAGCGAGGAGGAAGGAACAGGGTGGTGGGTCAGATGGTGAAGAGGGCACTTGCAATCGTCCTTATATTAATTACAGGATACTGGCTTGCAAATGCACTGGCTCAAGTTCCATTTGGTGCTGATAAAATGCTTGTAGGGAAGTACTATCTTGAGAATGTAAAAGACCAAACTGGTGCTGTAAATGCTGTTACTGCAGTTGTTGTCAACTACAGAGGTCTCGATACACTCGGTGAAGTCACTGTTCTGTTTATAGCAGCAACTGGTGTTGCTGCACTCCTTTGGAGAAAGAAGAGAGAAAGAACGGCAAAGAGCGAAGGTAGCGTTGTTCTCCAGACTGGTTCAAGGTTATTGTTGCCATTCATAATGCTCTTTGGTGCCTACATATTCATCCATGGCCACTTAACACCGGGAGGAGGCTTCCCGGGCGGAGCAACGATTGCCACTGCATTCCTGATGCTCTACTTGGCATTCAGAGAGTATGAAATTCCGCACAAGGTCTTCGAGCCTCTCGAAGGCTTAGCGGGAATGAGCTATGTAATCGTTGGCCTTATTGGACTTGCAATAGGCGGCTACTTCCTCTTTGACTGGATATGGCAAACATGGCAACTTGGCCATGACAACATAGGGAAGCTTTTCAGTGCTGGATTCATACCAATAATCTACACGCTAATAGGTCTCAAGGTTGGAACTGAGCTTACTGGAATCGTTGACAACATGGTTAAGGAGCCCAAGGAGGGAGGGCAATGATTAGTGTCTATTACTTTGGAGCAATCTCGCTCATCTTGATTGGGCTTTATGCAATCCTCACAAAGAGAAATCTGCTCAAAATCCTCGTAGGACTCAGCATAATGGAGACTGGCGTGAACTTGCTCCTAATAAGCGTTGGATATGTAAGTGGCAGAACTGCGCCTATTTTGACAGAAGGTGCAACACCTCAAACTGCAGTTGATCCAATACCACAGGCTCTTGTTCTTACGGCAATTGTTATTGGTGTAGCAACAACTGCTTTGGCATTAACTGTTGCGATAAACCTCTACGAGAAGTACAAGACTTTGGATATCGAAAAGATTAGGGGGTTGAGAGGATGAATCCCCAATATGCTTCACTCCTCATAGCTCTACCTTTATTCAGCGCATTCCTCGTTCCGCTCATCAAGAGAGCCGGTAGAAAGGTTATCTTACCTTATCTGACCTTAGTAACCCTAATTCAGACTGGTATAGCGGCTTGGGCTTTCAAGGAAGTCTACACAACTGGACAGCCGATAATAGTCCTTGCTGGTGGATTTCAGCCACCAGTTGGAATAAACCTCTACATTGGACACTTTGCAGCACTGTTTGTGCTGATCATCGCAATAGTAAGCTTTTTCATGGCAGTGTTCAGCATGAAGGCAATTAACGTTGAGCCAATTGACAAATACGCAATGCTGTTCCTCCTCTTAATGCTTGGTGCCACCGGAATGATTGCAACGGGGGATATATTCAACCTCTTTGTCTTCATGGAAATCACAGCAATCAGCGCCTACGCTTTGACAGGCTACAACAAGACTGGAGAGGCAAGTGAAGCAGCAATGAAGTACATTATCTTAGGTGGGATTGGTTCAAGCTTCTTCTTAGTTGGTGTGGCATTGCTCTATGGAAGCCTTGGAACACTCAACTTGGCCCAAATTGCTATGCTCGCCTCAAAGATGAATCCAACAGTGGCTCAAGCAGCATTAGCATTACTCGTCTTTGGCTTAGCGGTAGAAGCTGAGCTTTTCCCACTTAACGCTTGGGCACCAGATGCATATCAGGCATCGCCTCATTCAGTAACAGTGATGTTCTCAGCCTTTGTCGTTAAAGCTGGCCTGTATGCAATGGTTAGAATTGTTTACCTCTTCAAAGACACTCCAGCATTCATGGGAATACTTAACTTAATTCTAATCCTTGGTACGCTTACCGTTATCATAGGTGAGCTTTCTGCATTAAGACAGACAAACGTTAAGAGAATGCTCGCCTATTCAAGTATAGCCCAGATTGGCCTTATCGCTGTCGGTTTTGGAGTTTCAACACCTCAAGCCGTTGATGCCGCTGTGTTCCACATGGTTAATCATGCAATAGTTAAAGCTCTGATGTTCCTAGCTGTTGGCTATGTTGCAGTAACATTCGGAAGCCCACACATAGAGAACTTCAAGGGATTAGGAAAGAGAATGCCACTCACTGCTTTTGCCATCACAGTTGGGGCAATAAGTGTCATAGGAATCCCACTGTTCAACATCTTCTGGAGCAAATTTAGGCTTTTACTTGCAGCCCTCCAAGTAGGAAAAACAGGGATAGTGGCATTAATCCTTGGTGCAAGCCTCGTGGAGGCAGTTTATTACTTCAGGCTGATTCACACAATATGGTTTGAAGGAGGAGGAGAGAAGATCGAGGAAAATCTAGTATTGAGCATAATAATGCTCCTACTGGTTGCCTTAATAATAATCATAGGTATTTATCCAGAAACCATCTGGAACATCATCCAGAAAGCTGCTACAGACTTGTACAATGTAGCGAACTATGTTAAAAATGTCCCACTTCTGGGGGTGAGCCCATGATTAACGAACTCCTCATAATAATTTTTGCACCATTGTTGGCTGGAGTGCTAGCTTGGTTGATTGACATCAAGGGTATTAGAGAGGCCATAGGAGTAATTGGTGCTGCAATTCCTTTGGCTTATCTTATTCAGGCTTATCAAGCTCTCAGCACACAGCCGAGTATTCAGTATTCAATAACCCTTGCAGGCTTTAAGTTTGAGTTCCTTCTCTATCAAATCAACTGGATATTTGCAATGATTGCTGGAGTTGTAGGCTTTGCAGCAGTACTGGGAATGGTATCAACAGCGAAGGACAGCTATGAGTGGCTATTTGCTTTGATGAGCTTAACAGGAGTACTTGGAGTGTTCTTAGCAGATGACCTGGCAGGATTCTTCATCTTCTGGGAAGTGATGACATTTGCCTCATTTATGATGGTGCTCAAATACAACAGAAAAGCATCTCTCAAATACTTCCTGCTCAGCGTCTTTGGAGCTTACGCAATGCTCATAGCAATAGGAATCATCTATGCAAAGGTTGGAGCCTTAGACTTCGCTACAATTCAACAGGTACTTTATCAAGATGCTATGAGAGGAGCCTTTGGAACTGATACACTCTTCAGCAGAAATGAAATAATATTAGTCTTTGGATTGTTCCTAATAGCATTTGGTGTCAAAGCCGGAATGTTCCCACTTCACGTGTGGGCACCGGATGCATACAGCGAAACCAATCAGAGCTATACGGCAATGTTCAGCGGTGTTTTGAGCAAAGCGGGAGTTTATGGTATGCTAGTAATTTACATTCTACTAGGCACTAGACTCATGTATGAGTTTGGAAAATTCGGTGCGGCTCCAAAGTTCGGCTACATAATTGCTATCCTTGGAGGTCTCACTATAATCGTTGGTGGTCTCTTAGCTGCTTTACAAGAGGACATAAGGAAGCTTTTTGCTTATTCAAGTATAAGCCAAATAGGGTACATTCTCATTGGTATAGGCGTCGGAACAGCGTTGAGCATTGAAGCTGCAATTTACCACGCAATAAGCCACGCACTCTTCAAGGGACTGTTCTTCCTCATAGTAGCAACAATAATCTACCGCACCGGAAAGACAGAGTTCAAAGATATGGGAGGCTTGGCTGAGAAGATGCCGATAACATTTGCAATGGCCTTCGTTGCAATCCTCAGCTTGGCTGGAATACCGCCACTGGTTGGATTTGCAAGCAAGTGGCTGCTCTTTGAAGCAGTAATTCACGAGAATATGCCAATCCTTGGTGGCATGGTCTTCTTTGGTAGTGCAATAGGTTTCGTTTACCTTATCAGGTTTACTTATGCAGTGTGGTTCGGTCAAAGACCTACAGACTTAGATGATACAAAGGATGCACCACTTCCGCTTGCAATAGCTATGGGAATATTGGCATTGCTCAATGTTGTCTTTGGAATTGCACCGGGATTAGTCGCCAAGGAGATCAACAAGATATTTGGTCAGGAAGTTATTAAGGGAACAATATATGAGCTCAACCTCGGTTTCGGAAGATACAATGCTTTACTCCTCACAATCTGGCTTGTAGTTGGCTTGGTAATTGCAGCGATAATTTACTTCCTTGGAGCAAAGGTCAGAAAAGTTCCAGTTACAGACACTTACCAAGCAGGTAACCCAGTGACAATGGAGTACAACTTAACAATCAGAAGAAACTTCTTCCTTCCGCTCAAGGAGGCATTGGCTTTCTGGCTCAGGATAAGCTTTGACAGGCTCTATCAAGACATTGGAAGCTGGGTTGAGGACTTAGCAGAAACCTTGAGGCATTACATTTACAACGGAAATGTTCAAGCCTACGCTTGGTATCTGGCGATAATCTTGTTAATCCTTGCACTTTGGGGGGTGTGAAGAATGTTGATGACTGCCGTTAGAGCTTTCCTAATTTTACTTTATGCGGTCTTCGTAGGCTTCATGTTCATGGGAATAATCAGGATTGTAACTGCGAGAATTCACAGAAGAGTTGGACCACCGATTTACCAGCCTATCCTTGATACGATTAAACTGCTCTCAAAGAAGAGCAACATAACTCACGGACTTATCTACGACTTTGGAATTATCTATGCATTAGGAGCAACAATCCTTGCTCTGATGTTCATACCTATCGGTGGAGTCAGCATACTGAGGGCATATGGTGACTTAATATTAATCACTTTCCTACTTGAAATCCCAATGCTTGGTATCATGTTTGCAGCAATGAGCTCAGGAAACCCATGGGCTGGCTTAGGTGCCCAAAGAGCTTTACTTACTTTGCTGGCTATTCAAGTGCCGTTAGGATTTGCAATAGTTGCTCTGGCAGAATTTTACGGAACATTCAGTACATATGAGATAGTTATGGCCCAGCAGACAATGGGATGGAGCATAACTCATATGCCCTTACTCCTAGTGGCAATAGCTTACGATCTCGTTTTGCAGGCAATGTTTGGTAAGGAGCCATTTGACATCATGATTGCCCCGGGTGAAATCTCATTGGGTCCAATGGTTGAGTTCGGCGGAAAGCACATGGGAATCCTTCAGATACAGCACGCTATAGCACTCTTCGCTGAGACATTATTCTTTGCAAACATATTCCTTGGAGGAGCAGTCGTCACTGCATTTACCAGCCCAATCCTCAACACAATAGCAAGCTTAGCTATACTCCTAGTTAAGCAAATTGCAGTGCTGATGATTGCAATCTTCGTTGGAGCAATATTTCCAAGATTTACAATTGATCAAGCTGCAAGGTTTTACTGGAAGTGGCCAACGATATTAGCAGCTGCAGGTGCTATATTAGCAGCTCTGTGAGGTGGTTGAAATGGTAGATTGGCGTTTATTTGAACCTCTCTTTGAATTTGCGAGAAAGAGAAGCCTTTGGATTGTTTCATTCTGTACAGGATGCGGTGGAATAGAAATGCCGCCGCTCATGACATCAAGATATGACCTCGAAAGATTCGGTATGATGCCAAATCCAGCCCCGAGAATGGCTGATCTATTCTTAATTACTGGTTACGTTACTCCAAAGACCCTCAAAAGGATTATCATAACCTACGAGATGCAGCCAGATCCCAAATACGTGTTAGCCCACGGCTCATGTCCGCTCAACGGTGGAATCTACTGGGATGCATACAATGCAATCAAGCATCTTGACAGATATATTCCGGTTGACGTTGCCATAGCTGGATGTATGCCAAGACCAGAGGCTGTGATGGATGGAATTAAGAAAATCATGGAAATGATTGAGAACGGAACTGCTGATGGCTGGAAGAGATACAAAGAGAACTATGAATGGTACAAGAAGAACCAAGACGAGCTGTTTGGAGAAGGATGGCGTGAGAGAGAAGCGAGGAGGTGGATTCCATGGTTAATGGACAAGAAGAAAAAGGAGGAGTGAAGGAAATGACAGAGGTCAAGTGGGAGAGAGAACAAGCTATTGTTCAGAAAATACTAGAAAAAGCCCCTTATGCTGAAGGAAAAGTCAGAAGAGAAAGGAGGATTGAGTTCAAAGTTCCAGCGGATAGAATAAGAGACTTCCTGATGACCCTCAAAGAGAACAACTTCGAGCTCATGCTGCAGATAACGGTGGTTGACTGGCTTAAGGAGGGAGAATATGAGCTGATTTACCAAATGTGGAGCATAACCCACAGAACTCACGCAATGGTTAGAACGAGGATTCCAAGGGATTTAGATAAGGCAAGGATGCCAACTGTCAAGGATATTTACCCAGTTGCAGAAACCTATGAGAGAGATGCCCATGACTTCTATGGAGTCTACTTTGAGGGCAATGAAAAGATGGAGATGCCATGGATTCTCGATGATGCAGAGCAAGGACTGTTCCCACACAGGAAGGACTTTGACATGCTTGCCTATGTGAAAAGGAAGTACAAGATTTTGGACAGATTTGATGAGAACAAAGATAATTACGTGATTTGAGGTGAGAGAAATGGTCTCACAAAGCGAACTTATTAAAGAAGCGAGAGAAAATGGCATGGAGCTTTTACCTCTCGATAAAGATACTTATGAGTTGTTCTTCGGTCCGCAGCACATGGCTACCGAGAACTTCAGCATAATTCTCAAAATGGATGGACACAGGGTTGTTAAGGCAATAGCTAATCCTGGATTTTTGCACAGAGGATTTGAAAAGCTAGCGGAGCTTAGGCCTTGGTACACAAACATTGCTCTGCTCTTGAGAATTTGTGTTCCAGAACCTGATGTTCCAGAGATGATATACTCGATGGCTGTTGACGAATTGATGGGCTGGGAAGTTCCAGAGAGGGCACAGTGGATTAGAACAACTGTTTTGGAGATGGCAAGGGTTTCTGCATATCTCTTCTGGATTATGGGTCTCAGCTTTAAGTTAGGTGTTTACACAGCTGGTCAGTGGGCAGCAGCTTATAGAGAGAGATTTATGGCGCTCTTTGAGGAGTTAACCGGTGCGAGAGTTTATCACATCTACACAATTCCGGGAGGCGTTAGAAGAGACATTCCTGGAGACAAGTGGCTCCGCCAGCTGAAGGATACAGTAGAGTACATTAAGAGCAAGCTTCCTGACTTTGATAATCTTGTGTTTGAAAACTACATTACACACAGGAGAATGGAAGGAATAGGTGTTATGGACAAGAAGTTTGCCCTAGCTGAAGGTGTAACTGGACCGAACTTGAGAGCAACGGGAGTTCCATATGATGTGAGAAGAATGGATCCATATCTACTTTATCCAGAGCTTGACTTTGAAGTTCCAGTATTGAAAGAAGGAGATGCACTAGCAAGAGCATTAATCAGAAGATACGAGCTTGAGCAGGATTTATACATATTAGAGCAGCTTCTTGAAATGGGGCCACCTAGTGGGCCATACAAAGTCCAAGATCCAAGGCTAAAGAATTTACCAAGGTTCAAGGTACCAGCTGGAGATGCTTTTGCTCATGTGGAATCAACAAAAGGTGACTTTGGTGCCTATGTAGTCAGCACTGGAGGAAACAAGCCTTACAGAGTGCAGATAAGGGGTCCAAGCATTGCCCACGGTATCAGAGTCCTTGAGCAGTTATTAGTTGGAGCGAGAATAGCGGATGTGCCAGTCATTCTAATGAGCCTTGATAACTGTCCACCTGACATTGATAGGTGATGAAAATGGAGGAGATCGATTTTAAGGTTGCACCTGAGAGTAAGATTAAGAAAAGACCTTCATACATTAAGCCTTGGCTTGGGCTAAAGTATCTCTTCAAGAAGCCTGTGACGATTAAGATACCCTATGAAAAGACTCAAATCGCTAAAAATTATAGGGGATTCCACTCACTCGACTGGAAGAAGTGCATTGGCTGTAACTTCTGCGGTCAGATATGTCCGGCAAGGGCAATTGAGATGACGTGGATTGAGGTTGATGGCAAAGTCGAGAAGAGACCGCATCCAAAGATTGACTATGGAAGATGTACATTCTGTGAGTTTTGTGTGGATGTATGTCCAACAGGTGCACTTGGATTTGTTGAGAACTTCATGCTGACAACTGAGTGGAAAGATGAAGAGCTTGAGCTCTTTGACTGGGTTCCAATACATCCAGACAAACTCAGAGAGATCAACGAAAAGTTCCCAGATTATAGGTTCCCCGTTGGAAAGATTGAATTCAACAAGGAGACGAAAGAAGTAACATACTACCTCAGAGATGGCGATGTGTTCAAGTTTAAGATTCTTGGCTATGGAGTTAGACCGCCGGCAGCAGCTAAGCCTAAACCAGCAGCTCCAAAAGCAGAAGAAGCAAAGAAAGTGAAGAAACCTGAGGAGAAAAAAGGGCAAAAGAGTGAAGAAAACTCTTCATGATTTTCTTTTCTTGCTCTTTTCTACTTGGTTTTTTGCACATTACAAAAAACTTTTAAAAGTTAATTTGTTACATACTATGGTGGTATAATTGGTGAATGTACACGGTGAAAAAGATCAAAGAATGTGGAGTTCTATTTTAATGCTAATCGGAGGATTTGGGATAATAATCCTAGATAAAACTGACTCAAAACTTGTTCTACTCTTGGTACTCCTTGGGGTTTATGCACTACTGTTCTTAGCTATTTATTTTGAGAAAGAGGTCTGGATGGAGATGTACTGGATTACAAGAACAGAGGAATTTAAGAATGTTGCTGACTGGTTGTGGATGGGGGTGTGGCTTTTAATAATCCTAATTGGCGCAATACTATGGCTGTTGGCTAGGATTTATCAAATTATTGCCTTTTCAAAAATGCCTATTAGTGTGGAACCACGAAAGAAAATAAATGTTGATGAATACTTTGGATTAACAACTTAATTTTGTTTTTGGTTATCATTCTCTCTATCTGCTTCTTAGGACTTCCTCATACATCTAGTTCTAACTCTTTTTTGTAATTATCTCAAACTGCTCAGGCTCCTTAACTTTGAGCCAAAGATTTCTAATTCTGATAACTTCAAGAGGTATGGACTATTCATTTTGTCAAAAATGAGATCTATAAGCACGATGGAATTTTTATTAATTAGCGATATCTATGAAAGCTGAAGTCTGTGAATATTGTGCTGGGGAGTATCTGGATGAAATTAGAGCAACTTTAGAATCAAAGAACTACAGAGTTGAAGTCATTAAGTGCATTGGCCTATGCGCTAAATACGCCTGTGGGAGGATTAACGTTAGGATAAGAGAAAAGAAATATCCACGGAGAGCTTGGACGAGTTCATAAAGGCTTTGGAGAATTAAAAATGACTAAAGTTTTGATAATAATCTCTACAGCCGAAATAGAAAAAGCCCTAACAGGATTTATGTACGCAGTCAACTCAGTGAGGTATAGCTGGCTTGAAGAAGTTGAAGTTGTGCTATTTGGCCCAATAGAGCGGGAAATTGCAAAAGGAAATGAAAAGCTAATGCCCTGGATAGAGAAGCTCAACGAACTCAACAAAACTCCATATGCCTGCAGGAAAATAGCGGAAGATGAAGGCATTGTAGAGAGCTTAAAGCCATATACAAAGGTGGAGTATATAGGGCCAGTCATTTCAAAACTCATAAACGAAGGCTATGTTCCCATGGTCTTTTGATTTTTGGACTCGCCTTTCACAAACTTTAATATAACTTCGATGCAAATTTTAAGGTGGTGATGCACATGCAAAGAGCTTTAGTCACACTCACCCCACCTGAGAGCAAGCGCTTAATTGCCAAAGCCGTTGTGGCATTGGATGAAGTCCAATATGCATTAAAGCACGGCTTCGTTTACATTGCAACAGGCACAACAGCCGCTTACATCGCGGAGGAAATTTTAGGGGAAAGAATTGAGAAAGAAAAGTGGACTGTGGGAGTTATAAGCAAGGGAAGAACTTGTGTAACTCCAAAAGAGACATGGCCTAAACATCTCGTTCTTTATAAAGGTAAACCATTTGAAGGCGAGCCGATAGAGGCGTTGAAAGAAATGGGTCCAGATGATGTTTTCATCAAGGGAGCAAATGCGATAGATGTTAACTGGAACGTAGCTGTCTTTGCTGCAGCTCCAGATGGAGGAACGATAGGTAGAACCTTTGGATGGACTATAACGAAAGGTGTCCTAACGATTACACCAATAAGCTTAGAGAAACTTGTTCCAACACCTGTCGAATACAGTGCGAAAATAACGGGAATTCACTCATTCGATTGGGGAACAGGGCTTTACGCTGCATTAGTGCCAATTCCACACGCGATACCAATAACTGAGGTTGAAGCCTATGACATCTTGGCCAACGTTGATGCAATTCCAATAGCCGCCGGAGGAGCGGGAGGGGCAGAGGGAAGCGTAACTTTGGTTTTGGAAGGCGACGATGAGGACATGGAAAAAGCGAAGGAGATTACAAAGCAGATTAAGGGAGAGCCTTATCTTAAACCATACACTGAGAACTGCGAGAAGTGTCCCTTTGCAAAGATTTGCGGAATTGGAAGCGGAGCTTTTTAATCTTCCAACTATTTTGGTGGTGTAGATGAAGGGTAGCAAAATAGCAGTTCTAATGCTTCTCTTCCTTCTTATTCTTCCTTTAATTCTTGCGGATGATGATTATGAAGAGGATAGAGCAGAGTTCGCTGGACTGGCTGAGGTCGGCTTTGTGCTCATAACTATTGGAGTATTATTCTACTCTACAGTGAAGAGGACGCCATTCATGGACTTCAGGAAAGGAAAAATTAGCATAGCAATAAGTCCAGAGATGCCTTTCTTAAGGGTTAGAGCACCTATAACGCCTCTCGGGGTTCATCAGATACTTGCTATTGTTGGCTCATTACTTACAGTGCCCCACTTCCTCTCATGCCAGGACTACACAACACCATTTGGAATTACTGGACTCCTCCTTGGAGTATCTCTGCTTATAGAGAACGTCAGCGGGTTTTATGGACGCTACCTCCATGCAAAAATAGAGAGACTTAGGGTGAAGGTAGACAACCCTCTGCTCAAAGAGCTCCTTAAAAAGTTTAGACTATGGAGAAAGCTTCACATCACATGGACGGTGATCATGTACCTTCTCTTAGCACTCCACGTTGCCCTTGCAGACTGAGCTGGGGCTCTTTTTTATAAGCCCTCATCACGAGGTGGAGAGCAAACACCATATAACCAGACTGCAAAATTAACCTCCCCCACTCCATTTTTGTTGAATATCCAAAGAGCACCGCAAATATTGAGCCTACAGCACCTTTGTGATACCAGATGCTGTCTTTAGGAATTCCTAAGTCGTAAGCTGTTTGGGCAAACCAACCTAAGCTTATCCCCTCTTCTTCGGCAAATTCAATGAGTTCGTGTGTTCCATAGCCTAAAAGTCCAGCGGCAACGAATATCAGGAGTATTGAGCTGTAGTAGAAGAAGGTCCTCATGTTAATCCTCATTCCAATACCATAGATGAGATAGGCCAAGCCTAAAGCTCCAGCCAGCCCTAAAATCAAGTCCAATAAAGTACCACTTAAGTCTTGAGTTGCAAACGGTGTTAAAAAGAGTACAGTTTCTAGGCCTTCTCTAAAGACCACTATGAATGTGAAAGCTGTCAAAGCCAGGGGATTTATTGCCTGAGACACTTTGCTCTCTATCTCCTCCTTTATGTTCGCGCCCTTAGTCGCCATCCAGTATATCATGCTCGTCAAGACAATGACAGCTAAATATGATGCCAGTCCCTCAAAGAGCTCTTTCTCCTCCAGTCCGCCATAGATTTTAAGGACTGCTACCCCAAGGGCGAAGCTCGCCAATACTGAGAGCCCAAGTCCCGTCCACACACTTTTAATTTGCTGTTCTCTTTTTGTCCTCTTCAGGTATGCTATGATAATTGTCCCAATTATAGCGGCCTCAAGTGATTCCCTAAAGGTTATCAGGAAGGCTCCAATGTTCATGGATTAGCACCTCCAACATTTATTAGGTCAATCTAACAGATTTTTGAACAGGATATAACTCTTATTTTTAACAAATTGGCAAAATTATGCATGAACCTTAATCAAAATATAAAATCAGGGGGAGATTGAGGCATCAAAGAGTGTGACGTTCTCAAGTCCTCTGCCGAGTATTATGGTGTCTTCCTTCTTCACAGCACCTTCAGGAATCATGAGAGGTGCGTGCACCATTGCTAAAACCATTCCCTTTTGGGCTTTCATTGCCCTATGTGGAACAACTATTGTCGTTATCGGATCTTCCTCAATTAAGAGCCCGACTCCATGAGCATAGCCTGTTATGTAGTACTCTTGAAGTCCTTTCTCCCTGTAAACTGTGGCTATTTCTCTTTCCACTTGAGCGAAAGTAACTCCCGGCTGAGTCTTCTCCAGAGCTATTTGATGGACTCTTTCCATGGCTTCAATAGCACTTTTGGATCTCCCATTTGGTTCACCAATAAAAAAGCTCCTCGTCATGTTTGCATAATAGTTGTTGTAGTCAGCACCGATTACTACGGTCACAAACTTACCCCTCTCGACTTTAATGTCTCTAAAAGGCTCAGCATGTGCCCTTGGCGTTGCAGAGACGTAGACTTTTGGGTCTTCGCTCCCGTTGAGCATCAGCTCTCTTACAATTTCGGCAGCTATCTCAAGCTCACTCTTGCCCGGTTTTATAGTTTCTACTGCAACTTCCATGCCTCTAACCGCGATTTTTCCAGCCTTCCTTATGTTTTCAAGCTCCCACTTGTCCTTTATCATCCTGAGCTGCATTGTAAGGGGTCTAACATCTTCGATTTCCACGCCGGGATTAAGCCGCTTAAAAATTTCATAAAACAGAATGTATGCATCCCTCTCAATGGAAAACTCCATCCCAATGGTGTTGTATCCGTTTTTCCTAATCCATACTGTCACCATTGCCATCAAATCTTCCGTCTTTTGAAATTCTTCCACATTTTTGATCCAGCTTCTCTCCATGAAAAGCTCCTTTTCTCCTTTAGCTACAATAACTATTGGCTCGCCTTCTGCTGGAATGAGGAGAGAAGGCCTGAGCCATTTAGTCCCAGTAAAATAAATAAAAGTTGAGAGGGTTCTTATAACGGCCCCATCTATTTCGTTCTCTTTTAGGAGCCTCTGGAATTTTTCCAGTCTTTTTTTGAATATTTTTTCATTTTCTCTCATTTCTCATTTCACCTTAATTACCAAAAACTCCATCTCTAAGCTGCCCGTGTTTGCGACCTTATGAGGAACTTCCTTAGGAAGGTAAACTAATGTAGCTTTCTTTACCTCTTCTTTCTCTTCTCCAACTTCAGCTATCCCTTTTCCTTTTATTATGTATAAAAATGCATCCACTGGTGTTGTGTGCCTCTTAAGTTCTTCTCCGGGCTTTAGTGTTATATGAAATATCTGGGCATTCCCCATATCAATCAGCTTTCTAACATCTACCCCATGAGGGTTCTCAACTTTCTCAGCTTCTTCAACTCTTACAACAATCATTTCAATCCCTCCAATCTAAAAGTCTCTTTTCTCCTTCGAGCTTTCTAATTTCGGTAACATCTTGGACGACTTCAAGAGTTCCCAAGTATTCACCGTTCTCGTCTCTCACCGCGAAATAGCGAATATGTATGAATTTTCCTCCCATTTGAATCCAGAATTCTGCAACGTCTTTTCTACCTTCCTTGAAAGCTCTGAGAATTTTATTAACTATGTGGACGCTTTTCGGTGGGTGGCAGAGTTGCACAGGTCTTCCAATTACTGATGGAGTCCTCGTAAATATTCTATCTCCACCTGAGAAAAACCTTACCCTGTCATCTTTGTCTATGAAGGTTATATCAACGGGCAGGTGTTTGAATATTGCGTTTATTTCTTTTGGTGAGAGATAGCCAGTGTCTAACTCCAAGTCACCTTCTCTCTTTACTTTTGTTTTGTCTCCTTCAAGCTTTTGCCCTCTCAAGGCCATCTGAACTTCTTTTGGAAGGCTTAAGATCTGTTCGGCGGTTAAGGTTGTGTCAATTTCATAGGGATGAAGCGGCTTTGCTTTTGGCTTCCATTCATTACCTGGTTTGACTTTATAGTAACCTATCGCATCCTCCTGCTGTCTAATAGCAACCCATTCACCTTCTGAGAGCAGAGCTTTTAGAGTTGGGTAAAGTATGTTGTTCTCCCTGAACACCATGTCAACTAGAGCTCTCGAAAGTTCTGAAGCTTTTTCTTTCACTTTACTTACGAATTCTTCCCACTCCATTTCGTTTTCTCTGTTTAATATTCCGATTAGCTGCTTGATCATTGCCCTTATTTCATCATGCTTTGTCCAGAGGACTGTTGGAACAGCTGTAATGCCTCTCCTTTCGAGATATGGGAAGAGTAGCATCTCCTCCCTATTGTAGTGAGTAAACCCAACTGCTCTGAGCTGATTGGCAATCTCTTTAAGAACTCCGAGAATTTCTTTTCTCATTCTTTCATCCTTTGTGTTGGCTAGAGTTGAGGCGTAAAGATTGAGCATTTCTGCATCTTTCATAATTTCTTTGTTCTCTTCATACAGTGTATGGAGAGGATGGCCCGGAGGAATATCACTCAGCTCTTCCTTCTCAGCTCCAGAAACTGCTTCTCTGAAAAGTTCAACGTGGATGTCACACATCTTTGCGATTTCTCTAGCAGAAATGCCCTCTTTAACAAGTTCTTGCTCAATAAGTGGTATTTCCAGCGGTGAGATGCTTCTCAAGAGCTCTTTAAACTCTTCCTTAAGTTTTTCAACATCTTTTCCCTCGTGGATTTTCTTCAATAGTTCTTTCATTTTCTCTTTTTTATACTCACGATTTTTCAAAATTTCAGTCATCTTATCACCTTCATGACATATGTCATAGTTAAACACTTTTAAATCTTTCTACACATTTTTGTCCATGCTATCAAAAAATCTTTTTAAGTGAACGTCTAAATAACTGTTGAAAAATTAAAAATTGAAAAAAACGAGCTCAATCTAGCTCTTCTGCCAATATTGGGCCTTCTTCTATTTTAACTCCTTTATTGAGCATGTCCCTAAGGTCCTTCTCTGGATCACCTGTGAGCCTTAGATCAAACTGTTTCCTGAGGATTTCAAAGATTTTCGGTGTTAGGAACTCTGGAGGTCTTGGACCGATGTAAATTCCCTTAACCCCAAGGTAGAGCAGTGTGTACAGTATTCCTATTGCTTTTTGCTCCATCCATGAGAGGACTATTGAGACTGGTAATGAATTGACATCAGTTCCGAGCTCATTGGCTAAAGCTACAGCAATCTCAATTATTGAGTAAACATTGTTACACTGTCCGAAGTCGAGAAACCTTGGAATGCCCTCAATTGTACCGTAGTTCCTTGCATTGTAGCGGAACTTTCCACAAGCGGCGCTGAGTATGATTGCATCTTCAGGAATCATGGCGGTGAGTTTTTCATAATAGCTCATCTTTGGATCAGGAGTATCACATCCTCCGACCACGAAGATGTGCCTTATCTTACCCTCTTGTATGAGCTCAATAAGCTTGTCTTTCATGGCCAAGATGTTGGTGTGATGGAAGCCTGTAAGTAACTTTTCTCCTTCTCTCTTCTCCATTCTTGGCGTTTGCAAAGCCCTCTTTATCAAAGGCTCGAAGTTATAATCTCTAATGTGTGGGACTCCTTCAAGACCAGCTATCCCGACGGTGAAAATCCTATCAGCGTAGGCTTCTGTTGGTTGCTGAACACAGTTGCTTGTGCCTAAAATAACGCCTGGGAATTCTGTAAACTCTTTCTTTTGATAAAGCCAACTTCCTCCCCAATTTGCCACCAAGTGATCGAACTTCTTGAACTCTGGATATGCATGAGCTGGAAACATCTCTGCGTGGGTGTATACCTTTATATCAGTCCCTTCAGTTTGCTTGAGGAGTTCATAGAGGGCTTTATAGCTGTGACCTGTTACCAAAACTCCATGACCTTCTTCTGTACCCGTAGAGACCCAAGTGGGCTCTGGTCTTCCAAAGGTCTCGACATAGGTCTTGTCAAGGAGCTTCATAGCCTCCAAGTGTATCCTGCCATTTTCAAGAATTAACTCCAAGAATCTATTCTTATCGAAGTTGACGTTAGTTAGTGTTGAGTACAAAGCCTCTGCTAAGAAGTGACCTATTTCCTTGTTATCATAGCCAACCTCTAGAGCATGGTAATAATATGCCGCTGTTCCTTTTATTCCGTAGAGTAGAGCTTCTTGGAGGGCATTCAAATCTGGGTCTTTTCCACAAACTCCTTTGATAGTACATCCTCCAACCAAGCTCATTGAACATTGGTTACACAACATATTTCCACCTCCAATTTTATGACACTTGTCATATCATTCGAACTAATTTATGAATTTTTATTCATAAAAACTTTTTGGTTGTTTAACCTAAAGGAAAAGAATTGGATGTAAAAATTTGACATAATATGTTGATTTTGGCACAAATTTGTAATAAAATTAGTCAATAAATCAGATAAAACATAAAATTATGTAATGTATAATGTGAAGTTATATGACAAGCGTCATAAAAATCTAGAGACGCTGATTTTTGGAAATATATAAAGATTATTTTTGTAGAATGAATATAAAAATTCGCTAAATCTAAAATTCGAAATCCTTATATATGCCACACGTCATATTAGGAATCATGAAAATAAATGCTTTTGAAGTTGCGGCTAAGTATGTTTACCCCTCATTAAGGAGGCGGTTAGTTGAAATTCTCTACAAGGAGCATAAATTGACTCAAACTCAAGTTGCTGAACTTCTGCATATTACTCAATCTGCTGTTTCGAGGTATTTGCGAATGAATAGGGGAGCACTCATAGAAGTTTCAAAATTTCCAGATATTGATACAGATCTTAGAAAGCTTGCAGAAGAAATAATTAGAGAGAGACCAACTGAATACCAAATACACGCGGAACTTGTTAAAATTGCACTAAAAATGCTTGGAAAAGGTTATCTCTGCTCTCTTCATGAAGAAATTGATCCTGAATTAAATCCAGCAGAATGCAAGATATGTATAAATCTATTTGGTTAGTTATACAGTTATGTCCAGCAATACTTAAAAATGATCTCCGATTAGTGATACCCAGGTGAGGAAAATGGTAATTTATCTGGATAATGCAAACACGACTAAGCCCGATCCAGAGGTAATTAGGGTAATGCTTGAATATCTGCAAGAGAAATACGGAACTCCGGGAGGTGAATTTGGGCATATATTTGACGAGGACGCTAGAGAAGCCATAGAAGAAGCGAGAGAAAAGATAGCGAAGGAAATAAATGCGTCTCCAGACGAGATTATCTTCGTCTCTGATGAAACTGAAGCTGATAATTTGGCGATAAAAGGTATAGCATGGACTAAAGAGAAAGGAAAAGTTCTGGCAAGTAAAATTGAGAGAAAGGCAATTCTTAACACGGTCAAAAGATTAAGAGATTGGGGATTCGAAACTTATGAGGTTAGTGTTGATAGAGAGGGTTTTATCAACCTTGAAGACCTTCAAGACAATTTGAATGATGCAATTCTTTTCGCTACTCACTTAGGGAACTTTGAAATTGGAACTATCCAAGACATCAAAGCAATCTCTGAGATAGTTCATGATAAAGGCGCTCTCCTTTATTTGGATGCAAATCATGCCTTTGGTAAAGTTAAAATCGACGTCAAAAAGCTGGATGTTGATTTAATGAGCATTACTGCCCACTTAATCCACGGTCCCAAGGGAATTGCCGCACTTTATATAAGAGACGGGGTTAAACTCAAGCCTCTTCTCGATGGAGATGTAAGGGAGAAAGGGATAAGACCCGGGATGATAAATGTTCCAGCAATAGCCGGCTTTGGAAAAGCTGTAGAGTTAATAAACTATGATGATGCCAAGAGAATGGCAAAGCTCAGGGATAAGCTAATTGATTTGCTCTTAAGCATTTCTGATACAAAGCTCAACGGTCCAAGAGGAGATAAAAGGTTGCCCAATAATGTAAACGTTTCATTTGCTCATGTTGAAGGAGAAAGCATTTTACTCCACTGTGATTTGAGGGGATTAGTGTTTTCAACTGGTTCTGCATGTTATTCGCAAGAACTTTTGCCGAGTCATGTAATTAGGGCTATTGGAGGTTCATTTGAGGATGCCCACGGTTCAGTGAGGCTGAGCTTGAGCAAGTGGACAACTGAGGATGAGATAGTAAAAGCGTATGAGATTATAAAGGATGTCGTTGAAAAACTAAGGGAAATCAGCATCTACGGTGGTAAGAGATGATAAAGATCAATGTCATAGGAAAAGAATGTCCAATCCCTCTCAATGAATTCAGAAAGGCTTTGAGAAAAGCCAAAGTTGGGGAGATAATTGAAATTGTTGGCACTCATGAGCTAAGTAAGGGAGAAATAGCACTAGCAGCAGACGAAACTGGGCAGGAAATCCTTGAAATTGATGAGAAAGATGGTATTTGGAGAATCGTCGTGAAAAAGGTGAGATAAATGGAAAGATTTGATGCTAGGAAATGGGACGAGAAAAAAAGAATAGGCTATTCAAGAAAGGTCTTACAGTACTTTCTTCATCCAAAAAATGTTGGGGAAATAGAGAATCCAAGTGTTACAGCAAAAGCGGGAAGTCCAGCATGTGGAGACATGATAAAGCTCTATTTGAAGATTGAGAATGACAAAATAGTTGACGCTAAATTTAGGAGTTATGGCTGTGCTGCAAATATTGCAACTGCATCAGTGCTTACGGAAATGATAAAAGGAAAGACTGTTGAAGAAGCTAAGAAAATTAAATTCAAGGACATTGTGGAAGAGCTTGGGGGATTGCCACAGATCAAATATCACTGTGCAATTTTAGCGGCTGAAGGACTTAAGCAGGCTTTGGCGAAATGGGATGTTATCCAAGGGAGGAGAAAAATTGACGAAAGCTTTGTTAAATTGATTCTCGCGGCAGTTATTGATCCACTTACTGGAGAGAGTGTTCTTAAGGGAGATAAATATAAGGGATGCAAGATTGAAGGCAAAAAAGTTAAGATAATGCTTAATATTCCCAAGGACAGCCCAGAGGCTGAAGTTTTTGAAGAACAAATAAAAGAAGCTTTTGAAGGCCTTGACGTTGATTTAGAGATTGAATTTACGGAATCATGAAATTTTCTTCAACAATTTCTTTTTAAAACCCTTTCTCCAAGCTCTCCTTGGTGAGAACATGGATGAGCTTGAGATGATCAGAAGAAAAAAGATGCTTGAGCTTATGAAGAAGATGGGGATGGTTGAGGTCAAACCAAAGAAGCCAAGAGTTGTTATTGAAGTTATCACATCACCAACTTGTCCTTACTGTCCAATAGCAGTTCAAATGGCACAGGAGATAGCGAGAAAATATCAAGGAATAGTTGTGAAAGAGCTAAGCGTTGCAACTCCAGAAGGGAGGAAAAAAGCAATGGAGCACAACATCTTAGGAACTCCAACAATTCTAATAAACAATAGAGTTGAGTTTATTGGAGTTCCATCGTTTGTAGAATTTGAAAGGAGAGTAAAAGAAAAACTCAGCTCTGTTTAATCTTTGCAATTTTCTTCTTAGTTTCTTTAACTTTCTCTTTCTTATTCTCTGCTTTCTCTTTCTTCTTCCTTTCAACATCTTCCTTAAATACCCACTTCAGCAGTGGGGGAGTTATCAGTACGGAGACCGTGATGAAAATCAGCGTTGCAGCTATGAACTTTTGTGCATCACTTTGGGGTATTGCACCTCCATGAATTGCAACCATCAAATCCACGAGAGCAACTTCGGTTCTTGGAATTGAACCTATCCCCATTTGGAGAGACTTTTTGAAGTCCCATCCCATTATCATTGCTCCGATTCCTCTCCCCACAACCTTTCCAATAACTGCAATGGTGGTTAGAACGACTGCTAAAGCCAATGCCTCTCTGCTTGCAAACACTTTCAGATCAAGCATTGCTCCAGTGTACACGAAGAATATTGGGATTAGGAAGCCATATCCAATAGCTTTGACGTCCTCTGCTATTTTCCTCCCCTCTGGGAGCTTTGATAAAACAAGACCTGCCATGAATGCACCTTCAATTGCGGCAGCAAACCACTTCTCTGCGAGGGCTGAAAAGAGAAACATTAACGCCAGAACCATGGCTAGAACTCCCTTCTCTACGTGGAGTCGCTCAGAAAAGCGTACGTATTTGTCAATTGAATACCATGCTAAGATTCCAGTAATTATGAAAAACGCCGCCATCTTTCCAATTAGTCCCAAAATACTTCCGGTTCCAACGGCAAAGATTATCAGTGCTATGCCGAGAAAGTCGTCCATAACACTCGCACTTAGTGAAGCTGCGCCAACTTCACTCCTTAAAACACCTAGATCCATCATTACCCTAACTGTAATTCCAATGCTTGTTGCAGTGAGTAGAACACCACCTGCAAAGGCTTCTCTTGAAGGATATCCCATAAGTTTAAGTCCAAAATAGCCCATTATTAATGGAGTAAACACACCCATAAGGGTGGAAACCGTTGCTACTTTTCCAGTTCTTTTTATCATCTCTATATCTGTGTCGAGACCTCCTAAGAAGAGAAGGAAAATTATTCCAAGTTTGGCTAAAAACTCAAAAGTTTCATTTGAATGAAGAGTTAGGTATTCGGGACTTATAATCCCAAAATAAATAAGGTTTCCTAGGATCATACCCATCAAAATTTCTCCCAGAACGCCAGGAAGCTCAAAGCGTTCCATTATGTTGTCGCCGATCTTTCCCACAATTAGTGCTACTCCAAGTGTAAAGAGGATCCACTCTGGTTCCATTGGGCACCACCTATCCGCATCAGTCTTATGAACTCATTAACAAGTATCCTGAGGCTTATTTCCCCTACGAGTTTTTCATTTTCACCAACTATCGCCAGGAGGGGCACCTTATATCGCTTCATTTTTGTCAAAGCATCGAGAACAGTTGCATCGTCTTTTATTGTGAGAACATTACGTTCCATTACATGCTCTGCTCTGTCTGCTCCTCCAAGAATTGATTTGAAGATGCTGCTTATATTCCCAAGTCTAGCTTTATGGATATCAGGTGGCAAGAGTACATCAACCACATTTAGATACCTAATTACACCCTCAAGTTTCATTTCTTCTCTGTTGTTTACAACCCATACATGATGTCTTGTTTTGAGTAGCTTTAGTACATCGATGATTGATGAATCTACTGTTACAATTGGCATTGAGGCTAATGGGGGCATAATCTGCCTAACTTTAAGTGAGTGGAATGTTTGGAGGGCTCTTTCAATCTCACTCATTTTATCACCAGATTATTCTAAGATTTCTGACTATTTAATGATTTTTGTAAAGAGAGATGCATTCATGAGCTGCTATATGCAGTACCCAAAATACTTAAATTGTCATCGTTGGATAACTGTACAAGGTGAATTAAATGAGAAGAATTTTGAATGGAATACTGATTGTACTAGTTTTAAGCACAGTTATGAGCATGTGTATCTCTAATAATTCATCAACATCCACACAGATAGCTTCTACTTCTAATAGTCAAGCAACTGTTTCAACAACTCAAGTTTTAACAACCACTTCTACTATTCAATCTTCAGGGCCTTCCTCAACTGAAACAACATCAACACATGAGCAGAATATCGATATTACAAAACTTCACTTCTATATGTTTGGAGTATCTACCTGTCCCCACTGTGGGAAAATGAAACAGCTGTTGCCGGAGATTTTTGGGAAAGATAAATTTACATATTATGAGCTCCAAGGAAATGAGCATAATACCCAACTCTTCTCGGAATTGTACAATATTTTGGGAGTTACAGGTGTTCCAGTAATAGGAATATTCTATGACAATCATCTAGTTGCAGTCATTGAGGGGGAGATACCCGATCCTGCTAAAAATGTTCCTTGGTTAGTCAATACTGCGTTGAAGGAGAATGGTGTTCTTTTTATAGCAGATAAAACATATCTCTTCCCCTCAAATCAAACAGAAACAATTAAAAAGCTTGAAAATATTTTCATGAATGGTGAGCCCAGTGAAGGATGAAATCAAAGCCCTGCTCTTAATTATCTCTCTATCTTTTGGGCTCACTGTTGTAGTACTTTCATTAGTACATCTACAGTCTATGATCTTTCCTTTGATCTCACTAGCAGTATCTGACTCTATAAACCCATGTACATTTGTAATCTACACGATGTTTTTAATTGCCCTTTCACTTAAGGAAAGCATTTCAAGGAGGAGAATTTATGCGATAGGTTTGGCGTTTGTGATTGCGATATATATCTCGTATTATCTCTTAGGAGTTGGACTTGTGGTTTTCACAAAGAGCATTCCTACATGGATTGCGGGTATTGTTTCGATAATTTTTGGAGGGTATACTGTTATAACAGGTTACCTTGAGAAATCCAGGGTTGCTGGAAAGAAAAAAGTTAGAAAGAGCATCTTTAGACAGGAAGCAAGTATTTTAGGTGCTTTCGCTCTTGGAGTTATGGTATCGTTCACTTTGCTGCCTTGTTCGGCTGGCAGTTATTTGATTTATGCAATCCTTATTTCAAAAATCGGAAGAGCACTAACATGGATTCTGCTCGGATTATACAACATTATCTTTATTTTGCCATTATTGATTATCCTATTCACTGTTGGAAGCATAACTGAAAGCAAAAGTTTGTCACAGAAGATAGTTCAAAGGTCTAGAGAGCTTTCAATACTTGCTGGTTCTGCATTGATAATCCTTGGAATTTATGTCCTCTTCTTTTATTGATTCTAAATTTTAGGAAAGCTTAAATCTATTAAAAGTGAAATTTCAGTTTGGTGTTATTGATGCAAGAATGGTACCAATCAAGAGCTTTATATGAGGCTATTTCAAAGCTCATAGGCAATCGCAATTTCAAAACTGCAATTCAAGTTGCTGAGACAATTCCCGACAAGGGAATAAAAGCAAAAGCTTTTTCAAAAATAGCTATTGAAATGGCTAGGCTTGGAGAGGATTATCATGAAATCCTAAAGAAAACTCTCGATGCCATTTTTGAAATGGGAAAAGATGAGGCTATAACAAAAGCACTCATGAGCCTTGCCTTTGAATTCCTGAACCTTGGTTTGATTGACGAAACACTTAAAATTGCTTCAATGATTAAAGATGTCTCAAACAGGTCTAAAATTCAAGCAGAAGTTGCTATAACACTTGCAAAGAAAGGGAAAATCCCAGAAGCTCTAGAAATAATCAATAATATCCTTGATGATGATGTTAAGACATGGGCTACTTCAAGACTAGCTGCAGAGCTCAATCAGAGGAGAGAAGATTAAACACGATTCTGTTAATTTTTGTTTTTTAAACCATTTTCTTTGACTAAATTTAATTCACAATGCTTTTTTATCTTTTCTCAAAAGTTTATGCGGCTTTAAAAATAAGGTGAGGTGAGAATAATGAGTGGTGGAGAAGTAATAGGATTAATTGGAATGTTGCTCTTGGTAAGTTCATGGGTTCCTCAGACCATTGAAACTATAAAAACAAAGTACTGTCCCCTGAACTTTAGGTTTATTTTGATATATGTGACTGCTTCAAGCTTACTGACTATTTATTCGTATATTATTGGAGACTGGATATTTTTGGTATTAAACGCTCTTGCCGCTTTTCAGAGCGCTGTTAATCTCTATGTGAAAGTTAGATATGGATAGCTACTTTCAACTTGTCTTTTATTTTCTCTCATATAATCCAATCAATTCTCCATATTGGATAATATGCCCTTTCATTGCCTTCTCTAAATCCTTTTTTGTAGCCCCTGGTTTTAAGTTAAGCTCTGTATCAAGCACATAAACTTTGAAATGATAATGGTGAATTCCATGTCCTCTAGGCGGGCACGGTCCGTTGTATCCTATCCTTCCAAAGTCATTTTTCCCTTGAACAACGTGAATTGGTAATTCAACAGTCTCTTTCTTAGGTATTCCTTCGGGTATTTCCTTCGCTGGAGGAATGTTCCATGCAACCCAGTGCACAAAAGTTCCTACCGGAGCGTCAGGATCATCTACAATTATCGCTATGCTAACAGCTTTTTCGCTAAGCCCTTCAATCTTTAGAGGTGGGTTAATGTCTAAGCCCTCACAGGTGTATTTGCTTGGTATAAATTCATTCTCACCAAAGACAGAAGTAACCTTCAAGCTCATTTCTTTCTCCTCCTCTTTCTGAAGGCATCCAGATGCCAAAAGAACGAATATCACAAAACCAATTAGCAGTTTCTCCATATTATTCTGTTTGCGTTTAAAACGTAAAAATATTTTCGGGTATTGGGCAAGGGTTTTTAATCTCAGCACTGCAAATTTTAAAGGGTGATAGCATGGAGTTGAGAGCGAAAGTTGCCCTAGTTACCGGAGCTTCAAGAGGAATTGGAAGAGCAATTGCAGTTGCTTTAGCTCAGAAGGGAGCGAATGTAGTTATAAACTATGGTCATAACGAAGAGGAGGCAAGAAAAACTGAAGAACTCTGCAAAGCCTATGGTGTTGACACTCTTGTAGTAAAAGCTGATGTGAGCAAAAGAGAGGAAGTTAAGGCTATGGTTGAGAAGATAATTGAGAAGTTTGGCAGAATAGATATTCTAATTAACAATGCAGGAATCCTCGGGAAGGCAATGAAGCCCATGGAGATAACTGATGAGGAATGGGACAGAGTCTTGGATGTAAATCTAAAAGGCGCTTTCATTGTAACTCAGGAAGTTCTGAAGTACATGAAAAAAGGAAAGATAGTCAACATAGCATCAATTGCTGGAAAGGACGGTGGAACCGTTGGTGCTCACTATGCTGCATCAAAAGGAGGGCTCATCGCTTTGACATTCAATTTAGCAAGGCATCTAGCTCCAGATATTTTGGTAAATGCCGTTGCTCCGGGCCCAGTTGATACAGAGCTTATAACTCCAGAAATCAAGGAGAAGCTGAGAAAGCTTTCTCTTACTGGGGAAATAGCAAAGCCAGAGGATGTCGCCCATGCAGTGATTTTTCTCTTGGAGAATGACCACATAACTGGAGAGCTGATAGATGTGAATGGTGGAAGATTGATGGACTGAGAAAACAAACTATGGGAAAGCTTTGGAACGGTTCTTGTGAACATAGTAGAAGTTTCCTTCGCTATCAATGTAAATGTAATCTGGAGAATATTTCGGACCATAGTAGAGGTTGTGCCCATCTAAGCGATACCATAACTCTCTAGCTGCTTCAAGCTTATTCAGTTCATCGAGAATCCTTAGATCGCCGTTTTTAATCATTTTAAGGAGTTTTTGCATATATGCTTCACTTATCTGAAAGTTTATGTAAGAGGCAAAAAACTCATAGCCTGTTATGAATTCTCTTGATAGGTCTTTGAGAGGATATGCAGGTGTAACTCTTATACCAAAGCGTTTGTAGAATTCCCTCAGAGCAAATTTATCTGGTCTATAGGGAATAAGTCCCAATGTCATAAGCTCAACAGTCTCTCTGGAATACTTTTTAGGCCAATCGGATTCGAAGGGATATATATGTTCTGGGACTTTGGGATATGGGTCAAGACCGAGAACATAAAGTGCCTTGTAACTACTTCCAATTAATAGCGGGACTTTCCAGATTACTACCACTTCCGAATGGTCAAGCTTTCCTCCGCTTAAGCTTGCTGGAATTTGTATTGCCCATGCATTGAGATTAAAATCCATGAATAGGTTGTTCATTAGAATAACTTCTGTTTCACCGTCATAACCACATATTCCTGATTCAAGAGTTCCTATTATTGGGGTATTAAAGGAATGAACGTAAACATTGACAAAATATGCAATATGGAGAGGAGTCATGGAATAAAAAGGTACGGGCTTCTTGTAATAATTTAAAAGCTTACGTTTTGTATCATTGTAGAAAAATTCCATTGCACCATCAAGCTTTATTTTATGGTAACGAATGAAACCCAGGTCAGGGTAAACTGCTTCAAAAACTTGGAGAGGTTTGTAGTGAGCAGCTTTCCTCCACATATACTCGATTTCGCTTTTGTTATAAAGCTTTGCATTCTGGAAATCATAAGGAGCCTTCCCATTAAAATAAATTGGAAATACTAATGGGTAGTGACCAAGAATTACATCCACTGAGTTTTTATTTCCTTTTGCATCATATGCCTCTACTGTTATTGTATAATTCCCCCAATCTTCATAGAACTGGAGTACATCTGCGTATCTTAGGGATTCTGTACTCATTAAAATTTCAATTTTTTCTTTTCCATTTATGAGTATTCTAACCTTCTTTGGAGGATTTGCATTATCCTCAATGCCTAATGAGACTTCAATTAATCCAGAAGGTAGGCTCTCCACTTTTCCCGTCATCTCTGGCGGTTTTTTGTCATTTTCATGTTCTGTTTTGAATTCTGTCCACGTTTTATAAATCTCTGCTATCTCGAAATTATGAGCATTTTTAATAAACCACTCCCTATAAGTTGTGTTTATAAAAATCTCTGACTTAATTTGCCTTAATCCGGAGACAAACTCAGATATTTCACTTGGTTCAAATCCTCCAAAAAGCCCCTGCATATTATCAATCGCGTCAATAACATCTGGGGGTAATCCTGAAAGTGCCATTCTAAGCTCCTTCACAAGTTGGATATAGTCAGTTAAAGTTTTTACTTGATAAATCTGGCGAGAGTTCTCAATACCAACACGAATATGCGGGGGGAGAGTTAGATAAATGCTAACAAATTCATTTACCTGAGTCTTGAATAGTTCCACCTTTTGGGAAAATTCTTCCAAGGTATAAGGAGCATCTGAGAACAGGAATCTAACCATGTCATCTCTTAAGGCTAGCGGAACAATATTAAGGGTCTGAATAGCTTCTTGACTGAGATTTGCGAACTTTTCAGGATTAGTAATGTAAACCTCTTCAAATAATGTTGTTCTATACTTGTAAAGGGAATAGATCTGCTCTACGATTTTCAGTTCTTTTTCATCAATCTTTCCATCATTTAGAAATCCAAGATGCTCAGCTATGTATTCATAATCATCCTCTGGGGAATATGATTTAGTTGGAAGGACACTTTTTTTAACTTGATGAGGATGCAATATGATTACTAAACCTACAAGGTATAATAGCACAAGAATTAAGGCAAGCTTGCGCAAGTCAATTTGCATAACATTTCCCTATTTGTAAAATGGGTGTGTTACTTTATCAACTTTTCTGAATTCTGAAATATCTTTAAATATCCCGAAGGTGAGCTATTTCTAGGTGATGCTATGAAGATAGTGCGCTTTGGAGTTTCTATTCCACAAGACCTGCTCACAAAGTTTGACAAAATTATAGAGGAGAAAGGATACACAAACAGAAGTGAAGCTATTAGAGATTTAATTAGAGACTTCATTGTTAGGTATGAGTGGGAAGTTGGTGATGAAGATGTCGCTGGAACAATTACAATAGTTTACAATCACGATGAGGCTGAGGTTGTCAAGGAGCTCTTGGATTTGCAACATGATTACATTAATGAAATTGTCTCAAGTTTGCATGTCCACATGGATGAGCACAACTGTCTTGAAGTCGTTGTTGTTAAAGGAAAAGCAAGCAGAATAAAGAAGATTGCTGAGAGACTTATCAGCCTCAAGGGAGTTAAACATGGGAAACTTGTTATGACTACTACTGGAAAAGAACTCGTTTAAGGAAAAGCTTATAAATTCACTCCCTATCATCTTTTCTTGAGTGCCGGGGTAGCCTAGCTCGGTAGGGCGGGGGACTCGTAATCCCCAGGTCCCGGGTTCAAATCCCGGTCCCGGCTCCATTACAAACTTTTTCTTCTAAAAGACAGCTTTTTTAACCAAAACAATATTTCAAGATATCAGTTTAGAGTTCAAATCATGTTGGCACCTTATCCTCCTCAGGCGGCTTCCAGTTTCTGGTTATCTTTGTGACAGCCTTGACTATCTGCCTCTCCTGCGGATTCTTTTCAACGAGCTTTTCAAGGAAAGAAATCAGCTCGTCGTAGGTGGGCTTGTCAATTGGAAAAGGTACTCTATCTTTTCCACCGACGGCATAGGCAAACTTGAAGGGATCAGGTGGGTGAGTAACTGGGTCTCTCCATGAAGGATGAACATCGTAAACAAGCTCCAATACAAGGGACAAAGCCCTTAGTGTGCTTGGGCCAAGTCCTTTGAGGAGTAAGAGCTCATCATAATTCTTAATATCGAGCTCTCTCGCAAGCTCCAAAGCCCTTTGATTTAATTCAATCTGCCCTAGACTTTTGTATCTCGTAACTGTATCAAAGAGGTTTAACTTCTCGTAGGGTTTGTAAACAATTAATGGCTTGTAGCCCTTTGCAACTGCTGTAATTGTTCTTAGCTCTCTCTCGAGCTTTCTTGGGTCTTCCTTTACAAGATCGAGCAGGGTTCTTTGATATTCTCTTGCGTTCTTATCAACGGTGTTCAGTGCATACTCAAGCTTAATCCCGCTTATTCCTTTGTGAGGCTCTAGCGTAAAGCTTTCAGCGTCAAACCAGTGATATCTTCTTGCAAGCTTGATCTTTGGATTCATTCCCTGCTGAACAATTGCCCAATTTCCTTCCTCATCAATGAAAAAGACGTGATGGTAGAGCTGATAACCTGTTTGTAATGCTACAGTATCAACTTTGGCAACCAATCGGGAAATTCTGACATATTCACTGCTGTTTAATTCATATTTCTCACATATATCTCTCAATTGAGCTGGAGTTTCCCTGCTCTTTGCACCTTTACCTCCAGCAGCTTTTATGCCGAACTCTTCCTTTGAGAGGATTTCTTTTAGTATGCCTGTTGTTACAGTAGTGCTCCCTGATGAATCCCAATCCATTCCAATTAAATTGTTCAAAGCTTGAAACCAAACCGGGTCAGCTAACCTCTCAAGAACTCCCTTTGTGCCGTATTCATCAACCAAAAGAATCAGTACTAACCTTGCTAGCCTTTTCATACGTGCAGCTAGCCAAGGAGGTACATGACCACCGTGGAGAGGAAGTTCAGCAATTCCTCTTCTCATCACTAATGTATCTGCTTTTGAAGTTATTAAGCTTTGAGAGAAAACCTTAAAAATTCACTGCCGATGCTCAAACCGATGCCAATGAAAAAACTTAGCGAAATCTTTGCAGAGCTGCTCAAAGAAAAGGGAATAGACAAGATAGGTATACTCTCCAAGAGATACAGAAAATCAAAGAACAAGCTCCAAGATATAGCGTTGGATGTTCTTGAAGGTAAGGGAGCTATAGTCGAAGTTGATGAACCTACAGCGATAGCTTGGGACTTGAGCGGGAAAAGAACAGATGGATCAAAATACGCCTATGCTCCATTGTGCATAGCAAAGAAGTTTAAAGTTATCATTTCTCCCGAAGAGCTGAGAGATAAGCTTCCAAAGGATTATCCCTACTTCATAATCGACCTCATGCACTGGGAAAAGCACACAGAAAAGGAAAAGAACAAAGTTGCCCTTCAAGCCGCTCAAAGCTACGGTGTTTTGAGGGATTATCTATGGAGCGAGCTTTTAGCATTAACATGGGTTAATGAGGAATTTAAGAAGAAGGCGCACTTTCCCCTTGAGAAGATTACTGCCTATGAAGGTTCAACTGGGGAGTTCTTAAAGGAGAAGGGCATTGATGAAGTTGTTCTCCTTGATCCAAGAGCTGAGGAAGTTTTAAGCGAGAGAGACTTTGATGTTAGAGCTTTCATCATTGGAGGGATTGTTGATACTGGCGGTACTAAGAAGGGAACCACTGCAAAGATTGGAGAAGCTCTTGAGAGTGAGGGAATCAAAGTCAGGAGAAGGAAAATCACGCTGAGGGGAGATATAATCGGAGTTCCTGACAGAATCAACCACATACTCAAAATTCTTTTTGAGATGCTCGTAGAAGGCAAAAGCATGGAGGAAGCCATTCTTACAGTGCAGTCGCCATTACATGCAAGGTGGAGACTGAGAAAGGAACTGCCAAAGCACAAGCGGAGGTATCTGATAGACGGCAGAAAGTATCTGGTTGTTGAAAAGGAACTCTTTGATGAGTATTCAAAATGGCTCAACATAAGGTGGGAGGACTTCGTACAGGTTTTAAGAGAACTCAACTTTGTTGCCCTTGAGAGGAAGAGGATACATCATCTCAATAAGATAGCGGTAGCGAGAATTATCAACGGGAAGCTCTACAGAGTTATTCTGCTGAAGAGAGCGGCTTTGCTTTGCTATAACTGCTGAGAACTTTCTATTCCTAAGGAGAAAGTTAAAATATTTCGTGGGATACACTACATATCATGAAGAGGTCAGTTAAGACGTCTCTACCGACTCTTCAAGATGTTCAATACGTGACTGCGATTTATCAACGCTTAGCGGGGAATTTCGAGGCAGAAACGCTCACAAATTTGTTAGAATGGCAAGAACAGAATATAAGATATTGGAAAGAACGATATTGGGTCTCCAATGTGTTGATAATATTCTTAGTAAGTTTGGTAGTTGTATTTTTAGTCATACTCTTCAGCGTGATTAACGTTCCGTATCTAACTTTAATCGCAAGGAAGACACTTCTGGCATTTGGACTAATTAGCATAATTATAGGCATTTTTCTTGCTGGATTTGTATGTTTTATGCTACCCTACAATTATTATAGTTATATAGCACGAGAACGAGAAATAACTCGTAAGGAGAAATTTAAAAAATTAGCTAAATTTGTTTGGCACACTATCAAGCCAAATCTGTCTCTTGCTGAAATCCTGGACTATCACTTGGCAGTTTGTAGAGATTATGCAAAACTCACAGCTGCATTGCTTCTTAACAAATATCCAGAAGTTTACTTCCTTACTCTTCCAAACCATGTTGCTACAGCAGTAAGGATAAACGGCAAATACTATGTTCTCGACCAGCGATTACCTATCATGAGTTTAGATAGCTGGATAGAAAACTGGGAATGGCTTCTTTGGTGGGAGAGAATTAAAAACAAGCTTCTACTACGGAAATACATTCCTAAATGTAACATGTATTCTGTACAATTCGAAAGAAATTCAAATAGGGTCATTTCAACTAAACCTACTATTAAAGAGATGAAACCTCAACAGAATAAGAATATTGAAATCTGTATAGAAAAATTAGAGGCACTTTTAACTAGGGAATTTAATCTTAATCAAGCAGAAACAACCCATAGAGAACCAGATTTCAAAATCATACTAAAAAACTATGTGATTTACTGTGAAGATGATGAGATTATCTTGTATTCAATGGCAAGAAGCATTAAAAACCGCATTGAAGCAGAGTTATGTGGTAACATCAAAAAATTATCTTGGTTTAAAATTTCTAAAAAAGATAGTAAGAATCTAGTTGCTGAGATATATCTAACCAAATAAGTTGGATAAACAAAACCTCCTCTTGTTGGCCTCTAAACGCCCTATAACCCACAATACCATAAGTAACTTACGGGGGCGTAATCTTTCAGGGAAATTAAAAATAAAGGAAGTTCAGAAAAACACCATCACGGCATCTTTCACAACTGCTGTTTCTACCTCTTCTCCCTCGCTGAACACAGCTTTTCTGAGCACTATATCGTCCTTGCTGAGCTCAATCTTCTGCCCTTCAACTTCAAACTCTACCTTTCCGCTCTCTTTGAGTGCCTTTGCCACATCCTCAGCGTTCTGCTTGAGGTATGCAACAATCTTTGGAACGAGCTTTCCATATTTTGGGCCAACTGTTCTGAAGTTCGGTTTGATTTCAATTATCCTCTCCTCAAGCTCAGGCTCGCCCTTTATGATTTCAAGCTTCTCAATGTTCATTGTTCCAGCAATGTCTTTCTCTATGAGCTTGAGCATTTCATAGCTGTCTACTGCATAAATTGCCACATGCTTGAGCTTCGCATTCAAAGCCAAGCCGTGGGAGTTCTTGTATCTCCTCATCGCACCAACAATTTCCCTCGCAAGCTCTCCGAGCTTTTCAGCTTCCTCATCAATCCTTGCTTCATTGTAAGCAGGCCACTCCAAGAGGTGAATGCTCTTTGCCCCGACTTTGTCCTTGAATACCTCTTGGTAGAGCTCTTCTGTTATATGTGGCACAAATGGTGCGAGCAGTAAGAGGATGTTGTAGAGCAACTCATACAATGCCACTCTTGCTTTAAGCTTGCTCTCTTCGTCATCTCCATAAAGCCTGTGTTTAATCATCTCAATGTAATCATCTGCAACCTCGTGCCATATGAACGTCATAAGCTCCCTTGTGAGCAAGTTGAAGCGGTAGATTTCCATCTCATTTGTTGCAAACTTGATTAAGCGGTGAAGCCTTGAGAGTATCCACTTGTCAAGAGGCTCTAGGTTGATGTTCTTGTTTGCATTGTAGTCCAAATCCTTGATGTGTCTCTCCGCAAAGCGGAAGATGTTCCAGAGCTTCTGCAGGAATCTGAAGTTGTAATCCACAGTTTCCCACTTGAACGGATGGTCTTCTCCCGGTGGAGCCAGTGCTGTCCAGAGTCTTAAAGCATCAGCGCCGTATTTTGGAATCACTTCCTCCGGCGAGACAACATTCCCGTAGCTCTTGCTCATCTTTCTTCCGTCTGGTCCAGCCACCATTCCGTTGATTAGGATGTCATGCCATGGTTTCTGTCCAGTGAGAATGTAAGTTCTGAAGATTGTGTAGAATGCCCATGTTCTGATGATGTCTGTTCCCTGAGGTCTCAATGCTGTGGGGAAGTTGTGCTTGAACCACTTCTCATCCCTAGTCCACTTTGTTATGACGAGTGGGGTTATAGATGAATCAATCCAGCAGTCGAGGACGTCTCTAACTCCTTCTAAGTTAGTTGAGCCGCACTTTGGACACTTCTCTACAGGTGGCTTGTCAAATCTTGGGTCAACTGGTAAGTCTTCCTCTCTTGCCGGGATTATATGTCCACAGTCCTTACATACCCAGAATGGAATTGGAGTTCCAAATACTCTCTGTCTGCTGATAACCCAGTCCCAGTCCATGCTCTCTGCCCAGTCCTTAAGCCTTAGGAACATGTCCTCTGGGAACCACCTTATTTGTCTCGCAACCTCTACGATCTCCTCTGTGAACTCCTTCACCTTAATAAACCACTGCTTCTTGGGTAATAACTCGATTGGAGCCATACATGAGCTTCTCTCTGTGTGCCTCAAAACGCGGTGCCTTATCTTTTCTTTCTTATATAGCAAGCCCATCTCTTCCAAGTCCTTTGCAATTGCTTCTCTTGCTTCTTCTGTCTTCATGCCCTTGTATTTACCGGCAACTTCTGTCATCCTTCCATATTCGTCAATCGCAATAATCACTGGCAAGTTGTAGCGCTTCTGCCACACTATATCTTGCTCATCACCGTAAGTACAATTATAAACAGCACCGGTTCCAAAGCTTGGATCAACATCCTCATCGGCTAAGATTGGAACTTCTCTCTCAAAGATTGGGAGCCTTACTTTCTTGCCGACTAAATCCTTATATCTCTCATCTTCAGGATGCACGAATACAGCTACACAAGCTGGCACAAGCTCTGGTCTTGTTGTTGCTATTGGAATATATCCACTGCCATCAGCCAATGGGAGCTTTATGTAGTAAAGGAAGCCGTCCTCTTCCACGTAACCTACTTCAGCTTTAGCTAAGGACGTTCTACAGTTTGGACACCAGAATACAGGGTGTTCTGCTTGATAAAGCATACCTTTCTTGTAGAACTCAAGCAGAGATTTCTGCACTAAAGCCTTGTATTCGTCATCCATAGTGTGATACTCCAAATCCCAGTCGGCGGAATAACCAATTCTGATAAACTGGTTTCTCATTGCCTCAATAGCCTGCCAGGTCCACTCGATACACTTCTGCAGAAACTTTTCTGGCTCATCCTTGCTGATTCCAAACTCCTTCTCCACCTTAAGCTCTGTGGGGAGTCCATGGTTATCGAATCCTTGTGGGAAGAGAACATTGTAACCTCTCATCCTTTTATATCTCGCCACGATATCAATCCATGTGTGACTCAGCACGTGACCTAAGTGAAGAGTTCCGCTTGTAAATGGTGGTGGTGTATCAATTGCATATGGTGGCTTTTTCTCATCAAGCTCATACTTGTAAATCTTTTCATCCAACCAGAACTTCTGCCACTTGGTTTCAACTTCTTCGGGATTATAATTCTTCGGTAGCATGTTATCAACCTCCATCAACTTTTTTCAGGCATGTTTCCTCTTTCATCAGGGACACTTAAAAAGGTTAATCCTAGCAGGGGGAGTGCCGCCAGCATTCCAAGAGATCCCGCGATAAAATACGCTTTCCCAAGACCCAGTTTTTCAGCAAAGGCACCGACCAGCACATTGCTTATAGCTGTAAATCCGCTTCCGATAGTGCTCATCGCTGAAGTTACTGTTGAACGGATTTCTTTCGGGATAAAGTTGTTCTTAAGCACCGCTACCACAGGAAACCTTGCACCGAGAGTTACCTCAAGCGCAAAGAGCAGGGCAATGCTTATAGCCAAGTTTTCAATGATGCCAAGCATGGCAATCTCTGCCCCAAGCAGGGCGGTTAGTATTGCCGCGGTTTTCGATGTTGGTTCAAGCTTTTGGGCAATCAGACCTCCTGCAGATGTTGAGAGAAGCAGTAAAGCGAAGAACACTCCAAGATATTCTCTGGGGAGACCGCGTTGAACCAGCAGGAGCATCCAAAATGTGAAGAATGCTCTCGCAGTGAAGCTCAGAAAGAAAGAGGAAGCCAACAGTAAGTGAAGTGCCCTGTTCTTTCTGATTTCCCTCAACCCTCTTCTGAGCAGCTCCCCATATTTTGCTTTTCTGTTGCCGTAGTTGTCGGGCAGCAAAAACAGAGCGATTATCGCAGAGGCTATCGAGAGCATCCCCGCGGTTAGCACGGGCAGATTTGGAGCGACCGAGGCAAGGCAACCGCCAATGAATCCTCCAGCGAATCTCACTGGTCCCGAGATTGCCTTTAACTTTCCAAGAGTTTGCTGGACGGCCTTTCTGTCGTTTAACGCATCGTAGAGCCATGGAACTAACGTTCCACTTACGAGTGCCATGCCAAAACCCGAAAGTGTAGCCCCCACCAGAACTGCCGAAAGGCTCTGTGTGAGTCCTATGATAAGCAGTCCAACACCAAAGAGGGAACTTCCAGCAGCATAGGTCTTGACTCTACCGTGCCTGTCGGCAACTCCTCCAGTCGGAAAGTCAGTGAGGAGCTGCGCAATCTCAGAAACGCTCTGGGCTAAACCTATCTCAGAAAAGCTCAGACCAATGCCTTTAAGCCATAGACTCAGATACGGGCCAAGAACCGACGAAGCCAGAGACCCCAGTAATCCAGTTGCTATGTAGCGCTTTCCTAACTGGGAACATTTCGGACCACTCTCCTGTCTTCCGATGGACGATAGGCACCACCAAAGAATAAAGATGAACTCGAAGTTTAAAAAGTTTAAGGTGCTATTCCAACGAGCCAGTATCTTTGGTCATTGGGACTTAGCGACCTCTTAAGATTGCCGTATATCTTCACGTCTTCAAAGTACTCTTTAGCTAAAAGCTTCATCTCTCTGACTGTATAAATGTTGAGTACATCATGGACAAAAAAGGCTCTAACCTCTCCATTCGGATTGATAATCTGAACAAGCCTTTTAAAATGCAGTTTTTGGGTCGCTGGCTCAACTTCACGCCAATCTGTTATTATTAGCCTTTCTTCACCTTTTTCTGCATTCCATACTATTGGCCTATCACTCCTCCCATAATACCAGCACGGAAAATCTGCAACAAATACTCCTCCTGGCTCTAATGCTTTAATTACAGAATTAAATAATTCTTTAATTGCATTTTCGTCGAAGTACATGATGCTTGAAAAGAACATCGTCACTGCATCGAATTCATTTTCAAAGTCCATATCAAGAGCATCACCATGGATGAACTCAATGTTAAGACCTTCTCTCTCAGCTTTCTTCTTGGCAACGGTCAACATCTCCTCATGAAGGTCAAGACCGGTAACTTCATAACCCCTCCTTGCCAGCTCAACCGTTGGAATTCCAGTTCCGCAAGCTAAGTCAAGAATCTTCTTGATTTCTCTTTTTGCATCGTTCTTGAAAATTTCCTCGACGAAGTCTATCTCCTCCTTAACCCGCTCTACCCTGCGTCGGTAAATCGCATCGTAGTACTCAGCCAAAACGGTATAGAGCTCGTACATAGCATCACCAAAGAAATGTGAAAAGGAATTCTTATAAATTTGAGGTAAACCTAAGGCTAAAAGTTATTAACCTCTCTGCATATTGTTAAATGGTGGTGTAAAAATGTCCCATGAAGAGCATAGAGCAAAAGCCCCTAAGAAGTTTAAATTTGCTGTTATAACGGTTAGCGATACTGCAAGTGCTGGTAAAAAAGAAGACTTGAGCGGTTATTACATAATTGAGGAACTGAAGAAAGCAGGAAATGAGAATACCTATTATAAGATTGTTCCAGATGAAAAGCTGGCAATCCTCAGGGCGGTACTTGAGGCCCTTGAAAAGGCCGATGTAGTAATTACAACGGGCGGCACTGGAATAACAAGAAGAGATGTTACAATTGAAGCTATAAGACTTCTATTCGACAAGGAGCTTGTGGGCTTTGGTGAAATCTTCAGACTCAAGAGCTTTGAGGAAGTTGGAACTGCTGCTGTATTGACAAGGACAACAGCTGGAATAATAAGGGATAAAGAGAGCAAAGTGGTCTTTTGCCTACCAGGTAGCTTGAATGCAGTGAAAACTGGGGTTGAGATAATCAAGAAGGAAGCATATCACATCCTGAAGCATGCAAGAGAATGATATAATTACATAATTGCTTAATTAGGTAATTCGGTGATTCAAATGCGCGAGTTTAAAAAGCTGACACCCTACGAAGAAGCATTCCAGCTCATGCTTAATGACATTAGTGAAATCCCAGATGTTGAAGAAGTAAGCTTAGATGAAGCCCTTGGAAGAGTTCTTGCTGAAGATGTAAAAAGCCCGATAGATTCTCCACCTTTCGACCGTTCAGCGGTTGATGGCTACGCTGTAAGAGCTGAAGACACTTTCCAAGCTAGAGAATATGCCCCCGTTGAATTAGAGGTCATATATGAGATAACTGCAGGGATGGAGAGCAAGGCAGAGGTTACATCAGGAAAGGCTGTAAAGCTTATGACAGGAAATAAAATGCCAAAAGGTGCTAATGCCGTCATTATGCAGGAACATGTGAAGAGAGAAGGAAACAAAATTTATGTGTTAAGACCTGTTGCTCCAGGACAGAACGTTGCCTTCAAAGGTGAAGACATAAAGAAAGGGCAAGTTATCTTAAAAAAAGGACAAATTCTTAGACCTCAGGATTTGTCTCTCTTAAAAAGTGTTGGGATAAAGAAAGTGAAGGTTAAGAGGAAGCCGAGAGTAGGAATAATTGTCACGGGAGATGAGCTCATTGAAGAGCTCGATGAAAAAGCTCTGACAGAGGGTAAAATCTTAGAGAGCAACTCAATAATGTTAAAAGGCTTAGTTAGGCAGTACTTCGGAGAGCCAGTGTTTTACGGAGTTGTTCCAGATGATGAAAGTACTATCAAAGAAAAGCTTGAGAGAGCTAAGAACGAGTGCGATTTGGTTTTGATCACGGGCGGTAGTGCATTTGGAGACAAGGACTATGCTCATCGCTTTGTTAAGTTGCTCTTCCACGGAACCACAATAAAGCCAGGAAGGCCTGTAGGATACGGCGAGAGGGTTTTTGTAATGAGTGGCTATCCAGTTGCAGTTTTTGCCCAATTTCACCTCTTCGTCAAATATGCCCTCGCAAAGCTTGTTGGGGCCAACTTCGAGCCAATTAAGGTCAAAGCAAAGCTAACAGCAAGGGTTTCATCAACTTTGGGAAGGTATGAGTTTGTCAAGGTTTGGTATGAGGATGGAAAAGCAAAGCCGATAAGGAAGAGTGGAAGTGGGTTGATAAGCTCTTTAGTGGAGAGCAATGGATACATAACAATTCCAGAGGACAGCGAGGGATATCTGGAGGGGGAAGAAGTGGAGGTTGTGCTTTATTAAAGCCACTCTATTTCAACTTTTCTTCTACACTGACTTAAATGTCTCTGCCCCTCATGTTGTCCTTTCATTTCCAACACATTAGGACAAAATTTGGAGAATAGACAAATGATTCATTACAAATATAAAATACACTAAAATTCCCATTAGGAAAGCTAGGAAGTTGTAGAAGTGGAATCTTAATAAATAGCTTTTCGAATCGTTGCAGTAGGCTCTGTAGAGGCGATAGGAGATTAGATTTGCCAAAGAGCTGATTAAAGTTCCGTAGCCGCCAACACTAACTCCCCAGAGCAGGGCTCTCCAGTCGCTCGTAAAGTCAGCAAAGAGCAGAGCCGAAGGAACATTGCTGATTACTTGACTTGCAAGAGATGAATATAGGAAAACCTGAGTGGAGTTCTGAAGGTTAAAGCTTAGGATGTGCATAAGATTGTCTGTAAAACCAAAGAAGGCTAGAAATGTTGCCAAAAGGAAATAGTCAATGAACAAAGCCCTCATATCAAATAGTAGGGAGTAGATTACTGGTAGAATGCCAACTTCAAGGGGTAACACTCTCAAAACGGCCAAAATAAATAGTACAAAGAAAAATAAGTAGTGGTAAGCTTTTTTGTCGAAGTTTGCTATCTCTCTGCCATAGCCCCTAATTTTAGCCTTCGTATAAGCGATAAATAAAACAAAGATAAGTGAGGCGAATGTGAAAGGTGCAATTGTCCTAATGAACTCCCAGGGATGAACGTGATAGTGATAATAGATAAAGATATTTTGTGGATTTCCGAAGGGGGTGAGTGAAGAAGCCCCATTGGCTGTTATAGTCTCTAGAATTACCAAAATGCCTTTATTTTCCACGTTTAGTGCCAATGTTAGTGGAACAATCGTTAATAGAGCAACATCATTTGTCATGAACATTGATAGAAGAGCTGTGAGGAAAATCAACTTTAAAGATAAATGTCGTCCTTTTTCAACTTTGGACGCTATGCTGTATAAAAAGCCACTCCTTTCTAGACCTCTAATGATAACTAAAAAGACAAAGAGTGTAAAGATAACTTTAAAGTCATTTTTGCTGTATGACGGAAAACGCTCCAAGTAAAGGGATGTTATAACCAATCCCACAAGTGTTAGAGTGAGAAGCCACTCTTCCATAAACTTTCTGGCAATTGGATTTCTCATTTGTCTCATGGGCGCTGATTCAGAGAGTAGGGTATTTAAATCATTTGTTCTTGAATTCTTTTAGAGCCTCAGCAAACCTCTGAATTACATCGCTAGGTGCAAATTTCTTTGGACTTCTTTTGAGCCTCGGTTCTCTTCCGTTTATATAATCCTCAAGAACTTTTATTGTCTGTTCCCACGCCTCAGTGAAGTTATTGACTGGCTCGAAAGGCTCATCTATATAGTACCAGCTCTCAGTTTTGTTATCATAAACGGTTATTGCAGGATAGACTTCGTCATCTTTGCAGGGACACTCCATATCAATACTCAGCTCGATGAAAAAGTCCCCAATCTCTATGTATCCTTCCTCTCTCAGCTGTTCTTTCCACTCTTCCATACTCCCACCAATTTATGAAAAACTTTTCATAGACTTAAGGCTAACGCTTAAAGGATTGATTGCTAAATTAGTATGGGGGTGGTTAGATGAGAATAATTGCAGTAACTGACATCCACGGAAATTCCAACAAAGCAGAACAGTTGGCTGAGAGACTTAAAGGAGAGGAGTTTGATATCATTTTGATAGCTGGTGACATAACGCATTTCAAAGGCAGAGAAAGTGCAGAAAAGAGTCTAAGCTACTTTTTGGAGCTTAGAAAGCCAATATACGCTGTAATGGGCAACTGTGATGGTAGAAATGTTTTGGATTTGCTTGAAGAACTTGGAATCAGTCTTCATGACAAAAGAATTGAAATTAATGGAATTGGGATTGTAGGCTTTGGTGGTTCAAACATAACTCCTTTCTCAACAATCTGGGAGTTTCATGAAGATAAAATCTGGGAGAGCTTAAACAGAAACTATCGCGATGGAGACATTTTGCTTATGCATGTTCCACCCTATGGAACAAAAGTTGATAGGACATTCACTGGTCTTCACGTAGGAAGCAAAGCTTTGAGAAAATTCATAGAAGAGAAGCAGCCTCCTTTAGTCATCTGCGGGCACATTCACGAAGCGAGGGGAGTCGATGAAATTGGAAAGACATTGATAGTCAATCCAGGTC
Source organism: Thermococcus paralvinellae (assembly GCF_000517445.1). Lineage (NCBI taxonomy): Archaea > Methanobacteriati > Methanobacteriota > Thermococci > Thermococcales > Thermococcaceae > Thermococcus > Thermococcus paralvinellae. The sequence continues at coordinate 773,464 of NZ_CP006965.1, read as the reverse complement.
CGTTGTTTAGAGGATATTACGCTGTGATTGATGTAGACAAAGGGGGAGAGTAAACATAACGCTGGAGAAGCTTTAGCAAGTGTTAGGCATCCAGCCATTACAAAAATTTGATGCAAAATTGAAAATAGGAATGCAAAAGTCACACAAGCTTTCTTTCTTTCAGCACTTTCTCCATTCTGTCCATGGCCTCTTTAAGCTTCTCATAGGCTGTTGCATAGCTGATCCTTATGTAGCCCTCTCCGGCTCGTCCAAAAGCACTTCCCGGAACTACTACAACTTTTGCCTCCTTAATCATAAGCTCGCTGAACTCTTTGCTCGTTAGCCCAGTCTCTTTTATGCGTGGGAATATGTAAAACGCTCCCTTAGGCTTGACTGTTGGCAGTCCCATCTCATTTAAGCGCTTCCAGACCATCTGTCTCCTTCTGTCGTATTCCTTGCGCATCTCCTCAACGGCCTTCCAGCTCCTCTCGTCCCTCAAAGCCTTAGCAGCTGCATATTGGACAAATGTTACTGGGCAGGTTGCGTTGTACATCTGGAACCTAACCATCTTTTCAATAACCCATTCTGGAGCAGCGACAAAGCCTAAACGCCAGCCAGTCATTGCAAAAGTCTTTGAGAAGCCATTTATTGTGATAGTCCTCTCAAACATTCCATCAAGAGAAGCGATGCTGTGGTTCTTAACACCATCATAAACAAAATATTCGTAAACTTCGTCGCTTAGAATCATCAAATCATGCTCAACTACAAAGTCTGCAATTTCTTCAAGGTCTTTTTTAGTTAAAACTGATCCGGTTGGATTATTTGGGGTATTTATTATCAACGCTTTTGTCTTTGGTGTTATGTACTTTTTAAGCTCATCAACATTCAAGCGGAATTCATCTTCTTCATAGGTTGGGACTTCAACCGGCTTTCCCCCTGCTAGAATAACAGCGGGAGCATAACTGACAAACATCGGTGAGGGGATTAAAACTTCATCCCCATCCTTAAGAAATGTTGCAAATCCCATCAGTAAGGTTTGATTAGCGCCGACAGTTATCATAATTTGCGTTTTAGGGTCTGTATCAATACCGTTATCTCTCTTCAGCTTTTCAGAAACCGCTTCTCTAAGTTCTAAGATTCCAGCATTAGGGCTATAATGTGTTAGTCCCTTGTCCAAAGCTTCTTTTGCATACTCCTTGATATGCTCTGGCGTATCAAAATCCGGCTCTCCAATTCCTAATGAGATTATTCCCTCAATACCCTGAGCCAAATCAAAAAGTTTTCTAATTTCAGAAGGATTTACACGCTCCAATACATCACTTAGCGCCATGAGAATCACCAAAATGAACTCAGCTTTGAGATTTATAATTTTGCCGCTGTAAAATATTCGATTTAAGGAAAATAGAGTCGAAAAATTACAAATAAACAGCAAACTTCTCCAAAACTAACACATCAAGCTTTGCCTTTCTGAAGCTGTTAAGGGCATCTCTAGGTGAGCAAACTATCGGCTCACCATGCATATTAAATGAGGTATTCAGCACAGCACCAACTCCACTCTGCTTTTCAAAGAGCTTAATTATGTTGTAGTACCTCGGGTTATCTTCTTTTTCAAGGGTTTGGGGCCTTGTTGTGCTATCAACGTGAACAACTGCTGGTGCTTCCTTTGCAAATTCTTCTGTGGCATAGTAGCTCATTGTCATGAACTTGTTGGGATAGGGATCAACTAAATAATCCCTAATCCTTTCCTCTAAAATTGTGGGTGCAAATGGCTGAAAGACATCTCTCTTCAACGCTAAGTTGAGTTTTTTCTTCACAGATTCATCTCTTGGATCAGCTAAAATAGAGCGGTTGCCCAAAGCTCTTGGTCCAAATTCCATTTTTCCTTGGAAAAAGGCCACAATCTTTTCATCAATTAGAGAATCGGCAACAAAACCAGAAACATCACTGATTTCATCATATTTCACTCCCTCTTTTTTCAAAAATTCCTCAATTTCGCTCTCAGAGTAAGAAGGTCCCAAATAAACATGCTTCAGCTTAAATGGCTTCCACCTACCATCTAGTCTTTCAAGCTGGGATTTGACAAAGATAGCAGCTCCAAAGGCTAAACCACCATCATGCATCGCTGGAAACACCCACAAATCCGGAAAGTGTTTTCTTAAAATCATGTTTGCTTTAACATTCTGCGCAACACCGCCAGCATAGGCCAAAGGCAGCCCATAGCTTGTAAGTCTAAGTCCGAGTTCATCAATAATCTTTTCCAGATGTTTTTGGGCTGATGCTGCTATCTCAATTGCTTTTCTCTCCAGTTTGCCGTCGAGTTTTCCCATCTTGAGATTTGCAGAAACTTCTTTAGCTTTCTCAAAAGGAAAATTGAAAAATTCAGCAAGCTTTTTGGTTGCTTCAATTCCAACAACTTTGAGATGATTTTCAAAGGTTAAATCATTAAGCTCAATTATCGCAGACAAATCATAGCTTGGCTTTCCATAAGCTGCCAAGCTCATAATTTTCCCTTCATGTCTCATCGGTTTGAATCCCAAGAGCTCTGTAATTGATGCGTAAAAATCCCCTAAAGAATCTAGATACGTGCTCTGGGCAATCCTAATTATCTCACCATCCCTGCAAATGTAAACTGATGAGCTTAAGCCATCTCCAGCAGCGTCAATGCTTAAAGCAACTGCATCTCTCCAGCCGGAAGTGAAGTAAGCGGATGAAGCATGAGCTAAGTGATGTTCAACATAGATAACTTTTCTCTTGAAATCTCTTCCAAAAATCCTTGCTAAGTTCTCTTCAAGCTCTAAAAGACGGGAGCGTTTTCTGAAGATACCAGCAATTGCAATAATTTCAACTTCCTCTGGATTTGCTTTTGCCATTTCTAGCACTTTGGCTATGCTCAGCTCCGGAAAGCCACGATAATGCTTAATTCGGTTAAGCCTCTCTTCATTGACTGCATAAATTTCTTTATCTTTAATTAGAACTGCTCCAGCGTCATGACCATCGTGAATTCCAAGTATCATAATGAATCACCAAGAGAATAGAAAAGGAAAGAAAATTCAATAAGTTCTTGCAAATCTTGCGATGAACTTTGCTTCTTTTCCACAGTGGGCACACTTTTTACCTTCAATCTTGGCTGTTTCTTCCGGATATGGAATTCCAAGCATCTTCGCATCGAGGATTTCTTCCATTTCAAGTCCGCAGCTTTCTTCACCGCACCAGGGAATTTCAACGACTCCCCTTCTGTCTTCGAAGACTTTCTTTGCCTCTTCGAGTGTGTCAACTCTCTTAATGTGGCTGTCGAGGAATTCTTTAGCTCTTACATAGAGGTTCTCCATTATTGCATCAAGTGTCTCTCTGACCTTTTCAACGAGTTCAGCTCTTTCAATTGTGAATTTCTCTAACGTGTCCCTTCTTGCAAACACAGCTTTTTGTCCCTCAACATCTTTTGGACCAACTTCAATTCTCAATGGAACTCCCTTAAGCTCCCAGTCATAGAACTTCCTTCCTGGCCTTATGTCCCTCTCATCAACATGAACCCTTATGCCAGCAAGCTTAAGCTCCTCAGCAATCTCTCTTGCATAGGCAAAGACATCATACGGTGAGTCCTTCTTTGGAATTGGCACGATTACAACCTGAATTGGTGCAATTGTTGGTGGGAGTACCATTCCTCTATCATCGCCGTGGATAGCGATGACAGCGGCTAAAAGTCTCTCGCTCATTCCATATGTTGTCTGATGGACATAATCGTGAGTTCCGTCCTCTTTTTCATACATTATGTTGTATGCCTTTGCAAAGTTCTGCTTGTAGTTGTGCATTGTTCCTATCTGCAGGGTTCTTCCGTCGGGCATTATTACCTCCGCACCGAGTGAGTAGTAAGCACCGGGGAATTTATCCCAATCTGGTCTCTTTGATATTATATAAGGCAACGCAAGCTTCTTAGCTAAATTGTCAAATATCTCCAAATCTTCCTTTATCTGTCTTTCAGCATCTTCAAAGCTGTCGTGAGCTGTATGTGCCTCAAAGAATCTGCTAATCTCTCTAACTCTAATCAGCGGTCTTGTATGCTTTGTCTCGTATCTATAAACGTTAACGATTTGGTATATCTTGAAGGGCAAATCTGCATGAGAGCGAATCCAAAGTGCAAACATTGGATACATAGCAGTTTCACTTGTTGGTCTTAGGATTAGTTTGACGTCAAGAGGATTAAGACCTGCATGAGTGACCCACAATACCTCTCCTTCAAACCCCGCTATGTGTTCCGCCTCTTTCTTGAATTCTGTTTCAGGGATTAAGGCTGGGAATAAAACTTCCTGGTGACCAGTTCTCTCCATTTCCTCATGAATAAACTTCTCTATGTTCTTCATAATTTTTAATCCATAGGGTAGCCAGATGTTCATTCCCTTGACTGGATATCTCTTATCTTGTATTCCCGCTGTTTCAATTAACTCATTATACCACTCGCTGAAATTGTTTTGCCATTTTTCTCTTTCAACTACCATAATACCACCTACCCCTTAAAACTTCAGAAGAAGTTTTTAATTTTTCGCTTCAAATCAAAAAGATTTATTAGCTCGTTTCGATAAACATTTGAATGGTGATAGCATGAGACCAAAAGTTGCCGTATTATTTAAGATGAAGAGCAAACCGTTAGAGGAGCTTAGGAAATACTGTGATGCTGATGTTATTTTATATCCAAGCAAGGAGGAGCTTTTAAGCATAATCCACAAATATGACGGTCTTATGATCTCGCCCCTAAACAAAATTGATGCTGAAATCATCGAGAAAGCTGAAAAGCTCAAAGTAATAAGCTGTCATTCCGCTGGATATGACCATGTTGATGTAGATGCGGCAACAAAAAAAGGCATCTATGTCACAAAGGTAAGTGGAGTTTTAAGTGAAGCCGTTGCTGAATTTGCCATTGGCTTAATAATTGCTTTGCTCAGAAAGATAGTATATTCCGATAAGTTCATCAGACAAGGAAAATGGGAATCCCATAGGGTTGTTTGGAGTGGATTCAAAGATATCGAAACCGTTTATGGAAAAAAAGTTGGAATTCTTGGCATGGGAGCAATTGGAAAAGCAATAGCAAGGAGAGCAAAAGCCTTGGGAACTGAAATTCTCTACTGGTCAAGAAGCAGAAAAGAAGACATAGAGAAGGAAGTAAATGCCAAATATCTTCCTTTTGATGAAGTTCTCAAGCAGAGCGACATCATCGTTCTGGCACTTCCGGCGACAAAAGAGACATACCACATAATCAACGAGAAGAGGCTCAAACTCATGGAAGGCAAGTATCTTGTGAACATTGGTCGCGGCGTTTTGGTTGACGAAAAAGCTGTGATTAAAGCTCTCAAAGAGGGAAAGCTGAAGGGCTACGCTACAGATGTCTTTGAAAATGAGCCTATCCAAGAGAGTGAGCTATTTGAGATGGAGTGGGAGACAGTTTTAACACCTCATTACGCTGGCCTCTCTAAAGAATCAATGGAAGATATGGGATTTCAAACGGTTAAAAACTTGCTTAAAATCCTCAGAGGGGAGGTTCCAGAGGATTTAGTAAACAAGGAGGTATTGAAAATTAGACCAATTGAAAGCATAAAGATGCTGTGAGGTGATATCATGGAGCATCTCATTAGAGAACTTAGGGAAATAACCCAAATTCCGGGAATTTCTGGATATGAGGAAAAAGTTAGAGAAAAGCTGATTGAATGGATTGAGCCTTTCGCGGATTATAAAGTTGACAGAATAGGGAACCTAATAGTTGAGCTCGGAGAAGGAGAAGAGAGAGCAATTTTCATGGCACATATGGACGAAATTGGGCTTTTGATTACAGGAATAACAAATGATGGAAAGCTGAAGTTCAGGAAAATCGGCGGCATTGATGACAGACTATTGATTGGTAGACATGTGGATGTGATAACAGAGAATGGAAAGCTCGATGGGGTTATAGGGGTCACACCAGTTCATCTTAACCTCGAGAGGAGGTTTGACACGATTCCTTGGCATGCATTGGAAATCGATATTGGTGCAGAATCAAAAGAGGAAGCCCTTGAAATGGGGGTTAAGCCTTTAGACTATGTTGTATTCAAAAAGCACTTTGCGGTTTTAAACAAACGTTATGTTTCAACTCGCTCTCTTGATGACCGCTTTGGCGTTGTTGCACTGTTTGAGGCTATCAAAGATTTAGTTGATCATGACTTGAATGGAAAGTTCATTTTCGCCTTCACTGTGCAGGAAGAGATAGGGCTTAAGGGCGCTAAGTCTTTGGTGGAACATTACAGCCCAGACTTTGCTTTCGCTATTGACTCTTTCGCGTGCTGCTCTTTCTTAACAGGTGATGTCCGGTTAGGCAAAGGTGCTGTGATTAGGGCTGTGGACAACTCAGCAGTTTACACAAGAAAACTCGCAAAGAGAGTTGTTGAAATAGCTGACAGGAATGGGATACCTCTTCAGATAGGTGTCACCGGTGGAGGGACTGATGCGTCTGTATTCCAGCATAAGAGCGAAGTCCTCGCCTTAAGCGTGCCGATTAAATATCTGCACAGCGAAGCAGAGATGCTTCACTTGGATGATTTGGATGCCTTGATAAAGCTGATTGAGGCAATAGTGTTTGAGCTTTAAATGGAGGTGATTAATTGCTCAAATATATCAGCTATTTCGCAGTTGGTGTTTTCATAGGAATCTTAGCTGCTCTTTTCGGATTGGGTGGGGGATTTTTGATAGTTCCTACACTCAACCTCTTGGGAGTTGAAATTCACCACGCTGTAGGGACATCATCAGCAGCTGTTGTGTTTACTTCACTCAGTTCTGCTTTAGCATATTCAAGGCAGAAAAGAGTTCATTACAAAGCTGGACTCCTATTGGCAAGCACTGCAATAATCGGAGCATACATTGGAGCTTGGATGACCTCTCTGCTGAATCCAGCACAGCTTAAGGTGATCTTTGGTGCTACGTTAATACTCGTTGCAATTAGGATTTACCGCAAGAAGACAGCAGAGCCAAGTGAAGTTAAGCTAGAGGATGTTAAAATAAATTATAAGCTTGTTCCAGTTGGTGGATTTTTCGCTGGAATAGCATCTGGACTGTTAGGGGTTGGAGGAGGAATAGTAAATGTTCCATTCCTTGTTTGGCTTGGAATGCCAATTCACTATGCTGTTGCAACTTCAAGCTTTGCAATAGTTTTCACCGCTACAAGTGGGGCAATCAAGCATTACATGATGGGAAACGTTGAAATTCAGTGGCTTGTCCTTTTGGTTCCTGGCTTGATAATTGGGGCACAGCTTGGAGCTAAAATAGCAAAGAGAACTAAGGCTTCAAACTTGAAAAAAGCATTTGCAGTAGTTTTAGCGTTATTAGCCTTAAGAATGATTTTAAAAGGGTTAGGAATCGCGGTTCCGTAATCTTTAAAATTGTTCTTTTTTACTCTTTTTCATGCTTCAGTATATCCTCAACATTTTCATTGGCCTTTTCATAGGTTTGCTTGCTGGTCTATTCGGAGTTGGCGGAGGTTTTTTGATAGTCCCTGTTCTAACTCTCATGGGTTTGCCCATCCATGATGCGATTGGAACGAGTCTAGCATGTATATCTATGAGTTCCTTCGCATCTGCTTATGGGCACTTGAAACGAGAGAATGTTATTTTTAAAGTTGTGATATTAAAAGAAGTATTTTCAATCCCATCCGCATTGTTTGGTGCCTACATAACTGCATTCCTAAATACAAGGCAATTAAGTGCGATATTTGGTTTTGCTTTGATATACGTTGCATACAAGCTGATTAAAGAGCCTGAAATAGTCTCAACAAAAAAGAAGGTTAAAGTTGACTACAAGAAGGTTCCAATGATAGGAATTATCTCCGGTTTTTCTTCTGGACTTTTAGGAATAAGTGGTGGAATTTTAAACGTTCCGCTTTTTTATTCGTTAGGACTTCCGATTCACTATGCTATCGGTACTTCAAGCGTTGCTCTATTCTTCACAGCTCTAGCTGGTGTAATTGGACATTATACGCTTGGACAAGTTCATTTTGACAAAGCCATATTACTAGCCCCGGGACTAATATTGGGGGGCTTTTTAGGAGCTAAAATTGCGCATAATACACATCCGGAGCATCTTAAGAGGAGTTTTTCACTGATACTTATCATAATCGCAATTAGGATGATTTTGAGGGGTTTTGGCTTTGTCATACCTTGATATCTAACTTTTTGAACGCTACTTTGTTTTGTTTTTATATAGATTATAACAAAATGTTATTGTTATTTTCTTATCTTTATCAGAAAATTTTATAACTTTGACAAGAGAAATTGATAAAGGTGCTCCATGAGGATTGCAAAGAGAGCATTGGGAAGAATTATTACGATATACATTACTGTCATGTTGATTTTGATTTTAACTGCAGGAGTTACTGCTAATCACCTTCTAAAAGAGAAAGCTAAGGATTTAGCCGAATATGGCATTGGAATGAAAAATCCGGCTCTTTATGAGCAGATAAAAAGAGAGGCAGCAAAAGAAGGTGTTGAACCTTGGGAGTATGTTTACGAGCATTTCCTCCTTGAGAAGTACGGTCTGTCAAAGAATCCGTTCATTATGGGGGTTCAGCTCCTCTTAAATAAAGGAGAGCCTTTAAAAACACAAATTGATAAAAGGAAGGAAAGAGAATTAAGTCTTTCTCGTGCAACCCTCGTAACTCTAACTGTAATGCTGAGCTCTATGGCGTTAATTGTGGTCTTTGGAGTTCTCTTTGGAATGAAGCTTGCAAATCATCCAAAAGTGTTAGAGATTGTGGAAGGCATAACGAGGTTCTTCAATGGTTTGCCTTCTTGGTGGATTGGTGTTCTGCTGATAGTCATCTTTGCTGTTAAGCTGAGTGTCCTCCCTACAGGCGGTCTTTTCACGCCAAAACCTCTATATGGTGTTGCATATGTTATTGATTTGATAAAGCATCTTGTCCTTCCTATAATGACTTTATTTCTGGTATTTATTTGGGAGTTTATGAGTATAGTTGCTAGAGAAACACAGAAAGAGATGTATCAGCCCTATATACAAACGGAAAGAGCAAAAGGTATTCCAGAAAAGGTCATCTATAGAAAACACATTCTGAGAAACATTGGAATCGTGTTGAGCAGTTTCACAGCCCAAAAGTTCATGGAAATGTTCACAGACTATCTTGTCATAGACTATCTTTTCGGATTAATGGGTCTCGGTTTGATTCTCAAGAACTCATTTGTGAGAGAGATAGTACCTGTTGTGGGCGTTACCATAAGCTTTAATTTCTACCTTTTCTTTGCTACAACTCTAATAATTGCTACAATATCCTTTGCTGTCTCTTTAATCCTCGAATTTGTTAAGGGCATTATAGACCCAAGGGTGAGCTGAAATGATGAGAAGACAAAAAGTCGGTGCAGTAATCTTAGCGCTCTTCACAATTTTTGTCATTGCTAGCTATCTCTCAGTTTCAAAGGAGAAACTTGACAATTGGGAAAATGGCATATACTGGACGAATTATCCAAAGAGAGCAAAGCCCATTTGGTTAGGGGGAACATCAACAATCAAGCTGTTCTCCGAGCTAAACTGGTCTTCCCAAGGATACAGAGAGTATATCTACACTTATGAGCATGAATATGATGAAAAACCCAACGACATTGCGATTATTATATACCACCCAGCCCTTTATGTTGTTGATGTAAAGAGACCCGATGAGATTTTAGTTAATGTTTATGATGGAATGCTTTTTCAAAATATTACTTTAAACACAAACGATAAGACCACTCTCTCAATTTTTAGAGCTTTAAGAAAAAAGTTTAACCTAATGGATTCAGATTTGAGCACGAGAACACCTACAGAACTTCTCTTCTCCACAAATTCTCAGTTCAGCACACTAAAAGGAACCTATATTTTTAGAATCCTATGCAACTGCTCAGCTCCACCGGAAATCATCGTTTATGGGACAAGTTATGGACTACTTGGAACCGACAGCTATGGTAGAGATATATGGGCGGGGTTTGTTAAGAGCATGGTCAACACACTTTATTTGGCAATCTTTACAACGGTTATGATAATTGCTTTAGGCCTTCTACTTGGCTTGGTTTCTGGCTATTTTGAAAACTTGCTCTCATCCATAGTCACATTTTTCTTAGAAGTCCTTACAGCTCTTCCAATTTTGCCCATCCTCGTTGTTCTCACATGGGTAATGTCAAGGCAAGGTATTGGGGCTCATGTTGAAGTTAATCCCGTAAAGTTCATGCTTTTGGTCTCAATATTGCTGGTGGGCAAATTTGCCAAGACTATTAGGATAATGACAATCCAAGAAAAGTCGAGGGAGCACATTACTGTCAGCATCTCTCTGGGAGCTTCTGGGTTTCATATTATCAAAAAGCACATTTTACCTGTAGTTTTAGAACACAGCATCAGATACTTTACATTTTTAATGCCAAGAATTGTTGCCCTGATTTCAATATTCGGTTTCTTTGGATTAATACCCGGCGTAAACTGGGGCTCATTCGTTGTTGAAGCTCTACAACAGGGAGCATTATATGGTGGCTATTGGTGGTGGGTGCTTTCGCCAGGATTTGCTATGGCATTCTTGAGCTTGGGCTTTGCTCTGGTGATGCCTGTTGATAATTCCTCCGCTCTTTCTTAACTTTTTGTTAAACTAGATGCCAGATTTGAGTTTGAGGTATTTATTCTTTTTCTTATCGTTTCAAATTCAAAATCTTGGAATTTTCTTGCTCAAAAAAGTTAAATACTCAAAAAGCAAATCCAAATTAATAAGTGGAACGTTCCGAAACGTTCTTTTCATCGGGTTCCTAAAATAAGTTGAACTCACATTCATAACTGGTGATGTCCATGAGATGGAGTGCCTTGGCGCTAGTAGTGTTGCTTCTTGGAAGTTTGATGCCATTTAGCATGGCCCAGGATAAGGCCAGCAATACAACAGAGGTTCAGCAGCTAACCTTTGATAACGCAACAAGGGAGCAGATAATTGCAGAACAGCTCATTAACCAACTTATGAGATTGAGTGAATTTACTAAAACGAGAATTGAGCCCATTAGAGATAAGCTTCCTGAGAATTCAACAATATTGGTGCATTATGAGAAAGCAGAGGAGTTCAAGGAAAAAGCACTTGAAGAGTTCAACAACGGCGATTATTACAACTCAATACTCGATGCATTAACGGCCATGCACCATTACAAGATTGTTTTAAGGGAGTTAAAAGAAGGAAAAGAAAAATTTGAGAATGCAAGAGAATGGATAAGAGCAGAAATAGAGAGAACAATTCAATACTTCAGGTTCGTTGAGAAGACAATCCACCTAGCTGAAAAAGAGGGAATTGACGTCAATAACTTGACAAGGCTCTATAATGAAACAAAGCAAGCATACAAAGTCGTGTTAGACGATATCAGGGCAAAAGATTTTGAGAAAGCAAGAGAAGATCTCCGAGTAGCAAGGGAAAAGAAGGCACAGCTCGATGAAGAATTAAGGAAGGTCAGAAAAGAACTGGCTTATGCAAACGCTGACAAGATTGTAAAAGAGTTTTTAGTTAGAACAGATAGGGGCATAACCTTTGCTGAGAGAGCAATACAAGAAGCAAAAGCGAGAGGAATAGATACCTCTGAAGCAGAGGCTAAGCTTGAAGAAATAAAATCCATTTATGAAGAAGTTAAAAGCTTGGCAGAGCAGGAAAAATGGAAAGACGCTTTAACAGTTATAATCGAAAACAAACCAAAAATTGATGCATTTTTTAGGGCTCTCAATAAGATCCACGAAAGATTTGCTGAAGAGAAGATAAAGAGAGATGTGAAAGTATTCCTCAAAGAGATGCAGGACAGAATTAGAAAAGACTCTAGAGCATTACGGGAGCTTAAAAATAGGGGAGTTGATACAAGAAGAGCTGAGATCGAGCTTAGAACTGCCGCACAGGAGTTACAAATGGGATTGAGGCTGCTCAAAGAGAGGAAACTTGCCCTTGCAAGGGAGCACTTTGGCATTGCACTGAGACTGCTCTACAATGTTGAGCAGTTTATCCTCCTCCATTCCTGATTTTTTAATTTTTGGAGAGGTGATTAAATGAGAAAAATCATGATCCTGATTGGGATAGCTCTGCTTGTGATTCCATTGGTTAGTGCTGAATTTACTGTTTCTGATTTAGAGCTCACTATTTGTAGGGATGGATACGTCAAGGTTTATTACCAAATTATTCCTAGTGACTATGTTGTTCAAATAAGTGTTCCTCTTTTAGGTGAAAATTATGAAAACCTAATTGTGGAAGATGAAAACGGAAAACCTCTTAATTTTGAAGTTTCTGGGAATAGTGTGATAATTTATGTTAACAATGCTCAGCTTATAAAGGTCTCATATTACACTCCTGATTTAACTTCCAAGCATGGACTTGTTTGGACTCTAAACGTTTCTTCTCCTTACTCTTTTAAAGTTGTGCTTCCAGAAAATTCGATAGTTGTTGATTTAAGTGATATCCCACTCTCGATAAGCTCAAATGTTATTTCCATGCCTCCAGGAAATCAAAGTATATCGTACACTTTAGAATACAATGCGGAGAGGAATTTTCAAAATGTAGTATACTATTTCCTTGCAGGAGTTTTAACCATCAGTGCAGTATTTATTGGGATAAAGCGGATCTCTAGCAAAAAAGTCTCAAAAGACATTAAAGTTAACAAGGAGGCATTTTTAAAGAAGATGGAGAAATTCGACTTAAATGACGAAGAGAGAGAAGCTTTGCTGTACATTCTCGAAAAAGGTGGAAGAGCAAGTCAAGCCGAGGTTAGAAATGCTTTAGGGCTTCCAAAAACTACAGCGTGGAGGATGTTTAAACGCCTTGAAAAGCAAGGATTGGTTAAAATAATCAAAGGAAGAAAAGAAAACTGGATAGAACTAACACTCTAACGGACTTTTGCCCCTAATTTTACTTCTTTGTCCGGCATTAGCAGTGCAACATTTTTACCATCATCTGCAGCTAGAAGCATTCCCTGGCTTTCTATGCCACGAAGCTTCTTTGGCTCAAGATTTGCTATAATAACAACATATTTGTTGAGCAGCTCCTCTTTGCTGTAGTACTTTTTAAGCCCCGCAACAAGCTGTCTAACCTCATTTCCGAGGTCAACTTTGACGATATAGAGCTTATCAGCATTTGGATGATCCTCTACGCTTATTATCTTTCCAACTCTTAGGTCGAGCTTTACAAAGTCATCAAACTTTACATATTCCATCTTTTTGCCCTCCCTTTTCTTCTCCTTCTTCTCAAGTTTTTCCCCGTAGATGCTCCTAAGTATTGCTATTGCTTCCTCCTTTCTTTTCTCGCCAAACTTCTTAAGAGTAACCTTTACGACTTCGTCCATCTTATAGTATTTTTCAAGAAGAAGCTTTGCGCTCTCTGGATTTCCTCTGGCGATGTGCTTGACTATGAAAAATATGATATCTTCATCAGTGACCTTCCTAAAGAGTATTTCAGCTTTTCTAACTCTATGTCCAGCCGGAATTTCAGTGAACTCCCACTTTTTAAGCTCTTCAAGGTTTAAGAGGTGCCATATTTTTTCGCTCGCATCCGGGAGGAACGGCTCAATGAGTATTCCAAGGGCTTTGACTATCTGGAGGGAAACGTTAACTGTTGTCGCTGTTCTCTGTTTATCAGTCTTTGCAGTCTTCCAAGGTTGCTGGTAATCGAAGTAGCGATTTCCAAAGGCAGCAAGTGCCATTACTCTCTTCAGTGCATCTTTGAAGCGGTATTTCGCTATCAGCTCTCCGACTTCCTTAAATGTCTTTTCGATTTCCTCGAACGCTTGTCTATCCAATTCATCAAGCTCCCCTCTCTCAGGAACTTTTCCATCGAAATATCTGTTAACAAAGGTTAAAGCCCTGTGAACGAAGTTCCCGAGGATGTTAACTAACTCCTCGTTTATCTTTGCCTTGAAATCCTTGAAGTTAAAATCGGAATCCCTCGTTTCTGGCATTATTGCCGTCAAGTAATAGCGGAGGTAGTCAGCGGGGAATTCATCCAAGAATTCGTGAACCCAAATGGCCCAGTTTCTGCTGGTTGAGAACTTCTTGCCCTCCAAGTTGAGATATTCATTGGCCGGGATATCATAAGGCAGTAGCCACTCAAATTCTCCATTTTCGTCTTTAAACTTTCCATAACTCATTAGGAAAGCCGGCCAGAAAATTGCATGGAATGGTATGTTGTCCTTTCCGATGAAATGGATTATTCTTGTTTCTTCTCCGTCATAATTTGCTAACCAGTATTTTTTCCATTCTTCCTCCTTACCTATGCGCTTGAAGTACTCAATTGTTATCGATATGTACCCTATTGGAGCCTCAAACCAAACGTAGAGGACTTTGCCATTCATATCTTCATCCTCAAGTGGCACTGGAATTCCCCAGTCCAGGTCTCTGGTTATAGCCCTCTCTTCAAGTCCCTCATTTATCCACCCAAGAACAGTATTCCTAACGTTGGGCTTCCAGTGTTCGTTACCCTCAATCCACTTTCTAAGCTTTTCCTGGAAGTCCTGCATTTTGATATAATAATGGGCTGAATCTTTGAAGGTTATGGGATTCCCACAGAGGTTGCACCTTGGATTTATCAGAATTTCGGGTGTTAGTGGTCTACCGCAAACTTCACATTGATCTCCCCTCTGCTCTTCGGCCCCACAATAGGGACAAGTTCCAATTACATACCTATCTGGAAGAAACCTCTTATCATGCTCACAATAGGCTTGTTTTGTTACCTTCTTTACAAGATGTCCATTCTCGAGGGCTTTTAAGAAGAAGTCTTGGCTGACCTTGTAGTGAACTGGCAACTCCGTTCTTCCGAAGTAATCAAAGCTTATTTTAGCCCTTGCAAAAGTGGTCTTTATGTGTTCGTAATAGTAGTCAACAATCTCCCTTGCGCTTTTACCTTCTTTTAATGCCCTAAATGTTATCGGCGTTCCATGTTCATCAGTTCCGCAGATATAGATGACATCTTCTCCTTTTAGTCTGAGATATCGGACAAAAATATCTGCTGGCAGATATGCTCCAGCTAAATGTCCTGCATGGATGGGACCATTAGCGTAAGGTAGAGCTGATGTTACCATATATCTTGTCATCATTATCACCTCGAAAAACTAACATTATTGGCTTTATAAGTGCTGTGAAATTTAAACATTACGGTGAGTTATTTTCAAAAGAGAAAAATATGCAAAAGTATACATAATTTATCTCACACTTATTGTAAGATTCTCAGCTTTCACAATTATACATCCTTCTGGGAGTTCAATCTCCCCCCGATAAATGATTAGAGCCCCTTCATATGGAAGAATTGAGACTTTAATCTTCTTAAATGTCCCTGTTTCTCCAACAACTACAATAGGAGTTTCTTTGAGTTTTACAAATTTTAAAAATGTGTCCCTATCAACGTATATCATAAGCCCACCAGCAATCACTTTTTGTGCTTCTACTTCCATGCCGCAGCCCATGAGGATCACCAAAAACTTATTTTATACCTGGTTTCAAAAAGCATTGCGGTGATTGCATGAAAGCACGGGTAAGGGAGAAGTTTACATTTGATGCAGCTCATGCAGTTATTATCAATGGGGAGCCAGAAGAAATCCACGGTCATACTTTCAGGCTTGAAGTAGTTGTAGAGGGAGAGCTTAGAGAGGGATATGTAATTGATTTCTTGGAGCTTAGAAAGATTGTTGAAAGCGTTATAGCTAACTTAAAACACAAAAATCTCAATAAGTTTTTTGACAACCCCTCTACCGAAAATATAGCACTGTGGATTGCCCAAAAGGTTAGAGAGAAACTACCTTCAAATGTCAGACTTCAGAGAATTGTCCTCTGGGAAGGAGACGAAAACGGAGTTGAGTTTGAATTTGAAGAATAAAAGAGAAAGCGAAAATCACTTCCCAGCAATCTTAACATTCTCAAAGGCAATCCACGGAGTTATTGTCGTTCCGTGGAATGGAATTACCTTTTGCTCTTTGCTGATTGCGTAAATCTGGTTAATAAGCTCATAAACATTTCCAGACATCATAAAGACTGTTGAACCTTTGATTTCACCATTCTCAATTAGGAAAGCTGGATTTGCCACAACTGCAAAGTTTCCGTTGTCCGGGTTGCTTGAGTGTGCTCCTTGGAAGCCATCAACGAGATAACCATGCCCAATCTCAGCTATCAAGTCACTTAGGCTTTCTTTTCCTTTCTCAATGACAATGCTGTGGAATCCTACGCCAACTCCACCTGTTGAGAGATTCCTCGTCCCGTTTCCAGTGCTTTCTGTTCCATAAACTTTGGCCCAGTAGTTGTTCCATACGAAGCCTTTGAAGATGCCATTTTCAATGAGAATGTTCTTTCTCGTTGGAACTCCTTCATCATCAGCTATAACTGGCTTTAAGCTGAGCTCATGGAATGGATCATCGTAAATTGTCAAAAGTTCGCTTGCAA
The DNA here is from genome assembly GCF_000517445.1 of Thermococcus paralvinellae. Taxonomy (NCBI): domain Archaea; kingdom Methanobacteriati; phylum Methanobacteriota; class Thermococci; order Thermococcales; family Thermococcaceae; genus Thermococcus; species Thermococcus paralvinellae. Next base: position 757,069 of record NZ_CP006965.1, on the reverse strand, counting down.
TTTTTTGTTCAACTTTGTTCAGTAAGGGTGTCGTTTCTTTAATTACCCTTTCACCGCTGAAGGCCGGGAGGAGAGCATAGCTCAGCAGTGAAGCCATTGCCCATGGTCCGATTATCACCTTCGCCTCCTCAGTCTTGCTTTTCTCAACATTGTAGGCCCATTTAACTTTTTGGGCAACTTCTTCAACGATCTTCTCAATCTCAAGGTTCAAGCCTAGCTTGGCATCAAATTCAAATATACCTGGCGTTACATTGCCGTTTTTCCTACCAATGAGCTGAAGATAGAAGTAAGCCCCACCCCCCTCTTGGAAGACGTTTATTCCATGAGAATTCACTATTAAGCTCTCGCTCCACTCTGCTCCTCCTCCGCCACCAGCAACAACAAAGCCTTTGTCTTTCTCCAAGGCAAGCTTGATGGCTTTGGTTGCTAAGTCCACAAAGTAATCTGGAGAAACCTCCTTAACTTCTTTGCTTATCTTCTTTGGCTCTCTATATTTGCCAGGCTCCGGAAGTGAAACCCACTTCTCATCTGGAGCGTTTAGCTTTGCCATCTTATATGCTTCCTCAATCGCCTTCTTGATTTCTTCTTTACTCTCGCTGTCAATTATGCTTATTCCTATGCGTTTGTCCTTTATGCCCCTAATTACAGTAATCGTTCTTTGTCTCACGGAGGATGTTGAAACCTCATTGAGCTCAATGTTAACTCCAACGTCCCTGTTTCTATACACAGCGATTTCAAGCTCGTCAAAAAACTTTTCACCGTAACGAATAAGTTCTTCCATTTCAATCACCCGATGATTATTCCTCTATCAAATCTCATGTGAGGTCCACCTGAACTGACAAATGCAGTTTGTCCCTTTCCACAGAAGCCTGTCTCAATTCCAAAGTCCTTTCCCACAGCAGTTATCTTCTTCAAAGCTTCAATTGCAATTCCGCTGATAGAAGTGTCTCTTATTGGCTTTGTAATTTCACCGTTCTCAATCATATAGCCCTCTTGCACACCAACTTGGAATGCTGAATTGAGCTGAGCTTGACCTCCTCTGAAGTCAACGACATAATAGCCGAACTTAATGTCTTCAATCATCTCTTCAAAGCTCCAGTCACCGGGCTCAAACACTGTGTTGCGCATTCTAATGATTGGTGGGAAAGTGTAATCCTGAGCCCTTGCATGCCCATTTGGCTCAATTCCCCACTTGTGGGCATATTCTCTATTGACCATAAGCTCCTTCAGAATTCCGTTCTCAATGATGTGGATATCCCTAACAGGAACACCCTCATCATCGTATTTGTCGTTTCCGAAGCCGCCATCAACGATTCTCTCACTCATCGTAACGAACTCCGGTGCAATCTGCTTGCCCATGAGGTCTTTAAACGGTGAATTGATTGTAAGATCTGCCTCAGCTAGGTGCCCTAAAGCCTCGTGGGCAATGATTCCAACTATAATTGGCCCCGCAACAATTGGGAATTCTCCTCTTTTCGGTGCAACACCGTTGAGCTGAGCGTGGAGCTTCTTTAAAACTCTCTGAGCAACAGCTTCATTGGTTTCCTTTGTCTCAAATATCTCCCAGCCATAATCTACCTGCCCTATTGAGTCTCTGCTTGCAGCTAACTTATCTCCTTCTTTTCCAGTTGCCCAGATGTACTGGACAAGATAGTTGACGTCCCACCTTATATTTGTCCCTTCGTTTGTGAGAAGGATTTTTTCACCGCTTGCATCTTCATAGCGAACCATTGTGGACTTGACAACTTTATCTTCCTTAAGGAGTTTTTCAAGTTCTTTGAGATGCCCAATTTTGTCATCGATGTTAACTTCAGCCGGTTTAATCTTCATCTTGCTCTTTACAACGTCTTCAACAGGCTTTATCTCAGCAAGCTGAATCTTTTCCCTCTTTGCTTTTGCTCCAGCTTTTGCTAGCTTGTATGCCTCTTCAATTGCTTTTTCCAAGTTCTCCAAACGGTTGGTTGAGGAAAAACCCCAAGCTCCATCCGCAAGAACTCTTATTGCAACTCCTCTTTGAACTTTGTTGGTGAATGTTACAAAAGTTCCATCCTTAAGTTCAAGATTAGTCTTTTTGAGATTCTCATAGCGCAACTCTATGTATTCTGCTTTCAGATTGTTCATCGCCCATTCAAGGGCTTTTTCAAGAACATCTTGCATGTTGATCACCTCGAATTTATTCCTCAAGTAATCTACATTACCACCATATAAAAGGATTTTGCGCAGATTTGAACACTTAAATACTCATCTGAAGGAAGTCTTTTTAGAGAAGTAAAATTAAATTACACTAGAGGTGAAGGAAATGAAAGCCGAAATTAATGAGTTCATTGATAGGGGAACTTACAAGAAAGCTCCATTATTTGAGGGCGAGCTTCCTGAAGGGAGTTATGCCCAAATAGTCGAGATTAAGCCTAAGCAGACTGTTCCAAAGCACTATCACGAGAAGCAGTACGAGCTGTTTTACATAATTAGCGGACAAGCACAGCTCGGCATTGGAGAAAAAGAATATGATGCAAAGCCTGGAGATATCTTTTTAGTTAAGCCCAAGACTGTTCACTGGGTCATCAATGAAAATGAAGAGCCATTTAGGCTTTTTGTCGTTAAGTTGAACTACTTCGGAGACGACAGCATTTGGCTTGAGTGATTTTTAAATTCCTTCTTTCTCAGCTTCTGGTGCCAAGATAACGCTCTCATATCTGATGAAATAATATAAAGTGACTCCAAATCCAGCGAGCCATGAGATAATCATCAGCTGATATGGCCGAAGACTCTCTAAAAGAACTCCGACAATTGCCATTCCTATTGGAGTCGTCCCCATTGCAAGCATTTCAAACACCGAGAATACCCTTCCCCTAAGCTCACTCGGCACCATCTTCTGCAGTTTCGCTGAAATCGGGACATTCACGAGAGCATTCAAGATTCCCAGTAAAACATCAATTGCTATAAACACCACAAACAGTGTCCAGACCTCTAAGCTTATGAATGGTGAGCATAGCAGAGTTATCACCAAGAATAGAGTCAACTCCATGAACAGAGCTTTGAACAGCAACATCTCTGCCTTATTGCCAAGCTTTGCCATTATCAGAGCATTTCCAAGTAGCATGCCCACCATTATAGCGGTTTGCAATGCCCCGAACTGCTGGGCTGAGAAGCCAATTTGAATCCTGAAGACGTAGGGCAAAACGACGGCTCCAATTGGATTGAAGAGGAAGTTGATGAGCAAGGCATAACTCATTAAAATCATTAAAGCCCTTTTCGTCTTGATGAACCTCAAACCTTCTAACAAATCTCCTTTAATTTCGCTTATGCCCTTCAGTTCTTTTGTTTTCCATTCATAATGTATGAACATCTCAAATAGTCCAGAGCCAAAGAACGAGACTGCGTTTATTAAGAGCGCTAACCTTATGCCTCCAAAAGCGTAGATAATGCCACCTAGAAGTGGCCCAGCTATCCTTGCTATTATGCCAAGAGTTTGAACCGTTGATGTAGCTCTCGTAAGCTCATCTTTTTCAACCAGATCAGCGAACATGGCACCTGTTGCCGAAGCAAAGAAAGCTCCCATTATGCTCATCAAGACTTGCACAATTAAGAGCGTCTTGAGATTAAGCAATTCAAAAGCAATTACTCCAAAGAGTAGAACGCCTCTCGCTATGTCGAGCCACACCATAAGGGCTTTTCTGTTGTATCTGTCGCCTACAACACCCGCAATTGGTGATAGAGCTAAACGAGGAACCAGCTCGGCTATGAGGAAGATGCTCATCATTGCACCGCTTTTTGTTACATCAAGGACGTAGAGGGGCAATGCTACGTCTTGAACTGCCCAGCCGAGCTGTGAAATGAACCTCCCTATGGCGTAGAGCCAGAAGTTCTTCCCAAGATTGAGCATTTCCACTACCCTCTGGATTTTTTTCAAAAAAACTTTTGGAGGATAACTGGTCAGATGAGCTCAATCGTTATCGAACCATTTAATGTGCTTACATTCACCCCATATTTGCCTGCATTTATGCTGTGGGTATCTTCTATGTGAATACTGCCGTTGACTGCATTTGCTCTTATTTTAGCGTCGCAGAATTCACTCAGGAATATATGAATATCTCCATTTACACTACTCACCGTAACGTTGTCTTCAAGCTCCTCTAAGGTTAATTCAATTGGACCGTTCACAGTGGCTACGGTCAGAGAATCTGCGGTCTTTATTGATGCCCTTATTCTGCCGCTTACCGTTGCCAAGGTTTTTGCCCTGCAGCCTTCAAGGGATATATCACAGTTTACACTGCTAATTAGCTCGAATAAAGCATTTCTACCATTAACAGAGCCGTTTGCAATTACAACTTGAACTGGAACATCTGAGGGGATATTAATCTTGACATTTACTTCGCCTTTTGGAGAGTTCTTAAACAGCTTGAAAAATCTTCTTCGGGGAGTCTCGATAATAAGTTTGTTCCCCTCCATTTTTGTTATAATACCCGCTTCGTCAGTTGCAGTGTACTCAACTTCAACATAGCCCTCATTCCATCCTTCAACTGTTATGGTACCGTTTTCTATGCTTACCTTAATCTTTTCAACACTTTCAAATATCACTATTCTCACCCCAGATACTGCATCAGCTCGTCCAATAGCTCCTTTACACGCTTGTTCAGCTTTGCTCTGTCTATTCCCAAGCCTTCAATAAGCTCGGTGCTTTGCTCCTCCACGATTTCCTTTGCCTTCTCAAGAACCAATTTGTAAGCCTGAGAACTTTCGATGGAGTAACTCTTCCCGCCAACCCTAATCCTAACCTTTCCTTCTCTAGCCGAAATAACTACATCTTCAATGCGTATCTTGGCTCTACCCCTTCCCACAGTTATTGAAATCTCTCCAGAGTGAAGTGAGACGTAATCCGTTCCCAAAGTTAAACTTTCATTCCCACTCCTATATACGACCCTTTCATCGCTAACCTCTATTGAGTAATCCTCTGTCTGAACTTTCAGCCTGCCTCCAACTTTCGTAAGCTGGAATCCGTTGGTGAGCTCTCTTATGGTGAGCATCTCACTTGATGGTTTCTCTGGATGTCCTTCACGAATTCTAATTGGGCCTATTCTAACCTCTTCACCGCTTGGTGTTTCTATAACCTCAATGAATGGTAGCTTCACATATTCAAACCCTTCTCCTTCGTAAACCTTTATGAAGCCAAGGTCAACAACAGTATCGCTTTTGTTCTTCTTGTAGAGTCTGTCGGGATTTATCAGCTCATTTACTCGCTCTACGAATGCTGGATCAGAAGAAGTCCTTTCACCGGCTATATTGACAGAAGTCCAAATTGCAACTGGAGAGATGAGTCTCTTTCTAATCTCGCCCAGCGGTGTTTTTGCTATGACCTCAACATCTCCATCTATCACCCACCCAGCCTTTTTCTTTCCAAACTTTATTGGATATACCTTACCGTCACCTTGAACTTTTACATCACCAAAGTCAGCCCCTTTAAATTCGTAGGCTTTCCCTTCGACCTTTAACTCAAATCTCTCCTTGCTGAACTTTGCTGTTAGGACTCCAGCTATCATCAGAACAACAGCATAAGCAAATGCAGTCCCAGCGTAACCGCTTAGCTTAGGTGACATTCCAAGCCACTTCCCAAAGAACAGGAAGATACTTGTCCAGAATGAGGCCTTGGCTAAAGCAAATATAATACCACTAAGGGTTACTCCCATCCATTTACCCACACCCAACAGCTCAAAGGCAAAAATCAAGCCTATTATTGCGTAGACCATGTAATCATTATAGGGAGTGAGCCTAAGAGGTCCTTTTAGGAGCCAGAGGATTAGCATTAATGCAGTTAGCGTTTTTAGATATTCAGCAAGCCTGAATCGTAAGCTTTTTTCCTCGAAAATACTATAATCCCATTTCATTCTTCCACCTCCCCTAAAGCAGTGATAATTTCAAGTAAGCGCAAAAGTAAGCGACCATTTTCGGTAATCTCATACATTTCAACACTCCTCACCATTCCAGTTTTTTTAAGGAGCTTGAGATGGTGAGAAACAGTAGGACTCTCAACTCCCAAGACATCTTTAATCTCCTTGAAAGACATAGGTCTCTCCGAGAGCATTTTGAGAATCCTAATTCTATCTGGATTGGCAAGACTTTTGAGAATCTTTGCGGCTTTTTCCTCATTTAGTTCTAAGCTCCCGGCTTCAAGCTTCTTCCTTAGACGCATCTTAATGGATAGCATTATCTCATCTACCGGGTCTATGCTTTCTTCAAGCACCTCCAACCTTTTCTTAAGCTCTTCAAGTTGTCTCCTCAAATCCTCCATTTTCATCACGGTACAAATTTTTGTAGTACATTTTTCTGTACTAAAATTGAGTGTTTAGTATATAAAAATTTATTGGTCGAAAATGAATACATTCTTTGACCGCTAATACCAAAAAAGATTTTAACACCCAAACTGAGTTCAAACCATGAATATTCCAGAGATGCTCTCGTTGATAGCAATTGGATTTTTGCTGAAAAGAGTGATTAAATCACGAAAACCTTTTTCTGTAATTAGATTTCTTGCCAGTAATGTTCTTTTAGCGTTTTATGTATTCTCAAACGTTGCTTCAAAGGACTTGGCATATTTAATGGAGGTGAGGGTAGTTTTCATTTATGTGTTTCTGGTAATTGGAGTTTCATTTCTTGGTGCATATCTCTATGGTCTCAGGTTAAAAGACGAGAAATGGAAAGCTGCTTTAATGATTCTCTCAATATATCCAAATACCGTTGCCTTAGGATTTCCAATAGCAAGCTTATTCCTAAATGATTTGACTCCAGCAATCATTTATGCAAGCACAAATACGCTTATAGCTCTGCCGATTTCAAGCTTTATAGCCGCTCATTACTCAAGTGGCAGAGCTTCATTGACGGAAACAATAAAAAGAGCATTGAAATTCCCTCCTGTAAGTGCGAATTTATTGGCCCTATTTTTTGTGTTAGGTGGGATAGAACTTCCTCCGCAGTTCCTTAATATGCTGAACAAAATTGGATGGTGGAGTATTCCGTTGATTTTAATTTATTTTGGATCTACAATAAACCTGAGAAAGTTTGAAGTGAAAAAGCTAATTGAAGTTGCGGCTTTTAGGATAGTTTTGCCTTTTATTTTTGTTTTCCTAACACTTAAAGCCCCGAGAGATATATTTTGGGCGGTACTTGTTGAAGCTTCAATGCCTCCAGCTATTGTTGCTAATGTTATCCTAACACAGTATAAGCTCAAGGAGGAAGAGGCTATTGGAGTTACAATAGTCCTTACACTCTTGGCAATTTTGCTGTTTGTAATATTACGTATTCTGTCGTAGTGTCGTTTGAAAAGATTACATTAATGTCTCTCTTCATTCACTAACTTTTTGACTAAATCCACAAGCTCATTGAGATCTCTAACATGATAGTCAGCTTCTTCCACAAAATTATCAAACCTCAAAACTTGAACTGCTTTAATTCCAGCTCTATGTGCTGCTTTTACATCCAGCTCACTGTCTCCAACAACGAGAGCTTCGCTGGGAGAAACATTCAGAACTTTAAGGGATTTTTGGATTAGGTATGGATTTGGCTTTGCACCATCGAGATATGAATAATCTTTGCCAAAAATTACTTCAAAATACTTTCTCAAATCAAAAAGCTCCAGCACGAATTCTGTACAGTCCTGAGAAGCGTTGCTTACAGCAGCAAGTTTCAATCTCATTGTTTTTAGCTCTTGGAGAGTTTGAGAAACATCTGGAAAAATCTTAATCTTACCCTCTTTTGCCAACACTCTCCGATATTTAAGATTTACATTATCGACAAGCTTCCAGAACTCCACATGGTTAATTCCGAGCTTTTCAACATAACTTCGAGGAAGAATCCCCTTAACCATCTTCCTGTATGTTTCAAAATCTACATTTATACTATGTCGTTGGAATGCAGGTTTGAGATAGCTGTTAAACCATTCTTGAGCATTGTAATTTTCATAATATATCAACGTTTCGTCAACATCAAAGATAACTGCCCTGATCAATTTACACACCTCAGACAAGACCGATATCATCACTACTATTCAGCCGGTTGATCCGTCATCATTGGTCAAAAAGAACTAAAAAAGAGAGGTTAAAAACTTTTTCAGAAGAGGTCTTCAAGCTTGACATCAATTTTGTCTGGTATAAATGGCAATACATGCCTCGTTGTCTTTGGTGAGAAAACTTCTCCTTTTTTCACTAGCTCCATTACTTCTTCTTTGCTTGGTGCTTTTCTGATAAAGACGTAGTCAATTTCTCCTTTGTCCATATCCTCTTTTGCATCTTCTTTAAGACCATAGTAAATAAGTTCAATTTCTCCTTCAACACTCATTTCATCAAGAACTTTGCTCACAATTTTTTGTTCTTGTAATCCACCTGGAATCTTGAATGCTTTATGTTTACCGATGAGAGCGAAGGCAATTTCCCCTTTCTCCGCTAGTTCTTCTGCATTTTGGCACTCTTCAACTGTAAGCCCTTCTTTCTTTAACCTTTCCAGAACCTTATCTAAATCACCTTTGAATGCTGGATACCAAGTATAAACCTTTACATCGTCACTGAAGTAGTCCAAAATTACTGATGGGGCTTTCTTAGCCCCAAGCTTCATAAGACCAGCCCATCTGTGGTGACCATCCACAATTAAGTACATATCCTCTCCAGGAACTTTAGCCAGAAGCATAGGCTTCCAGAAAACGCCTGAACCTGTAACACTTTCAATGAATGCTTCAAGTTCCTTTTGAACTAGCTGCTCGTGAGGTTTCATTTTTTCCAGTTCAATAAAAACATATTCAACCTTTTTAACAGGAATATCGTATTTTGGAACCTTTTCAACTCCCATGAACATACCTCCCAAAGCTTTACACTATTGTTAAACATTTTACGAAATAAAAAGCTTTTCCTGAAAACTTTGTTTGTGTAAATCTTGATTTCGTATCCCCTATAAAGACAGAGGGCATAATCCAGAATTTGAGCAAATACCAGTTATTCTTAATCAAACTTTTTGTTAGAAACGTTTTTGAGTTGAATGGTGGGCCCGCGGGGATTCGAACCCCGGACCTCCGCCTCGTAAGGGTCAGCAAAACCGCAAAACAGCCAGCAACAGCAGGGATAGGCTCACTTATCTGCCAATCAGAGAGGAGTTTGCTCGCTACCTTAACAACAAACTAAACAAAGATGTTGCTCGGGACTATATCCGCTATCTCGACAAGTATCTTGGTGAGGCTGACATCACAAGCCCAGCTGACCTAAGAGGAATCCTCTCCAAGGTTGATAGTGGCAAAAGTGGACGGTGGAATTGGTTTGTTAGGAGTGTAAGAGCACTAATCCGGTTCCAACTGGAGAAAGGCATGATTAGTGAGGAATTTGCCTCAAGCCTCCTGAAACTCTTAAAAGAGAGGCCAGACGGGATTGACGTCAGGTTGCCAAGCGATGAGGAAGTTAGACAGGCTTTAAGCAAGGTAACAAGGGAGGACTATCTCCTTGTTGGCCTTGTGTGTGTTTTCAGCGGCATCAGGGTTAAGGAAGCAATCAAGTTGGTCAATGAATTCGACAGGAGCAAACTTCACATAGAAGACGGAATAGCCTACTATGAGCTTGGCTGGAGGAGAAAGAGCAAGATATCCTACTATGTGTTTATGCCAGTCGAATTGGCGGAAAGGTTAAGGAGATTCAGAGTGACGTATGACGGAGTTGGAGGATACTTTGTTAAGCGAGGTCTCCCACTGAAATACGCCAGAAAATGGTTCATAAACAAGATGATTGAAGCTGGGGTTCAGGAGTCTGTAGTCAAATTCATGATAGGTCATAGCCAAAGTGGTGACATTTTGGCAACCCACTACATCAACCTGTTCCATCAGGCAAGAAAAGCATACAAGGAGAATGTAGGGAGGCTAAAACAAGCTCTTGATTTTCCTGCCATTCTTAACCAATACAACCAGCACTCAATGACAAAAAACCGTGAAGAAACAAAAGTCACCAATACTCCAATCTCCTCAAGAACTCTAGTTGCCTATCAATCTCCCTGAGCTCAGCGTCAATCATCCTAATCTCCTGAATGAGCCTTGCCCTCTCTTCCAGCAGTTTTTGTCTCTGTTTCTCCAGTTTTTCAATCTTTCTGAAGTATGCACTGGCCTGGCGGACTTCATCAAGACCAGACTTGACAATCTTCCTCCCAAACAGCAATCCTAACATTCCAACCACCTGAAAAAAAGAAAAGTTTGGGAGAGGACTTTACTCTCTTGGATATCCGCCGTATCCAAGCCCGCCAAACTGCTGAACCATGTTCCACAAAGCGTAAATGACCATTATCAGGAAGAATAACAGTATGACTACTGCACCTACGTTCATTGCATTGTTCAGTGGACCGAAGACACCGCCAAATATCGGAAGCGCTGTTATGTCGGTTACGTTGATGTTGTCGAGGGTTACTTTCGCTGTATAGCCTAAGAACACGAATGTTAAGCTGAGAATCCCGATAAACATCATTGCTCTTCCTGCTAGTTCGATATCTGTGAAGGCACTGTCCTTACTCAAGAACCACTTCAAGTACCCCAGCACCTTTTACCACCTCCTAAGTTTGTTGTGGTTGTAGGGGAGGACAGGGACAGAGAATTGCCCCCATCCTCCAATTTTCTGTTTAATCCTCTACTTACACAACTTTTTTGGACTGGTTTCATAGTGTTTTACCGGTTTAAACACTATCAGACCTTCCGCTTCTCCTCACTGTCACCAATGGCCTCCCAGAAATCTTAACTTTCTGTATGAAAGTTAAAAGTTCTTACCGGGCTTTTCTTAACTTTCAAACTGATATCTGACGAATGTTAAGAAAATAGAGCAATGACAACCGTCCAAAAAGTTTACTAACAGTAAATAGGATTTAATATCAGTAAAGGACGGAGGTGAAACGAGATGGGGAAGGAAGAAGAAATCAAACGGCTGGTAAGAGACCTCAAGACCAACCTGTACAGCATCCGAGCAACAAAGGTGTCAAAGTACTGGAAAGGTGTTGGAAGGAATGTCGAGGAGGCTATCAACCTTGTTGAGACCTTAGAGAAAGAGTTGGGAGGTGAGGAGAAATGAAACCCAAACTCCAGTTTGAGAAGTACTTTGGTGCCAAGGTCAGCATCAAAATGGATGACGGAAGCGTCTTTGTCGGGACTGTCGAAAACGAAGACTGGGCATTCTTGTACCTAACAGATTGCCACATAAAGATTCCCAGAAGCAGAAAATTCACCAACAGACCTGCTGCTGTGGTGAGAAAACTCTTCATCCAGAACCTTGTTGTCATTGAGTATCCCAAAGGAGGTGAAGTAACATGAGCAACATGAACCTCACTTGGGCTGAATTCCAACCTTTCTGGAACCGCAAGGTGATTGTAAGCGAAAGGAACAGCAGAACCACCTATGTCGGCATTCTTGTCCAGGAGACCAATCAATTCCTCACCCTCAAAGACGCTAAGGTTGTAGTCAATGGCAGAGCCAAAGATTGCGGATTGGTGGCCATTTGGAAAGGAAAGATTGGAGTTATCAAACTTGCAGAAGAACAACCGGGTGAGGAGGATGCTAACACCAAAGATTCCAAGGCCTGAAGGACCATATCTCTCCCCACGAGAAGTAGCCAAGATTCTTGACACTTCGACTGACGCTATCTATCTGTGGATAGAACAGGGGAAAGTCGCCTCCCTGAAAATCCGCTATGGGATGAGGGTCTATCATTGGATTCCTGAAGAAGAAGTTGAAAGGCTCAAGAAGGAGAAACCTCCAAAAGATAAACTCCTCAGTACCAGACAAGCTGCTGAAATTCTTGGAGTTAGGCAAGAAGTTGTAAGTGAGTTAGTGCGACAGGGCAAACTCAGAGGCATCAAGGTAGGCCTCTACTACAAGATACCTGAAAGCGAAGTCCTGAAGCTGAAAAACAACGGAGGGATAAACAGTGCCTCCACACCTGAAGCCCAAGCTCATGATTGAAGACACACCTAAACTCCCTGTGGAACCAACCGATGAGGAAGGCGAAGATGCTGAAATTGAGAGAGAGGAGGAACTCCTACAATCACCATTACTGGAACTAGAAATCAGTAAGCCTGACCTTCACATCAGCATTCGGATTGCTGGTGAAGAAATTGAGAAGGCAAAACAAGTTGCTTTGGAACTGTTTGAGAAAATCAGTAAGGGGAGAAGAACATGAAAACCGACAGATTCACCTGCTCCTCCCTAAAGCCCACAGCATCTTCCTTACTTTGGTTTTTTGAAAAACAACAAGGAGACAGGAGGACCAGACCTCTATACTTAAAAATCTGGAAGTGTACTAAAAGTGGTGGTGAGAATGGAAACAGTACTAAGATTTGAAGATTTGGTAGAAAAGATGGGTGCAGAGGCAAGGGAAAGACGAGTGTTTGTTGCCTTTATGCCCGATTGGTATGGCTTGACGTCAACAGTTTTGCTAACAGTAGAAGGGTCTCCTCCTACAGCCCAGATGCTCCTCATACTTGAACCAACTCAGACAAAAACAGAAGGAGGGCACCTGCTCGTCAAACTTAAGTCTTACAATGGAATCATAGTTAACTGGCATGGTCATCCGTTTCCTTATAAGCGCACTGCTGACTTTTACATTGACATCACCGACCTCTTGAAAGATAGAAAGAATGTAGTCTTTATCAACAAGCCAAACTTTCCAGAACTTAAGTGACAGGCTCCAGTCCTTGAGCTTCCAGACCTGTTCTTGGTCAAAGATTTTGGTGTTCTGTCAAGGGTGTTTTTTGCTTTTCACTAAAGACCAAGTGTGATTACACTCGCTAGTAGAAATCTTAACTTACTCCTCTTAGAGCCGTGTAAGTTAAGAAAAGAGGCATGAAAAACCTCCAAAAAGTATTTATAGTTCTTGGAGAATACATTTGAACAAGAGAAGGATTGAGAGGTGAGGAAAAAATGGGAAGAACATACCATACGGCAACCCAACTAGCAAAGTTGCTAAGAGTAGAGTACAGTACCATCAAGAAAGCTATCGAAAAGGGCCAGATTAAGGCATACAGGTATGCAGGAGGCTGGTACAGAATTCCAGAAGAAGAGGTTCAACGACTACTGCATGAATATGGTATTGACCCAAATAAAGACTATCTACGTCCTTCTCAGCTTGCTGCAATGCTGAATGTCGCCAGCGATACTGTAGTGTACTGGATTCACACTGGAAAACTACATGCTGTCAAAACACTAAGTGGGTACTATCTAATCCCAAAAAGTGAGGTCGAGAAGCTGTTGAGTCAAAACAAAACAGATTAAAAACTAAAGAGAGGTGATAGAGGATGGAAGCTGTAACCCCTAATAGTGATTATGCTGGAGGCAGTATAAGTACTTTATGGACTCCTGAAGAGCTTGAGAAAATCCTTCAAGATATCAGAAACTTCATTCAAGAGAGGATAAAAGTTGGCGGCATTCCAAAGTATGACGAATGGGGAAGACCGCTGGGTGCCAAGTTGCCTGAACCGCATGAGCTCCTCCAACAAAAGATTGACCCACAGCATCCAGATGACATCAAACCTTCACATGTTGCAGATGTTCTTATGAAGTACTACAGGTTTGCAACACTTGATGACACAGAAGAAGTCTTATTCTACTATCAAGGCAAGTATCACTTTGGTGCTGAAACACGCATCATCAAAAGAGAAGTTCAAAACATGATGAAAAAAGTTGGACTTGAACACAAAGCTACTCGGTACTTCGTGAATGAAGTCATCGGACACATTCAGAGAAGCACCTACGTGAGCCGTGACGAGTTCGACAAAAATCCATACATAGTGAACTGCAAAAACGGACTTCTCGACATTGAAAACTGGACATTCTTGCCTCACACACCAGAGTACCTGAGCCTCAGACAGATTAACGCCGAGTTTAACCCTGATGCTGTCCCTAGAAGATTTGTTCAGTTCCTCAATGAGGTCCTAGGCACAAGAGAAGACTATGTGACTATCACCCAGTTCCTGGGTTATATCCTTCTAGGGGACAACAGATACCAAAAGATGCTCATTCTCTTTGGTCCAGGGAACAATGGAAAGTCAACACTCATCAAGATAATCAAACACTTCCTAGGGAAGGAGAACATCTCTGCTCGTCCTCCCCAGGACCTCATTGAAAACAGATTCGCAAGAGCAGATTTGTACGGAAAGATGGTTAACATTTCTGACGATATTCCATGGAAGGCTTTTAAGTCAACAGGTCTACTTAAGATGTTCACTAGCGGAGATACAATAACAGCAGAAAAGAAGTTCAAGAATTCATTTGAGTTTGAAAACAGAGCAAAATTCATCTTCGCAGGTAATGTTCTTCCAAGAGCTCACGATGCTACTGAAGCTTTCTACAGGCGTCTGTTGATAGTAATACTCCCAAAAAGGATTCCTCCAGAGAAAAAAATCCCAAACCTTGATGAGAAGATAGCGACTCCCGAAGAGCTTTCAGGTATATTCAACTTGGCGCTTGTGGGATTGGCTTTACTCTTGCATTACAACGGTTTCATATACGCTAAATCACCAGAAGAAGTCGAAAAACTCTACGAGAAGCTATCAAATCCAGTAGCAATGTTTGTTGAAGAGCTTGTTGTAAGAGACAAAGACAGCTGGATTCCAAAAGATGAGTTGTATGAAATCTTTGTTGACTTCTGTGAGAGTAGAAAACTTCCAAAATTGACAGAAAAAGCATTCGCCAGAGAACTAAGAAGACTCCTTCCAGACATTCAGGAGAGCATGAAGGCTGTATCAACCAACAACTATGTCCGTGCATGGGTCGGGATAACAGTCAAGCCTCTCAAGAAAGATTAGTCCTCCCTACACTCTCCCATTTTTTTCTGACTTCTTCTACTTTCCTCACGCCTTCCGTTATTCGATTTGGCTGTAACTTCTTATCCACAATTCTTCCTCACTTCATCTGTTATTCGATTAGGTTATGTTTTTTATGGACAATCAGGTCAAACAAAGAACACATGTGCAGTGAGATTTGTGTGTTCAGATGAAAATAAAAATGTACACCTAATCGAATAACTTGGGGAGTGCGGAAAACATTGAGAGTGATGGGAGGAGTTGCTACGAAACATGTATTAGGATGAAGGTTGTAGTATGCTCATGGCGAACTGAATGGTAGAGGGATTTGAGAGTAGAGTATGGGAAGGTTTGAAAAAACTTGAGAAATTCCTAGAAGAAGAGGTAATAGTCCTTGGAAAGAAAATTAACTCAATTCTAGGTAAGGGGCCAGACCTTCACTTCTATCTCGAGGTTGTTGAGCAAACCAAATGTGCCTCACCACAAAGGATTGTCAAACTTCTTGAGGATAGAGGATTTCTAAACATTCTCTATGCTAGTCTAGTATCATGGGGAATGCACAACTTCCGCTTTCAAAACAAAGGTCCTAAGCTTAAGCCATTTGAGGAGTTCAGTGCCAACTTAAGAACACCCAAAGTTCTCAAGAGCCTTGAAGAGTTAGCAGGTCATTCAGTAGAGGAGTTTATGGATGTTGAAACAACTGTGACGAAACTTTATAGGTGTCTTGAGCCTCTTGACCCTATAAGAACTAAAACAAAGATTGTGGGGCGTTCTAAACTTCTGCACTTCCTTCTCCCAAACCTTATCATGCCTGTTGATTGGACACACACTATGGTTCATTTCCACTTTGGAGTTACACCTAAGAATGAAGTAGAGAGGTTCATAAAAGTACACAGAGTACTTTCAGAATTCGTTAGGAATGAGGAGTGCCGGCAGAAAATGGAGGAGTTAGTGAGAATTGACGAGAAAATTGGAGGATGGAACCAAACAATCCCCAAAGTCATTGACAACCTGATAATCTACTACTGTAAGAAGCATCAGGACAAATGCAGGTAGAGAAATGAGCTATATCTCTATGTTCCCATATCTCCTTATGGCTTGTCCTAGCTGATGCTTTCTTTCTTCAGTTTTCCCGCATCTTCTCCTGTTTTCGCTCTGCCGTAATCTACCCTCTCTCCCCGTCCAAAAAGGTTGTATCAGAAGTCCATTTAACTATCTACACAGGGAGAGGGAGGGTGGTTATGGTGCTGGAGAAGAAAGGATTAAGCCTCAAATCCGGTGACCAAATCTTCGCAGAAGTGGGCGCTGAACTTCTCAACAAATTCTTGTCCAGAAGACCCGAAAGAGGAGGAAATGTCGGGATAATCACCGGAGAACAAGGCAGTGGGAAAACCACCTTGAAGCTACTTTTTGCCAAGTTTCTAATCTCCCAGATGCCTGACATCTGTTTCTGGAGAGGCAGATTCCTAGCACAATGGCATCGCTTCCCAAGTTGGGAGGAGAAAGTAAGAATACTGGTTCACAAGGATGACAACATAGAATTCTTGAAACTCCCGTACGATGGCTCACCAGCAACAAAGCTTGAAATCCCGGACCTCGTTACCTATGAAAGTGCTGAGGACATCCTCCGTTTGGCAAGGAAAGACAAGCTGAATGTCATCTATGAACCTGTGAGCTACAGAATTTCTGAAGAACTGGTACAAGATGTGAAGGACAGGACCGGAAAAATCATTCCACCTGACAAGTTAGAGGAGGAGAAACCCGCTTACTTTTGGTTTGAACTCCTCTACCGCCTCCTCACCAGGAAGGATAGGAGATGGTACAGCGTGTTTATTGACGAAGTGGATGACATCTTTCCAGAGACACCGAGAGGTGCTCAGTTTATTCTCCAAGATTGGGTCAAAGACATCATCAAAGACCTGAGGAAGGGTTGGGTTTCGCTCATCATGTCAACTCACACACTCAAGAATGTCGATTGGAGAATCAGGACGAAAATCCCAACAAGAATATACTTGAGAGGAGCTGAGGTCGAACAAGGCAGTATAGTGAGGAAGCAAGTAGTACTCGCACTCCGAGACGGATATGCGGTTATCGAGTGGGGGCGATTTGGTGGATTTAGATTCAAGCCCTTGCCTCCTGTAGATTATGACGTTTTGGTGGACAGGAAGTAGTGTAAGGGGTAAGGGATACCAGAGAGAGGGTGTACTAATAATTATTATGTCCATGGTTGTTTCCGGTCCTCCGCTTCTTCTCTCTTGTGGCTGGAGGCTCGGTACCCCCACCAGTTAGCAAGTTTGTTTTTGCAAGCAGAAAAAGATTTAAACTTCAAGTGAGAAGAAAGAAAGTGACAACTTGTTTTATACAATTGTGTAGGTGTTGCCTATGAGTAAGGGGAAGTATGCTGGTGCTGGGTTTATTATAGGACTTTTGTTAGCTACTGGAATAGACCCCATAGGTGCAGTGATAGAAGCTTTCAAAGAGATACTGACAAGCTTTTACGTAATGGTCGGTTCAGGAATTATACTGATAGGTCTGCTTGTACTGTTTATCTATGAAATCTTGAACAAAGCCGAACCTGTCATTACAGCAGTTGAAGCATATAATGAGAGAGGAGAGTTAGGACTTGTAGCTTTCCTCTTGGGACTTCTTGCGGGATTAGTAATTACAGTAGCCTCATTGCCTGGAGCTCTCCTCCTCATTGTTGCAGCGCTTCTTGAGAATGCATCATAGTCCTCTCCTTCTTTTCTTCCAGTTTGGCAAAAGTGTTTTATATCTAGATTTATATCACTTACTATTGCTGATGGTATTGTTGCCATAGGGGTTATAGGCTCTATAGTTGGAGGCGCTGGCAATGGGTGTTGAAAGTGGGCGGAAAACGACAATCTGGGTGAGTGTGGAGTTGAAGGAAGAGCTTAGAAAGATTGGTAGGATGGGTGAAACGTATGAGGATGTGATTAGAAGATTGCTCGTTTTCTGGTGGGCCCGCGGGGATTCGAACCCCGGACCTCCGCCTCGTAAGGGCGGCGTCATGACCAACTAGACCACGGGCCCATTCCCGACAAAGTTAAAGCGAAGGGGAGATTATAAATCTTTCGCTAATCTTAATAATCGCCTTCATCAAGCTTCTCCTTCACGTATTCAGCTATTGCCTTCGCAACTGTTGGAGGGACTGCTTCACCAACGCTATCATACTGCACATCCCTTCCACCGAGGAATATGTGGTAATCTGGATATCCCATTAACCTTGCCTGCTCTCTGACAGTTAAAAGCCTGTCATCAAAGGGATGAATGAACCTGCTACCGCCTTTGACTGTGGGTGCAACCTTGTAAGGATGAAGCCTGACCCAGTTCGTGAACTTCCTCTGTGAGTCTCCAAACTTATGCATTGCCATTCCCCACTTAAGCCTCATAATTTTCCTCTGCTTCCTTGGTGAAAGTGGAACATATCTGTGGTTGGGAATTTCTAATGCCTCGGGAAGCCTCGGATCAGGTAAATCTCCAATCACATCCCAGACTGTCAGCTTTTCCTTAACCCTCTTAGGCTTGATGCGAATGTTTGAGATGAACACTCTCTTCCTTCTCTGAGCGGTTTCATAATCTTGAGCATCAAGAATGTTGAAGTAAATCTCCTCATAGCCAGCTTTCTCAAACTCGTATCTCAAGGCATCTTTAAGCTCACCTTCCATAATCTGGGGCACTTCCTCCATGACAAATATCTTTGGCTGGAAATCTTTCACAAAGCGAATGAAGTGTAAAACAAGCTGTCCAATCGGGTCATTGTAAAGCCTATCAAGAGGATTCTCCTTTCTCTTTAAATTTGCGGCTGTGTAAGGTTCACATGGAGGTCCACCTATTATTACATCTGGCACTCCAATATCTCTCATGACATCTATGGTGTGAATCTTCTTGATATCTTCAACATACATCTTAACCTCAGGAAAGTTGAACTTGTAAGTATCAGCTTTTGGAGCAAAATTCTCTATAGCAGCTAAAATCTTAAATCCCGCTTCCTTGAAACCCCTGCTAAATCCTCCTGCACCAGCGAATAAATCAATGAGCGTGTACATAGATATCACCTCACTCATCATTAGTGAATAAGCAAGGTTTATAAGGATTTCAAGTTAGCTATAGCTGAGGCGAGACCGGTGGAGCGAGAGATCAGCGAAGAAAAACTCAAAAAATACTTTGAAATAACAAAACAAGCTCTCGAGAAACTTGAAATAGTAGTGCATGAGAAAAGCCTCCTCTATTCTGTTGCGAAAGACTTTTTAATCATGGCTAAAAGCTACTACAGTGATGCCAAATACTACTACAAGAAAGGTGATTATGTGACTGCTTTCGCTGCTTTAAACTATGCACACGGCTTTATTGATGCTGGAGTTAGACTTGGGGTGTTTAAAGGCGAAGACAACAGACTCTTTGCCTTCGGGTGAGTGACGAGGTGGGAAAGATGGGTGACTACATCGTTGTTTTGGAGGCTCCAATAATTGTGAGAGACGTTGAGACACCAGAGGATGCGATAAATGTTGCCGTATCAAAGGTTGCGAAGGCTTTGAATAAAGAAAAGCTTGACTTCGTGAAGGTTGAAATTGGCTACTCCCAATGCCCTGTGTGTGGAAGTCCGTTTGAGAGTGCTTTCGTTATTGGGAGTGTTGGTTTAGTTGGAATTTATCTGACTCTTAAAGTCTTCAATGCCCAGAGCTTAGAGCATGCAGAGAGAATTGCAAAAGCTGTTGTTGGAAAGGCCTTGAAGAGAGTTCCGCTCAAAGTTTTTGAAATTAAGGAAATTCATAACGGAAGAGAGGGGGAAGGAGTTCATTTTGACGAAGAAAATGCTTGATTTTTTCTTTATACCCCTAAATTTTCAGCAGAGCTCATGTAAGCAAATGCACCTCCATAATTTGAAATTGTGGTATTCAGCAGAATAGCAGCAAAATACAGCCAGATTAATGCATTCTTCAGAGAGTATGATTGAAGCTCCGTTACTGCAAAGACAGCCCCTCCAAGTAGAATGAAGATGTGTGGGTTTGTTTTTGTTATGTTCCACATAACGTCGAGGGAGAAAATTTTCTTTTCACCAGCATAGATTGGAGCAACTAGTGAAATTCCACCCGTTAACATAATTCCAATGACTACTTTAGCTATGGGTATTGCAAAGGCGATGGGTATTGCAATGAGTAGAGAGACAACAAAAAGCAGAGAGCCGTTGAGAAGGTAAGCTAAGATTAGGAAAGGTGTATTTTTAAAACCCTCTCCAATTATTCCAAGTAAGCTGAATTCCTTTCTCGTTTGGGCTTCTATGAAAGCAATAGACATGGCATAATTAAAAGCAATGCTCATGAGAATGCTGAGAGTAAAAATAGATATGAACTGCTTGAATTTCCTTCTGAGCTCACTTTTGACTCTCATATAACGCTGATATGTATCCTTGTAAACTGTCAGTCCATTAACGGTAACTGTTGGAGCATTTTCCCGATAGTAAGTGTCATCACAGCTCCATGAAATGTTCGCTCCCTTTTCAAGCAGCTCTTTTGCCTCTTTTGTGTTTTCCATAACTCTATGGCACATTATTGAGTCATCTTCCTTTATCATCTGCTCTTGGATTTTGTTAAGCTCTACGTAAAGCTGGAAGACTGGGAGAGTGAGAGGGAGAAATATCAAGTGGCTAAATACTAACGCTAAAATTGGGAGTGCGACTAAAAGCCTAGTAGATTTCATTTGTCCCCACCTTGATACCTCTAAGCGTGACATACAAATTCAATCCACCAACCGCTGAGAGTAGAAAAGCTGCAAATGACAGCAGAGATACCAAGACAATTGTTGAAGTTTTCGGAATGAGCATGAGCTTGTTAGCAATCCATGTGAGAGCTGTGATGATTACTCCAAATCCCACGCAAGTCCAGAAATTATTCCACACCAGCTCAAAAGCCTCTAAAATTGCGGAGAGCTTTTCCTGGAGAAGATATATTGGGAGAACCATTGAAAATGTCGAGGAAAGCAAAACAGCATATACAATGAGAACTGCCCTTAAAATGGAAAGAACAAAGCTGCCAGCTTCATATTTAATCAGACTCACAAAGAAATATGCAGCAAAACCCACAAAGAATATAAGCACACCTAGAGCAAGAACCGTAGCTAAGCTCAGCAGATAGACCAGAACCACTGAGGGTAAATTCCCTGCCCCTTCCTTAAGCAAGGATTTTGCTGAAAAATTCCGCTTTCCCTTCAGCCAGAGCCAAGAAGCTTTGACTAGGGAGTACTCAACAACAAAAGAGATTAACATAAAAATCAAAGCTGGAGCAAGATAGAACTTAAGAACATTGGAGATGAACTCTTCTCTCTTCTCCTTGACTACAAAAACAGGCTCTTTGTAAATTAGATATCCATCTTTGACTGTTATCAATGGATTCCCCTCGGGCTTTTCAATGTCACAGTTCTTGTGTAGAACTATCACTTTCCATTCTGCTTCGTCCCCATTGTGTGGGGCTAATGCGATGCAGTTCCGCTCAAAGTATTCGTTAATGTCCTCTTGAGCATTCCAATACTTATCCCCATTAGCCTCTTGATAGTCCTCTGCAAACCTCGACGTTAACGGGAAAGGCAGAACTACAAGGAGCAGAAATGCTAGAGCAACAAGTTTTCTGATCTCCTTGCTTTTTAAAATGACAGTTAATGAATTTCCCATTATAGTGCCGAGCATTATACAACCCAAAAAAGTTAAAAAGCCTAGGATATAAAAAGATTTCTATCAAGCTATTTTTTCAAAAAGATGGCTCCAGAGCTTTAATGGAGTTAATTCTGTAAGCATCAGTATGCCGATTAAGATCATTAAAATGCCAATTGCCTTTTCCCATTTTCTATCACTGCCCTTTAGTGTAATCTTATTTGAGAGGAATTTCTTGTTTATCCACTGGGCTAAATCCTTGGAGCTGAGTATCAGATAGAAAGTTAATCCCATTCCAAGGGCATAAATGAACATTACAATAACTCCTTTTGTAAAGTTTCCGCTTAATGTTGCTGTTAGGATTGCAAAGCCAACGTATGGGGCTATGCACCCAATCCAAGTAGCTCCCAATGCTGCTCCAAACAAAAAGTCTGCAAATTTACCTTTAAATTTGCGATTTTTTTCAGCAAGGCGTTGAATTTTGTTCATTTTTGAAGTGAAGTATAGATTAGCTTTTTCACTCACCATTATCGTACCAAGAACTATGAATCCAGCTCCTCCAATTAAATAGAAAAGTGCCGTAATCTGAGC
This sequence comes from Thermococcus paralvinellae, assembly GCF_000517445.1. Taxonomy (NCBI): domain Archaea; kingdom Methanobacteriati; phylum Methanobacteriota; class Thermococci; order Thermococcales; family Thermococcaceae; genus Thermococcus; species Thermococcus paralvinellae. The sequence continues at coordinate 735,018 of NZ_CP006965.1, read as the reverse complement.
CACATATGAACCCAAGGCTCCAGCCAATCCACCAATTAAAGAAAATGCAGCAATCATGCCGAGTATTATGATTTGAAGATTCCTTTTAGCGAGTATCAGAGCAAATCCGCTGACAACCAAGGGCAAAACACAAGGAGAAAATACGCTCAAAATACCAGCAGAGAAAATTGTTAAGAGGACTGCAAAGGTTAAATGGCTCTCGTTTTGGGTTTGTACAACAGTTGTGGTAGATGTTTTGAAGTTTGATGTCTGGATATTTGCTCTCTTTTTAGTGGTTTCCTTAATGAAAAACTCGAAACCTTGTTTATTCAGCGCTCCAACAGCAACTCCCGTTAGAATCTTCTCTCCATTCTCAACTTTGAAAATCACCATTGTAGGAGTTCCTGGAACTGAAACTGTAATTTCTTCTCCAGGGGATTTAGGAGTGTAATATCCTAAATTATCGGGCTGAATCACGAGAACCTTGCTGTAAATTTTATATCGGAGTGATGTTACTTCCCTTCCCTTGTAAATGTCCACAATTACAGGGACAGCTCTTTCTGAGAGAAGCTGGACTACATTGGGGTCTATGAAGACATTATCACGCATGTATTTACATGCGGGACAGGTTAGAGAGTAGTAGTAAATGAGGATATACTGACCTTCATTAGCATCAATAACCTCGTTAAGCTCACTTTCTGTTGCAACTGGAATGAACTCAACATTACCATATTCCACAGTGGAAAAAGACTTCACCAATGCTGATGTGATAAGCAGGAGAAAAATCAAAATGCTTGTTCTTTTCATGTTCTCCCTCAGAAAGGAAAAATTCTTGAGAAATTAAAAGGATTTTGTTGAAAATTTTTTCTTATTTTCTTACTGGGGATTATGAATCTTACCTTGAAGATTTTTAGTCTTTTCTAAATAAAGCTTTTAAGCACTTATCAATCAATCCACAACATAACGTGTGGAGGTTTTGCCATGACAAAGTTCATATTTGTCACAGGTGGAGTCGTGAGTGGTCTAGGAAAAGGAATAACGAGCGCATCAATAGGCCTTCTCATGAAAGCAAGGGGCTTTAAGACTACAAACATTAAAATTGACCCATATCTCAACTATGACGCCGGAACTATGAATCCTTACCAGCACGGTGAAGTTTTTGTTCTCGATGACGGTGGAGAAGTGGACTTGGATTTAGGCAATTATGAGAGATTTTTAGATACAAATCTTACATTTGACCATAATATAACAACGGGAAAAGTTTATTCTGCAGTTATTGAAAAGGAGAGGCGAGGAGATTATTTGGGTGCGACGGTTCAAGTCATCCCACACATCACAAATGAAATTAAGGAGAGAATAAGGAGAATAGCCAGAGATTATGATGTTGTCATTGTGGAAATTGGTGGAACTGTTGGTGATATTGAAAGCATGCCCTTCTTAGAGGCGGCCCGTCAGATGCAGCTTGAGGAAGGAAGAGAGAATGTTGCATTCGTGCATGTAACTTATGTTCCAAAGCTTAAGGTTGTTGGCGAGCAGAAGACAAAGCCAACTCAGCACAGTGTTAAAGAACTCCGCTCTTTGGGTATACAACCAGATGCCATTGTTGCAAGAAGTGAAGATCCTCTTGAAGAAAGCGCACGTAAAAAGATCAGCCTCTTCACGAACGTTCCAGAGGAAGCTGTGATAAGCGCATATGACGTTGAAGACACTTACGAGGTTCCACTTTTGCTTGAGAGAGAAGGACTCGGAAAATACCTCGTTAAGAGGCTCGGTCTTGAAAATAGAGAGCCTGAATTGAAAGCCTGGGAAAAAATGGTTGCTAAATACAAGAGCCTCAAAGATTCTGTTGAAATCGCAATAGTCGGAAAGTATGTGAAGCTCAAGGACTCATATCTGAGCATAATCGAGGCATTGAAGCATTCAAGTGTTGCAAATGAAGTAAAAGTCAAAATCAGGTGGATTGAAGCAGAGGACGTTGAGAAATACGGCACTGGCTTGCTTGAGGGTGTTGATGGCATAATAGTACCGGGAGGCTTTGGTGCAAGAGGGACTGAAGGCAAGATGATGGCAATCAGATATGCAAGAGAAAATAACATTCCATTCTTGGGGATATGCTTTGGATTCCAGCTGACTGTTGTAGAGTTTGCAAGGAATGTTTTGGGGCTCAAAGGAGCACATTCGACGGAAATTGATCCAAATACACCCTATCCCGTCGTTGATTTGCTGCCTGAGCAGAGAGGCATTGACAAGCTTGGAGGAACAATGCGCTTGGGAGCTTATCCTGTGAAAATTAAACCAAATACGTTAGCTCATAGAGTATATGGAACAGAGCTTGTGTATGAGAGACACAGGCACAGATGGGAGGTCAATCCGGATTACATTGAGGAGTTTGAGAGAGCCGGTTTAATTTTCAGCGGAATATCTGGAGATGACAGGAGGAGGATGGAGATACTTGAATTGCCAGAGCATAGGTACTTCATTGCAACACAGTTCCATCCAGAGTTCAAGTCAAGACCTATGAAACCAGCCCCAGTATTCAGAGGGCTGGTAAAAGCGGCAAAAGAAAAGAAATTTGATAAATGAACTTACTCTTCTTCTATTTCTTTTGTTAGGGAGAGGTAAAACAAGGTTGCAGCAGTCATCGAAAAGGCGTTGCTCAGTCCGTTAAATGGAGCCTTTATGATGCCCGCAAGGAGCTGGTTGTCAATGAATCTTGTGAGCATTGTGGGAAGGCCTATAATCACCATGGCTGTAAAGACAAAAATTCCAAAGCCAATCGTTGAAAAAAGCTTGTTAAGTGCAAGCCTGTAAACCTTAAGCGCTGACCTTATGGATTTCGTTTTCACGTATGCCGGTATAAGAAGCAAGGATGCTGGAGCGACATAAAGTAAGATAAGCAGAGATACAATTGCCAAGAAAAAGAAGTTATTCACGACGCTTCCGGGTATCGTGAAGGATTCCGCTTTCATTATTTCGCTGTAGAGATACACAAATGGTGGGGCAACCACTAAAATGGTAACCATCCAGCTAAGAACATTCAAAAAAGCCGCTTGAGGCAGATTTTTAAGGGCTTCAAATACAGTCTGTGTTATTTGGTAGTCCTTCTGTCTTATAATATCTAAAACTTCTCTACTAACTGAATAGCTCGAAATTGCCTGTATGATAGACGTCAAAATTCCAAAAATTACAGCATCTTTCACAAAATCGTGGACAAAGTTTCTCAGCTGCTCCTTTGCAACCTCGGCACTTTCCTGGGGAAACTGGAAGTTGGCATTGTTGTTGGAGGTGTTGATGGGGGCTAAGATGAATGCTATCAGGATAGGCACCACAACAAGGCTGGATTTTTTGTGAGCATGTTAATGGCGTTCTCTACAGACTTTACAGCTCCCACAAACATCACCATAGTTAAAACGACTCCACAGGTTAAAAATGTTACTATATACAAGGAGAAAAGAATGGAAGATGAAGGTGGAAAACTTCAGACTCCAAAGTCGTTAAACTCCTTCTGCACTTCTTCCAAGATTTCCTCTTCAAGGTTCCTCTCTTCTTTTGTAAGTTCGAGATAAAGCATTAGCCCTCCAACAGACATCACAGCTTGCATTAAAGCTTGAAACGGTGCTTCAATTAAATTCAAAAGCAGCTGCGTTACAAATCCCGACGCTCCCAGTGTTGCAAGCCCCATGAAAGAGCCTGGCACCACCATTATCAGAGCCGTAGAAATCAACAAAAGAATCCCAAACGCCAAAGTTGAGAGCTTGTTTTTAAAAGCTACACTAAAGCATTCAAGTGCCGCACTTATTGAGCCTTTGATTACATATATTGGAACTGCCATTGAGCCCAAGCCAACGAGGAAGAAAACTAGGGGAAGTTCAATTAGTATCACAAGGAAGATAGCTGCCAATAGAAGACCCTCAGATCCCGTCATTGCTCCAGCTGCCAGAGGGATAATAACCAGAATGAGCGGGATCATTATTATTACAAGCACAATTAACCCTATGATGAGGTTTACAAGGAATACTTGGATCATATTCCTGAAACCTTCTGTGAATAGCTGGGATATGGGATATTCCTCACCTTTCTCTGCCGTGAGAACTCCTTTTATAATTGCATACTGGCTGATTGCATTTAGCAATGCCGAGAGAACTCCCAGAAGGGAGAGAATTTTAATGTAATCCATGAATTTCTCCATATCTTCTTTTGAAATTATGCTACCATATTCCTCCACAATAACGTTTCCCTCTTGTTTTTGCTCAAGATTCTTTTGCATCTCCTCAGTAAATAACGCTGTGTAGTCCTTCAGAAGGTAAGCTGAGATTGGTGCTAGCAGAAGTGCAATAACAAGAGGGATAAGCAATAGTTTTGGATGTTTGGTTATAGTCTCAATAGTTTTAGCAAAGGCATTTATAGCTCCCATTAACTACCACCTTAATCAGTAATTGTTTGGAATGTTTTAAATCTTTTCTGGGAAAAAGCTTATAAACAAACTCCTTAAAATGCCCATAGGATTAAGATCATCATGAGGTGAGAGATATGGCTATTTGGCAAGGAAGATCACTCAAAAAGCCTTCAGGTGGAAGAATTGTCCTCGCAAGAAAGAAAAGAAAGAGGGAGCTTGGAAGAGAACCAGCCTTCACTAGAGTTGCTGAATACAAAGAGGAAAGAAAAATCATCAGAACATTCGGTGGAAACAGAAAGGTAAGACTTGTTCAGGCACTCTATGCAAATGTCTTCGACGGCGGGAAGGGCAAGAAAGTTAAAATTTTGGGTGTCGTCGAGAACCCAGCAAACAGGCAGTACGTTAGAAGAAACATCATCACAAAGGGCGCAATCATTCAGACTGAGATTGGGAAGGCAATCGTCACCTCAAGACCGGGGCAAGATGGTGTTGTTAACGCTGTTTTAATAAAAGAGGAGAAGAGCGCCTGATTTTGAGCCTCTTCTATAATTTTACTTTTGCTGACCCTTTTTGCATAATAATTGTGATGTGAATAGCTTAATATATAATGTGAGCTTATGTTTGATTGGTGAGATTTGTGGAGTATAGCAGAATTGAAAAGATTTTAGCGAGTGCTTTTGTCTTGTTCCTCCTTTTAGCGAGCATAAATTTTCTGAGCGAGCTTAACAATGCCATTGAAAGACCAGATTTTCGAGATTATGAATCTAAGTATGTATCTAAAGAGCTTTTGGAAAACCGGAGCAGATTGTTAGTCATGTTTAAGCATTTTAGGAACCTACATGAAGAAGCAAAGACCAATTTAACAAAGGCAAATGAGCTCTATATTTTCAAGCGTGAGGAATATAGGGTTGCTTTAGAGAGTGGCAATGCCGCAGAAGAGATTAAAAATGAGTATTTAAGGGCAAAAGAGGAATATGAAAAAGCATATTTAGCTTTTCAAGTCATTGAAAGGGCGTATGTAGATATAGAAAAACAGCTAAACAGCGTTAACCAACAGATTGATCAGCTGAGAGAAAAGGCTTATCAAGAGTATAGAAATGCTTACTCTGCTTATCGAGCAAAAGTTTTAGCCCTAAAGCTCATTTTTGTAATCCCCATATTTTTGGCTTCGTTCCTCATATTTAGGCGTTATAAGAACATCTATGCTGTATCCCTAATCGCTTATTCGTCCCTCCTGTTCGCTTACTTGATAGTTCAAGCAGTTTGGAACACTTTTCAAGTAATTGGCTTGAGCCTTTTTGGTGCTGTAGCAACGGTTTTAGCTTTATACTACATCAGAAAAGAATACTTCAAGCTCGAAAAAGTTTACAAGCGCAGAATTGGGCAAAACAGATGTTATATCTGTGGATTTCCAATAAAAGATGATTATCTAGTCTGCCCGAACTGTGAAGCTAAGCTGAGGGAGAAATGCGAAAAATGTGGAGAAATGAAGCCAGTTCATTTGGAATTTTGTCCTTACTGCGGAACATCTTTGGCGGAGTAAATTGCCCTCTCTAGCTCTGGCTTTAGAATTCCCAATATTTTCTTTTTAACTTTGTCAACTCCAAGCCCATCTTTAGCCACAATTCTTATAGGCTCTATCCCTTTAGCTCTCAAGAACTCTTCAACTTTACTTATCTTTTCTTCATCAGCTACATCAACTTTGTTCAAAACAACTATGAATGGGAAATCTTTGAACTCCTCGTAAATCTCTTCGAAGAGATGCATCTGCTCCTCAAGTGGAAATCCACAGTACTCTGATGGATCAAAGATGTAAATTATTACTCTTCCAAGGTGCTTTAATGCTAAAATTGCTTGCCTTTCTATTTCATTGCGCTCACTCAGAGGTCTGTCAAGCAAACCTGGAGTGTCTATAACCTGATACTTGAGCCAGTGCTCCTCGAATTGCCCAACGTTAATTCCCTTGGTTGTGAAGGGATAACTCGCCACTTCTGGCTTTGCATTTGTGAGCTGCCTGAGAAGAGTTGACTTTCCAACATTTGGATGTCCAGCTATGACAATGGTTGGCAGGCTGAGGTCAATAACTGGCAAATCCTTCAAAACATCTCTCGCCTTGTTGAGATACTCTAAGTTGTCTGCAATGTCCTTAATGACGCTTGCAACTCTTCCGTAAAACTGCCTTCTAAGCTGAGCAATCTCATTTGGGTCTCTTGAATATCTAATCTTTTCCACGTATCTCTCTTCAAGCGTTCTTATTGTCTTTATTGCCCAATTCACAGACGCTAAAGCCTTATGGAACATCTTTCTATCAACTAGCGTGTCAACTAACTCTTGATAGAATGGAGGCAGAGTTGAGACACCAGGAGTTCTGTCAAGGATTTTCCTCAAATTATCCCTAATGACGTTTGAAACAGTTCTTATTCTAAGCTCCTCCCTCTGTCTCGCTTTGCTTATTTTATTCCCTCGCGGGGTGAATGATGATGCTGCTTTTTCGGCTCTCCTAAAGGCTTTATCAATGAGTTCATCAGCTAAAAGGATAGTTGGCATTTTTTCAAAAGGATTTTTCATTTCTCTCACCTCTTTCTTTGTCTCGCCTTTCTTAGGTTTTACAATTGGGTTTTTAAAGCTTTGGAGTTAAAATCTCTCTAAAATCTTTGGGATATCTTGAGGCTCAAGCGCAGTCTCAACGATATAACCTTTTTCAATTAAAATTTTGTTAAAGAGTTCCTCCCTCCTCCAGCCGTCTAAAGTAACGTCGCCATGAAACATGACCTCTGGGAGAAGGAGAATGCCTAAATCAACCTCCGGCAATTGTTTGACAGTTCTCAATATATCATATCCCGTCAAAAGTCCAGCTGTGCCGATATTCCCGCCAAATACTTCATTCTTAACCATAACAACGTTGAGCTTTGGGAATAAGCGCTTCATCTCCGGATATGCAAGCTCGCCCGTTAGGATATACGTTGGAATATTCATATCAATGTCAAAGGGTTTCAAGCCAGTTGTGAACTCCCCTAAAAGGGCTTGGAAAATTGGAGGGATGATAATTTTTATATCTAGCTCCTTTTGCTTCTCTAACGCAACATTCTTCACAAAGAGAAGCTCCTCTCTCGTCAGTGCTCTCGTTCTTGAAAACCTTGTAACTCCAATTGGAAAGAGTCTAACTTCATGAACTCCAAAACTGTCCAAATCATCTAAAATTTCCCCAATATCATTGACGTTATATCCAGGAGTGAGAATTATGTCGGCAATCATTCTAAAGTGCTCCACAATTTTTGGTATTAAATCAATGACTTTTCCAGCATTTCTGTTATGCATGAGCTTTATCCTAACCTCTTTTTTGGTAGTGTGAAGAGAAATCTGGATTTCGTCTAAGCCAGCCTTGTAGAGCGATTCTATACGCTTTTCATCAAACCGAACATTTGCGGAAGTGTCAGTAACGCGAATCCACAAATCGTAATGCTCTCTTGCGTAGGCAATCCTCTTTTCCAGCTGGTGGTCATTTAGAGTGTCATGCTTGGCAACCCGATAGATCATCTGGAGAGGATTTTGAGTGAGATAGCAGAATACACAGTCGTTTCCACAGGGGCCAGCTTTAGATGAGGGAGGAATAATCAGCAGATCATCTCGCTCATCAACCATATCCAGCTCAAATTTTGTAATTTTTCTAAGTTTGTAGTCTTCTGTCAGTTCATACATGGTTAAAAGGAGAAAAAGTTGCCTTAAAAAGGATTTTATGGATAATTTATCCCAGTTCAATAACTTTGCCTACGTAAAGTGGCTCAAAGGCTTTTCCAAATTCAGTCATGAAAAATCCCATTGCTTCAAATCCAGTGCAGTGACCAGCATAAAGCTTTTCAACTTTTAGCTCCTTTAATTTCTCAACAGTCTCTTTTAAGAGCTCAGGCTTTGCACCGATTAAGTGAAATCCACCGATGAGAGCTTTGATTTGTTTGTTCATGAGCTTTTGAGCATGCATGGCTATGTTAATTACTCCGCTATGTCCACAGCCGGTTATTACTGCTATGCTATCACCTAAGTCAAGAATTAGAGCCATATCATCTTTCACTTCATCTCTCACGAGCTTTTCATTCTCGATCTTGTACCCAACGGCTCTGTCCCATGTAACTCTCTCAATTTCTCCGCTTGAATAAATGCCTTCAACAATTTGGATGGGATCTCTGGTTAATATGAACTCTGCTCCTAATTCTTCAAGCTCCTCTCTCTTAAACGGCAAACTTATATCTTTCAAATGCGGCTTTAATGCAACTCTCTTGACAAATATTTCTGGGTGAGCAATGATTGTCAGCTTCTTTCCTCCTCTCGCTTCAAGAAGAGCTTTTAAGCCCTCTGTGTGGTCATAATGCCCATGAGTTAAGAAGAGATAATCAACATCTGCAGGCTTAATTTCTAGCGCGTTCATGTTTTTCAACAAAATTTCGCCATCAACTCCAGTATCAACTAATATTTTGTATCCTTTGTGCTCCACTAAAGCTGAGAATCCATGCCCACCCCATAAACCTTTCTTAAATCCACTGTGATTTTCAAAAAGTATTGTAATCTTCATTTTTCATCACCAAAATTAGATTAGCCGAACAGCATAAAGCTTTTTCTCGAAAAGTTTATTTTTCCAGGCACTTTAATACTTTATCAGTGATTTGTTATGAATTATACCGAAGCAATTATAATGGGCATATTGCAGGGATTTACTGAATGGCTACCGATAAGCAGTTCTGGTCAGGTAATGTTAGCACTGATAAACTTTTTTGGAATTTCCCCAGAAAAAGCTCATTCCTATGCTTTACTTCTCCATTTTGGAACTCTCTTTGCAGTGCTATTTAAATTTAGATATGAGTTAGGAAAGATTTTAATGAACCTCATAACACTCAGATGGGGTGAAGAGGAGACATTTCTCTTTTACTCAACGCTCTTTACTGCAGTGGTTGGGTTTCCACTTTACAAAGCATTCAAGACAGCTGTTGCATCACTAAATGTTGAGTCTGTGAATGGAATAGTAGGCTTTGCTTTGATATTAACTGGAATAGTCCTAGCTAGGAGCAGAGAAAATCCCAAAGATGAATTTGAGCAAATTGTTACAAAGAAGAGAAAAGGGGAAGTTACGATTGTAGAAGCAATAATTGCAGGTATTGCCCAAGGTGTAGCTATTTTACCAGGAATTTCGCGTTCAGGAATGACTATCGGGGCCTTACTTTTGCTTGGAGTCGAACAGAAAAAAGCTGTGAAGCTCAGTTTCTTAATGGCAGTTCCAGCGATTTTTGGTGCTCTCTTTCTGGAACTTCGAGCTGTAAATGAACCTATCACAGTATCTTTAGCAGCTGTACTGAGCGCATTCATCGTGAGCTTACTGACACTTGAGGGAATGCTTAAATTAGCAGAAAAGTTAAATTTTTCTAAGTTTTGTATATTATTTGGTAGCATAGCTGTGATTGCTTCGTTAATGGGGGTGTTAATTTGAAAGGTGTGATACTTGCAGCTGGGAAAGGTGAAAGATTAAGACCTTTAACTGATGACAGACCGAAAGTTCTGTTGAAAGTTGCAAATAGGGCAATTATAGAGTACGTTCTCGATAATCTGTATCCATTTGTTGATGAATTCATAATCGTCGTCAGATATCAGAAAGAGAAGCTGATTGAGTTTTTGGGTGATGAATACAACGGCAAACCAATCACTTACGTAGAGCAAGTTGAAGGAGAAGGCACTGCGAGGGCAATATATTCTGCAAAAGAGTTCATTGAAGGAGAATCTTTTTTGGCAGTTAATGGGGATATTTATTTTGAGAGAGATGCTGTGAAAGCTCTTCTTCACGCATTTAGGAAAGCAGATGTTGCTCTTTTAGTTAAGGAGTTTGAAGACTTAAGCCATTTTGGAAAAATTGAAGTCGAAGGGAAGTATGTCAAAGAAATCAAAGAAAAGCCGGGAAACATCAGAGGCTATGCAAATCTCGGAATCTATTTATTCAAGCCAGATGTCTTTGAATTCATTGAAAAAACCCCACTGAGTAAGCGCGGTGAGTATGAAATAACAGACACGATTAATCTCATGATAAAAACAGGCAGAAGAGTTACCTATGCAGTTTATGATGGCTATTGGAACGACATTGGGAGGCCTTGGGATTTGCTCAATTTGAACGAGTATATCCTCAAGAATCATTTGAAGCATGAGATTAGAGGAGTTGTAGAGGAAGGAGCAACAATAATACCTCCAGTTGAGATTGGAGAGGGCACAGTTGTTAAAAGCGGCGCATATATCGTTGGTCCAGTGAAAATTGGAAAGAACTGTAAAATTGGTCCCAACTGCTTCATAAGGCCCTATACTAGCATCGGCAACCACTGTCACATCGGAAATGCAGTTGAGATCAAAAACTCAATAATAATGGATCACAGCAATGCCCCACATTTGAACTACGTTGGAGACTCGATTATTGGAGAGCACACAAACTTAGGAGCTGGGACCATAACAGCAAATCTGAGGCACGATAATAGGACGATAAAGGTCGAAGTAAAAGGCAAACTTGAAGACAGTGGGAGGAGAAAATTGGGGGCAATTATTGGACACAATGTCAAAGTCGGAATAAATGTCACCATATATCCCGGTAGAAAGATAGGAAGCAACTCATTTGTTGGACCTGGAGTGATAGTTGATAAAAATGTCCCGTCAAATAGTTTGGTTATTGTTAAACAACAGAAAGAAATAATTGAAAGGTGAGAAAGGTTGGATGTCATTCCTATTTTAAATTTCATATCCAGATGGGTTATATTTGTTGTAGTAGCCTACAAGTTCACTAAAACCAAAGAAAAAGGGTGGCTTTTGCTGTCTTTGGCTTTCTTTTTAAATGCTATAGAACCCGAGAATTATGTCATTAAGCCTCTGGGGCTTCAGATAAACCCTGCAGTAGAAGAAGTTTTAATAATGGTAAATGCCTTCCTAATTGGATTCATTCTTCTGTGGGGTGCTATTCACATTAAAAAGCCAACTTCAGACGTAAATGATGTAATGTACTTTGCTATCTTTTCTTCAGCTGCTTATATCTGGGTTTTTATAATGTCCACCAGTGAGCTTTCCAATCTATCCTATAGCTTCACATTAAAGATGCTGTTCCCTCTGGCAGTATATGGTTTTGCAAACATGTATGCAGCAAAGGTTCTTTATGCTCATGTTCCGAAAAGAGATTATGTAGCAATGCTTTTCCCAGTGGGGATGTTTCTTCTTGGAGCTTTAAACCTTACATATCCATTCACCCGAAATATAGAGTGGTTTGCTCCATATGGATTTCTCATGGGAGCAATCTTTAGAGTGATAATGGCAATTGGAGCAGTTAAATTCGTATTTTATCCTATAACCCCTCCCAGAAGGGAGAAAAGAACAATAGCTTCAAGAAACTTTTATCTATTTACAAATCCCGATGAGGTTAGACAAATGTTTCCTAATCTATTTTCGGAGAACAATGTTATTATGATCACTAGAAAAGACCCACGCATGTTTTCTATGGAAAATGACATGCTCATTTACTGGATAACAAAAATCAAAGAGGGTATCATTGATGATAATCCCAGGATTTTTGCCATGTCTCCAACAAAAATAGACATCCTAATAGATCTTGTTACAAAAGGATTAAAGCAAGGGTATAATGTGGTATATATTGATGCGTTTGAATACTTAATGCTGGAGAATGGATTTGAATCTGCGTTTAAATTCCTATTAAGTCTTAAAGATAGGGTCATAGGGGAGAACGGAACCTTGATTTTTGTTGTAAGCCTAGATGCATTGAGCGAGAAACAGAGAAAATTGATAGAGAGGGAGTTCACTAAATATGAGTAAAGAACTTAGGAAAATTTAGCGCCAGAGTTCAAGCTTGTCGAGGAATCTCTTGGTATACCTTAAATCTCTTTGCAACTCTACTTTTTGGAGTAATTGTCTTTCAATAGCTCTCAATGCATCGTGAACTGCCTGAATTGCTCCCCATGTCTCGCCTGTTGCTACGAAAACGCCTTTATCCGTTACAACTCTCATTCTTGCTTGGTATAGATGAACTCCTCTGAACTTCTCATTGAACCTTCTTATGTGTAGGTAAATTATTCCTTCATCGCCCAGGATATCTGCATAACCGTCAACGAACTTTTTGATGTCTTTGATAATCCTCTCTCTTGTGAAATCACTCAATAAATGAGCATCTCCTCCGAGCTGGAGGTAAAACTTAGCTTCTTTTTCGACCATTCTTGAAATTGGAAGCAGCAAATCCTTAACTGTTAGGACGCCAACAATCTTGTTTTCTTCATTAACAACCAGTAGACCATCAATGTGGTTGTCTATCATTGTGGCAACTGCTTCTCTTATAGTTGCATCTGGAAGTATTGTGATAACACCCCTCATCATGACCTCCCTTAGCTGGGTTGAGAATGGTGGTATCTTCTCTCCTGCAAGTTCTCCATATTGGGCTTTGAATCTTGGCTTTATGAAGCGGATTATTAAGTCGTGGAGTGTTACTAATCCTTCAAGCTTTCCTTCTTCATTTACAATTGGAATTCTTGAGATACTATGGTCTCTCATCGTTGCTAAAGCCTTTGCAACAGTATCATCCGGCTTTAGGGTTATTACATCTGTTGTCATGAACTCTTTTACCTGTTTTTTACCAAATTCTTCCTTAGCAACTCTATCCAAAAGTGAGATATCGCTTATTATACCATAAATGTTGGACTTATCCTCTCCAACAGGCAGTGATTTTAAGTCAGTCTCCAACATCAGCTTTGCAGCTAAGCTTAAATCATCTGTGGGCTTTACAACAGGGGCAGGCTTGTAAACATCCCTAACTTTAGCTTTAGTTGGATCCCATTTTAAGTGGGATCTAATTAGCAAATCTTGAGTAACAACACCTTTGTAAGTCTTTCCGTCAAATACAAGAATTAAATCTGGATTTTCTGTCTCAAAAATTCCAATTGCTTCAGAAAGCGGGGCGTTTATGTCGATCTTTGCAAACTTGTCGGTCATAACTTCTTGTACGAGAATTCCGACCATTCCTGTCACCTCCTTTCAATTTTATCTATGTCTCTCATTCCATTTAAACCTTGTCTTCTAAATTTAATCAGAGCCCGAAAATATTTTAGTAATAAAAGGTTAATAAAGTTTTTGCCAATAAGGTTTATAAAAGCCCAGCATAACACTCTCATGGAGCCGGGGTAGCCTAGCCAGGGAAGGCGGTGGACTCGAGATCCACTGGGCGTTCGCCCGCCGGGGTTCAAATCCCCGCCCCGGCGCCAACGCCGAGCTTTTTTATAGAGTTTAATGGCAAGAATTGGAGAAAAACACAATAAAATAATTAAACAGTTATGTAATTATTGTAGCTCCATCTTTTTCAACAATCACTGTGTGCTCAAACTGAGACACCAATCCTCCCCGAATTTCCTTCAATATTGGATAGCTGTAAATAGCCCCAGCTTTTTCGAGTTGCATTAATGCTAGTCTCAGTTGTGGCTCGGGCATTAAGTCCTGAATCCATCTATACGCGAAAGGCAATGTAGAGAAGTTCTTTCGTATGTAGTTTAACAAGTTCCTTGCCTGAGGCATCCTTACAGGTCTGTTCCTTATAAACATGAATATCAACGCTGGAGGAACTTCAATAACCTGTCCAGCACCTGTGGTTGCGAAAGGCTCTATTGCCAGTACTTCTCCTTCTTTTAATGTGTATGTATCATGAGGTCTATATATGTTGGGAATTGAAATTCCTGAATGAAGCTTGTACCTCTGGATTATATGCCCACTGAGGTTCACTATTGGATTAAATCCATAACTTCTGATTGTTTCCTCAATTACCTTTCCAATCTCATTTATTTTAACTCCTGCTCTCACGACGCTTATTGCATTTTCAAGTGCCTCTCTTGCGGCTCTCATTAAATCATCCTCTTCCATCCCAACTCTAACTGTAATTGCAGTATCTGCTATATAGCCATCAATGTGGACCCCCAAGTCAACTTTCAAATAGTCCCCTTCTTTAAGAACAGTCTTATCTCCCTTGTATGGAGTGTAATGAGCAGCAAGCTCATTTAGTGATAAATTGCACGGAAAGGCAGGCTTTCCTCCGAGCTCTACAATTCGCTTTTCAACAAACTCTGCTATTTCATATAGTGAAGTGCCAGGTTTTATTAGCTTTATAACTTCCTCTTTAACTTGTTTCGCAATTTCACCGGCTTTGATAAGCTTTTCCCTTTCTTCATTCATTTGACTACCCCCATAACCTTCTCATAAAGCTCAAACGCTTTTCTCTCTGCTTTCTCCATGAGTTTATCCTCATTTACGACAAGAATTTCTCTATTTAGCATTAAAGGCTTTCCATTTACAATGAGTCCATCAACATCTCCAGCCCTCATAGAATAGACGGCAAGTGTAATTGGGTCATAAAACGGCTTAAGATGTGGACTATTAAGATCAATGAGCACCAAATCTGCCAAATAACCTTCTTCAACTCTCCCAGCTTTAAATCCAAGAGCTTTAGCACCATTTTCAGTTGCAACCTTGAAGACTTCTTTGGCTTTTGCTATCGTTGGATCCCAGCGGTGATTTTTCTGAGATATAGCGAAAACTTTCATCTCTTCAAACATGTCAAAGTTGTTGTTGCTTGCAACACCATCTGTCCCCAATGTTACAAGAACACCGTACTCTTTCATTTCTGGATAAGGCATAACACCTCCAGAAGCAAGCTTTAAATTGGAGACGGGATTGTGAGATACTTTAACATCATATTTTGCAAGCGTTCTTATCTCAGCCTTAGTAAGCCAAACTGCATGAGCAGCTAAGACATTTTTGTCTAGAAATCCAATGCTTTCCAAAAGCTCAACAGGTCTCTTTCCATAGCGTTTTTGAACTTCATAAACTTCCCATTTCGTTTCTGATAAGTGAATTTGGACTAAAAGCCCATATCTATCTGCAATTTCTTTTGCCTGCTGAAGTATTTCAATGTTGCAGGAATAAATCGAGTGAGGGGCAATGCTTGGTTTTATTAATTCACGATTTTTATATTTCTTTGCAAAATTTTCAACGATTTTAAAAGCATCCTCGGGAGTTTCGGCCTCGGGAGAGGGAAATTCAAAAATAGTGGTGCCTAGAACTCCCCTCAACCCCAAAAGTTCTAGGGCTTCAGAGACTTTATCCATAAAGAAGTACATGTCTGCAATCGCAGCAATTCCAGAGCGTATCAGCTCAAGTCCCCCGAGCATGGCTCCCCAATAGACATATTCTTCATTGATGTGCTTTTCCATTGGCCACACAACTTTTTCAAGCCAATCTTTAAGCCACATATCTTCTACAATTCCTCTAAAAAGACTCATTGAAAGGTGGGTGTGGGTGTTATAAAACGCTGGAAGTATGAGCTTTCTATTTCCATCTATTACAAAATCATCCTTGTACATTTCGTCATTTATACTTTGAATAATGTTTTCCTCAATATATATTGTGGCTTTTTTCCTGTCTGGTGTAAATACACCCTTTATCAGAATTCCCATGGTCTCCCCTCACGAAAATCTTTTATTTGATTGTGATTTTTAGTTTTGTGGTGAGCAAATGCTAGAAGTCAGAAAGTACATAAATTTAACTGAAGACCTCTTTGTTGTCAAAAATTTGATAGGTGCACTTCTTCAGGGCATTGGACTTGCATATTTGATTCCTCCTCTTATAGCGTGGTTTTATCCTGATGAGATTATGTATATCTATTACTTCGTTATTCCTGGTATAATAAGCATTCTTCTTGGTGCATGGTTGGGAAGACATGTTAAGACGATTGAAGATGTAAATTTAAGGCAAGCTATGATCTCTGCTGCATTTGTCTGGCTTTTTGCATCTTTTATTAGTGTTGTTCCATTTATGAAAATTGCCCATATGAGTTTTGTTGATTCATATTTTGAAAGTATGTCTGCTTGGACTGGAACTGGGCTCACTATGATGAGCAATCTTGAAAATTATCCTCACATACTCCTCTTTTGGAGAGCATGGATGCAGTGGTTGGGTGGAATTGGTATCGTCTTAGTTGCTCTTACAATTTTAATCCGCCCAGGAGTAGCAGCTGCTCGTCTGTATAAGGCGGAAGCAAGGAGCGAGAGAATTTTGCCCAATTTAGCTAACACTTCCAAGATAATCTTCCAAATATATGCTGTTCTGACACTTCTTGGAATTTACCTCTACTACATCAATGGAATGCCTCTTTTTGATGCAGCTATTCATGCAATGACTGGTTTAGGAACTGGTGGTATGAGTTCTCATGACTTAAGTATAGGGTATTTCAACAGCTTAAGTATAGAAGCTGTAACTATCTTCCTTATGATTATGGGTGCTGTAAACTTTACAGTGCATTACAAGATGTTTAAGAACCGTAATATAAGACACTTTTTTGAGGATATTCAGGTAAGATACATGTTCGTATTTCTAATTCCAACAATAATTCTGATAGGCTATTCTCTGATAACTTGGAACCACATGCAAATTGCTAAAGCATTTAGAGAAAGTATTTTTCATGCTGTCTCTGCTATAACTTGTACTGGATTTTCAATTGATGATCTCTCAAAGTATCCAGAGCTTGCCAAGCTTTTAATTGGATTTTTAATGGTCGTTGGGGGTGGTGCAGGAAGTACAGCAGGTGGTATAAAATTAATTAGAATCACGTTAACATATGAGAGCTTAAAATGGACAATCCAACAGGCAATCCTCCCAAAGGGAGCTGTTATTAAAAGGAAAGTTGGAAACTACGTATTCTCTGAGGAGGAACTTCAAGAGGTGTTTAGCTTTACGATGACATACTTTGCATTCCTTTTGATAGGCACTGTATGGATTATGGCGAGACTTGGAGTTTCTGTTGCCAATGCCTTTTTTGAAGTTGCCTCAGCCCAAGGTAATGTTGGTTTAAGTGTTGGCATAACTTCACCGGGCCTCCCAGTGGACGTGAAGATACTGCTAATTCTTCACATGTGGATTGGGAGACTAGAAATATTCTCAACATTGGTCTTTATAGTAAGTGCTTTGATGCTTATTCCAAGACTCGTGGAGAGAGGGTGAAATGCTGATAAGGGTTGAAGATGTAAGCTTTCGATATTCAAGGGGTAAGGGGTACTCCCTAAAAAACATAAATCTTAAGGTTAGGAGAGGGGAGTTTTTGGGAATTTTAGGAGCTAGTGGGAGTGGAAAATCGACCCTTTGTTTGACCTTTAATGGGATTATTCCCCATTCAATAAAAGGTGAATTCAAAGGGAATGTCTATGTAAAAGGCTATAATACAAAAGAGACGAGTGTTGCAAAGCTTTCTACAATTGTCGGTCTTGTTCTCCAGAATCCAGATTCCCAGCTTTTTAATATGACAGTTGAAGAAGAAATCGCTTTTGGTCTTGAAAATCTTGGTTTGGACACTGAAGAAATAAAGAGAAGAATCCGATGGGCATTAAGAATAACGGGTCTTGAAGGTCTTGAGAATGAATTTCCCCCTAATCTAAGCGGGGGTCAAAAACAGAGATTGGCCATTGCAAGTGTCTTAGCAATGAGGCCTGAAGTTCTCGTTTTAGATGAGCCAACCTCTCAACTTGACCCGCTTGGCAAGGAACAAGTTTTAAGCTTGATAACACTGCTGAACAAAGAACAGGGGATCACTATAATTTTGGTTGAACACAATACTGAGTACCTTCTAAGCTTTGCTGATAGAATTATAGTTCTTGATAAGGGAGAAATAATCTTGGAAGGAAAACCAAAACAAGTATTTGAAGAGGTTGATGTTCTTAGGAGACTTGGAATTAAAATACCAGCGAGTGTTAAAATTGCCCATGAATTGAAAAATAGGGGGATTCTGAAAGAGGTTGCTCTTGATGAGAAAGAGCTTGTAAATAAACTAAAAATACTTACAAAAATCTAAACTTCTCTGAAGCTTTCTATTAATCCTGATATGGCCATATCCTTTGTATGAGCATACCAAATGTTTTTATCAGATTTCAGAACCATTTTTCTTTAACTTTTCAAGTAGAAGTTCTAAATACGATTTTCTCTCAAATTTTTTGACACCAAGTACTTCTAGAATTTTGCGGAGCTTCTTAACTTCCTCTTCAATGTTCTCATTATCTTTAATGAGCTTTTCTATTTCAATGAATTTTCCCAGACCCTCAACTTCATCGAGCGTAATTGTCACGCCTTTCTCAACATAGTACTTTTCTCTGACTTTCACAATAGTCAAGACCTCTTTAAATCCGAGGGACGTAAGTAAATCGGAATATGCGTCTACATCGCTTATTGGGACTTCTATTTCTTTCCGAGTTTTTGACATGTTGTCTAGCTTAGGCCCCTTATACGTCAGAAATGCCTCAAAATGTCCGTTAAAACGTTTTATCCTGATTCGTAGAGCTTCATCGGTTTTGGAAAAATCTCTGCATGGATGCTGGTAGTAAATGTCCTCATGCGTTTCTTTTCTCATGAATTTAAATCTTTCTCTAACTTTTTCAAAGATTTTGTCATTGGCATATCCTTTGAGTTCAACTTCAATCATCTAAATACCCCCTAAGCTTTTTTATGCAATTATCACAATAGTCTCTACCTTTAAAATCCGTATCAAGGATTGAATTGGAAAAATGCATGACACATTTAGGATTTGGACAGTGCTCAAGACCAAACACATGACCCAACTCATGCATAACCTCCTTTATTGCCCTATCCATCAATAGCTTCCCCTTTCTTTCCCCATAAAACTCAGGTTTAAGTCTGTAAAGAGATACTATCGCTGCTTTTGAATATGGACTTGCAAGCCCAAATATGAAGTTTAAGCCCTCCTCATATAAATCAACATCTGTTATTCCCACGATAGCTTTGGCTCCAAGCTCATTACGGATTATTCCTAAAACAGGAAGAAAAACTCTTCCTAAAAACTGGCCCCTAATTTCATTGTATCCTGTAGAAAACCTATTTATGCTGATTTTTGGCAAAGAGGTGACCCCTAATCCGAATTTTGAATAAAATTGCCTAACATAATTAGCAACAGCTGTAATCACTTCCTTTTCTACTTCCCTTGCAACTATGGGAATCAGTAAGATTCCCGTCATTTTTGTCCCTCAAGAAATCTTTGGATGAATGCTAAAAAGTCTTCAATTATAGCTAAATACTCAGGCATGTTTTTAAAGGCTATCTCATCTTGTATAAGGTCATAGTTGTAAATCAGAACTTCTCTAAGCTGTATCAAAAACTTCAGTTTTTCCTTAAGGCTATCATCTATTATTTTTGCCTTGTGAAGATTTCCAACAATATCATCGTATCCGACCACTATGCCGAGCTCAAGACTGAAATTTATTTCGTTACATATATCCAGAACATTTTGGATTGCAAACTCAAGCTGCTTGTATATTCCATCTTTCTCAAGCCCCATCTGCAAAAACTTCTCTAAAGAGCCTGGGAGATTTTCCCGAATAATTTTCAAGCTCCTATCAATTAGTTCCTTTTTATGTTGAATCCTGCCGTCCAAATTAAGCACCGATAGTAATTCTGTACTGAGAAAAGATAAGGCTTTTGGAGAAAAGAAAAAATCAAGGTATCAAATCCATGGGTCTGAGCTCCTCGAGGAAGTGCTTAGCCAGCTTGATTGCGTTATCAACATCTCTCGCATCAGCCAATTCAACTTGTGAGTGCATGTATTTTATTGGAATGCTCAAGACAGCAGTTGCAACGCCTTCTCTGTTAATCTGCATAATGTTTGCATCTGTTCCTGTTGGCCTTGGGCTTGGCTCAACTTGGAGAGGAATGTCATATCTCTTAGCGACCTCTTCAGCGAATGCCCTAACTTTTGGATTTATGTTTGGACCAACGTCCATGACAGGGCCTTTGCCGAGTTCAACAACAATTTTGCCCTTATCTCCAGGCTGTTTGGCAAAAGTTACATCCATAGCAATTCCAATCTCGGGGTCAATTGCATAGCTCGCAACCCTTGCACCTCTCAATCCAACCTCTTCTTGAACACTGGCAACAAAGTATATGTCCGCTTCGTGATTTTCAACAGCCTTTGCGGCTTCTATCATTGCATAAAGGCAAATCCTATCGTCAAGGTATGGGGAGGCAAATCTGTTCTCTGTGAGCTTTGTAAATGCCGGGGCAAATTCCATAACTGTTCCAACTTTAATCCCCATCTTCTCAGCTTCTTCTTTTGAATCTGCACCAACATCAACCACAATTGTGTCCCACTCTGCAGCTTTCTTTCTCTCTTCAGGTTTTGTTAAGTGCGGTGGGATATGACCAACGACTCCATAAAGTTCTCCGTTCTCTGTGAATATTCTAACTCTTTGAGCGACTAAAGTCCTTGGATCAACTCCACCAATTGGGACTACATGAAGATAGCCATCCTTGTCAATGTGGTTAACCATCAGACCTATCTTATCCATATGTGCTGCAATCATTATTTTTGGTCCGCTTCCCTTTTTGTGAGCGATTACGTTACCAAGTTTGTCAATTTTGATTTCATCAACGTAATCTTTCAAAGCCTCAATAACTACATCTCTAATTCCCAAAAACTCGTAGCCACTTACACCTGGAGCTTCAACAATTTTTCTCAAAAGCTCAAAGTCTACCATTCTCAACACCTCGTTTAAATTCTTATCTTAATGTGATTAATTTTACTTAAAAGGTTTTAGCTTTGTTTTCTTCGTATTAAGAGTGTGAAGAGATACAAAATGGCTATGAGGAACAGAATCCGCAGGTAATGTAATGTGTTCATTTGTTCATTGGTTTGTATATGTGAGGAAGTTCTATGGATAGTGGAAGGTTTGGAACTTGTCACTGAAGAAGTTATGGAAACCCCACTATCTCTGCTTTTCGGAATTTTTGCTGTTTTAAAGCGCTCAACTGTAACTTTATACTCTTTTGTGTTATTACCAAAGCTAATCAAAACTGTGTGGTTGCCTGTTGGGACAGGAATCTTTAGTGGTGTATATGAGTAAATATAGTTATCAACTAAAACTATTGCTCCTTTTGGAGAGTCAACCTCAATGTAACCGTAGGTGGAATTTCTTAGCCAATGATGTGGAGTTATGACAGAGGTTTTGTTTTCATACACAGCAACATGATAAACCAGGAATTTCCAATCTTCACTCCAACTCCCAAAGCCTACAGTTACACTGTGGTTTCCAACAGGCAATTCAACCTCAATTGGAGCTCTACCAATCTTAACGCCATCTATCTTAACTGAAGACCATGAAATTGTTTCTGCAACTCTGAGATAACCAGTCTTGAAAATTGCCTCAATTGTGTGTGTTTGATTCTCTTTAACAAAAATGATGAACTCTTGTTGCTGGTTGAAAGCTCTAACAACAACTCTATGCTTTCCTAAAGGAACTGAGATAAACGCAGGCGTAATTCCTTTATTAACCCCATCAACAATAATATCTGCTCCGATGTTTGAGCTAACATTCAAGTATCCACCAGGAAAATCTTTGTAGATGTAAAGATGTCCACCTACTACATCAAAAGGTCCAGCATTATCCATCGGCTGATCATTTGCAAAGTAAGTGTATCCTTTGGTTCCAACAACTAAAGTGCCATCTGATAAAATTACTGCTGCTCCAACAGGCTGTTCAAATCTTAAAGTTTCAACTATTCCATTCTGCCTGACTACCTCTACAACACCATAAGCTTCCTCTCTCGGCTTTGTTATTATCCTTGAGCTCCCCCAGTAGCTTACTCTGATATCCTCAGGCAGAGTGTAATTCTTTGTTAGATTTACCCCAATTTTTAAAAGAGGCTCTGAAAAGCACGGTTTAGTTAAGTAAAAAATCACTAAGCTGTTGTTTACAATATCAATGGTAAAAAGGTCGCACTCACCTTGGCAATCTTTCACTGGAATCTTCTTCACGACCCCGCTTCCATTAAAAATGTATAAAACCCTAAATTCATCCCATCTTCCTTCAATACATCCAACTGGGATAAAGTAGTTCCCAAAAATTGCTATGCTACATATATCACCATGAAGATCATAGTGCTCAACTTGGAGATAAACTCCATTTACCATGTTGGATAAAAGGAGCAGAGAAACTAAAACAAATAGTGCTATCTTTCTCACATGGTTGCACCAAATATATTTTAAGAATGTCCCCTTAAAACTCTTATGGCAGCATAAAAGGTAAAATCAAAGCAGAACCTGCAAAAAGGCCTCTTCTTCAGGCTCAAGTTCCTCAATCTCCCACACAACTTTGTTCCCGTCAATGCTAACTTTGCCTTTTGTTGCTCTTGCATCCACAGCATTTATCACCCTTTCATATTTGAAGTTCTTAATGCCTCTTAACTTTGGAGCTTTAACTTTAACAAAATAGTACTTGTCAAGCTGCTCTTCAAGTTTTATTGGCATGAAAAATGCAGCGTATGAGGTAATTCCGAAAAGCACTGCAGATAGCAGGAGAATTATGAGCAAGTAATCATAATCTTTTTTCGGTTGTTCAACTTGAGTAGAGGTTTCATTAATTTGAACAGGAGTTGGAGTTGTTATGATTATTGTTGTAGTTGATTTTTTCTCATATTTAGGCTTCTCAATGTTTATGCTTACTTCAGACCCAATGTATTTTGAGCTCTCAGCTTTTATTGTAATCAATCCATAACCAATTTCATTTAAGCTTATTTTTGCCTGTCCATTTTCATCTGTTACTGCATAAGCTTTGCCACTGGGTCCTATTGCCTCAATACCGACATTAGAAATTTCTTTTCCAGTATCATCTTTCACATGAACAATTAGTGTCTCATTTTTCTGCTCCAGATCGATGAAAATTTTCTTCACTTCAACAAAGGTCTCAACAATCTTGCCATCGAGATTGAGTTTTATCTTATAAACCCCCGGCTCTTTGATTTCATATTTAACAAATCCATATGAATCCGTTTTGAAAAGCATTCCCTTAATTTCGACTGAGATATCCTTAACTCCATTATCCTCTTTATCTACAACTCGCACATAAATTATCCCATTCTTAAAGTATGCCTCGTAGGTGAGGTTTCTCCTATATACAAGGAAACTCCTTGTGAGCGTCTTTGTGATCCCACCGAACTCTGCTCTCAATATAATTGTATATTTCCCAACTTTTGGCTTTGGTAAAAAGACTGTGTATCCCCATTTCTCTTGAGGATTTATGTAGGTTACCCAAGAATTTTTCTTCAGCAAGCCTTCTTCAGAATACAGTTCATAGCTTATCGTTCCAACTATGACTACATTTGAGAGGGATCTAACTACAAGAGTTGCCTCAATGTCATTGCCATAGAGATATTTGTCCTCAACTTGAATGTCAAGCTTATAATCAATGACTGTAAGAACCCTAACCTTTATTGGTTTTTCAAAGAGCAAAGAACCAACACGACCAACTATCTTCAAATCATATGTTCCAGATTTTGCATCCTTGATATAAATTGTTAGCTCAACGGTGGCGTTCTGATTTGGATCGAGTTTAGATATTGCAGCCATAGTGTACTGGAGCCCTTTAACAAGCCCTGATATATAGATTGTTATGTTATAGGCAGTCTCATTTCCAGCATTCCTAACTGTAACAGGTATTTTTATGGTATCTCCAGGCTTACCTTCAAAATATTCTTGAGGAACACTTATCACAATGATAGGTTGAGCTTTTACCAATGGAATGACAGGAAAAGCCAATATAAAAATGAGGACAATAGCGACCCATCTATTCACACCTGATCACCTTATCCAAGGACCGTTGTTTTTCAATCATTTCATCAAACGTTGATCCTTTATATTTTGCATCTCTCAAGCTTATCTTATAATTTTTGCCGTTTTTTACTAGCTGATTTGGATAAATAAAATACCATCCGTTTTTTATGAACTTCACGGCAATGACAGCTTTACCTCCAAATTTCTCCGCAAAGTTAACTAGCTTATCTATGTCTTCTTCATTAATGTAGAGTTTTTCTCCTTTAGTACTTTTAACCTCGATACAGAGATAAATCTTCCCATTTCCAGCAACTATATCCACTTTTTTGCTTCCAGCAGAGCGGATAACGGCAAATCCTTCTTTTTCGAGCATCTTAATGAGTTCCCTTTCAGCACTTGCACCTTTTCTGTACCTCATACCACTCCCTCAATTTTCCGCAATTATTAGTTAAATATGTTGGTGAAGATTTATAAGCTATGTTGAAAAGTTCAGTTTGGTGGTAAAGATGGCGATTTATGAGTTTGAAGGAAAGAAACCTAAAATCCATGAGAGCGCTTTTGTTGATGAAAATGCTGTCATAATCGGAGATGTTGTTCTTGAGGAGAAAACTAGTGTTTGGCCATCAGCTGTTCTCAGAGGAGATATTGAGCAAATTTATATTGGAAAAGGCTCAAACATCCAAGACAACGTCAGCATACACACATCACATAGGCAGCCGACAATAATTGGCGAGTATGTGACTATTGGACATAATGCAGTTGTTCACGGAGCAAAGATTGGAAACTATGTCATCATAGGAATGGGAGCTATTGTTCTCGATGGGGCAAAAATAGGGAACCATGTTATCATTGGAGCTGGAGCACTAATTCCACCAGGAAAAGAAATTCCAGACTACAGCTTGGTTATTGGAGTTCCAGGAAAAGTAGTCAGGCAACTTAGCGAAGAAGAAATAGAAATGACTAAGAAAAATGCCGAAATTTATATAGAGCTCGCTGAAAAGCATCTTAAAAGCAGAAAGAAAATAGAGTGATGCTAAATGCTAATTTACAGGGTTATTTCCCACGTTCCTCATATTTTATTCAAGCCCGCTTATGATTTGTATGAGCGCTATCTTCTGGAAAAAGTCAAATCAAGTGGTAGGATTCCCAAGCATGTGGCTATTATTATGGATGGTAACAGGAGATGGGCAAGAAAGCTCGAGAAGCCTCCTTGGTATGGGCATCTCTTTGGCTCCAAGAAGCTTGAGGAGATTCTAGAGTGGTGTAGAGAACTTGGTATTAAGACACTAACAGTCTATGCATTCTCTACTGAGAACTTTAAGAGAAGTCCAGAGGAAGTCAATGCCTTGATGAATCTTTTCGAGCAGAAATTTAAGGAGTTAGTGCACGATGAGAGAGTTCACAAGTATGGCATAAGAGTCAATGTTATCGGGAGAAAGGAACTTTTGCCAAGAAATGTTAGAAAGGCTGCTGAAGAAGCAGAGAGAGCTACAAGAAAGTATAATAATTATACCCTTAATGTGGCTCTTGCATATGGAGGAAGGAGTGAAATAGTGGATGCAATAAAGAGGATTGTTGATGACATAGAAGATGGGAAAATAACCAAAAGAGACATTGATGAAGAGCTTTTGAAGAAGTATCTTTACATTCCAAATATGCCCGACCCTGATATAGTAATAAGAACGGGCGGTGAGATCAGGATAAGCAACTTTTTGCTTTATCAAATTGCCTACAGCGAGCTCTTCTTCGTTGATGTGTACTTCCCGGAGTTCAGAAAGATAGACTTTCTGAGGATAATCCGCGAATATCAAAAAAGGGAGCGAAGATTTGGAAAGTAAAGCAGAAAATTTGGACATTTGTTTAGTTATTTTGTATTCTTGAATTCTCGCAACTTGAGTAGCTAAATAAAAACTACCACACCATAATTTTTGGGTCTAAATCATATGGGAAGCGAGCTTTAGAGGGAAACCAAACTATTGACCTTTTCGTTAGAAAAACTTTGGTGGGCCCGCGGGGATTCGAACCCCGGACCTCCACCTTGTCAGGGTGGCGTCATAACCAGTCTAGACCACGGGCCCGCCCAAGTCTGGTGGACCGGCCGGGATTTGAACCCGGGGCCTCCGCCTTGCCAAGGCGGCGCTCATCCCAGGCTGAGCTACCGGCCCACCCGCCAAATTATAGACGTTAAAGTGAGTTTATAAAGTTTTCGCCTTAGATATAGCCGAACCTTTTTAAAACATGCAGTATTCCTTCAGCTCCTCCTTCTCCGTAGGGTTTCTTGGTTACGTAATCTGCCTTTTTCTTCAGACTTTCTGGAGCCTGAGCGACAGCCACTCTATATCCAACAACCTCAAAAGCATCCAAATCGTTCTCGCCATCTCCGATATGAGCAACTTCACTTGGCTTAATACCCAAGATTTCACAGGCTTTCTTTATCCCATTGCCTTTATTGACCCAGGGTTGCTTCACGTGGATTGCATATCCAGAATCAACAGCAACTAAATTCAATCCAAGCTTCCTTATGAGCTCTCTAACAACTTCAACAGAAACCGTCCTCCTTAGAACAAGTCCCGCTCGCCTTTCACCATATTTCATCGTGTGAGTCATTTCTGCCTCAGGGTAGCGTTTCTTAAGCTCGCTCCAGAGTATCATGCACTCTCCCATGTCCCCAAGATAAATGCGATTATTTCCCCTATGATCTGCAACTACTCCACCATCTTCAGCTATTATTGGCCCTGTTGTTCCAATTAAAATGCTAGCGCCCATTGCAAAGCCTGCAGTATTTCCTGTTACAAGCATAACTTTGACTCCTAAGCTTTCAGCTAATCTAATAGCCTTAAGAGCCTCTTCATGGAGTCTTCTATCTTTATAGGTTATTGTTCCATCAATATCCACCGAAATAACTTTAATCATTCAAATCACCTCAATAGTCCTTCATTATCTCTCTCAAAACGCTTGTAGCATAAACCCCTTTAGGAAGGAAGAACTTAAAAATTATAGCATCCTCTTCAGGAAGGGTTTTATATTTAAATCCCAAAGGCTTTATTAAAAGCTCTCTTCTTCCACCAGGCTCAGCCAAGATTTTTAGGCTTTTCATTTTGAATTCTTCTAGGCTTATTTCTTCCTCTTCAAGTATCTCCCTCTCTATTTTCCCTATTTCTCCGTCTGCTAAACGGGAAGCAAAACCAAATATTGGGCCTGTAACCATTGCCTCTCTTTTTTTAATTTTTTCATTTACCAGTCTTAGTGTTCCTTTTGTGACCTTGAAGGTTTTGCTCCTCAAAGGAATCCCGTGCTTAACTTGACAGACAATATCGCCTATTAAAGCCTCATTGAGAGGTAAACCTTCCTCAATTCTCCTAGAGAGCGCCTTATTAAATAGGTATGACTGATACGAATGTATGAAAATTCTGAGAATCGGTCTCGGCAGGACTGCAAACGCCTTTTTCCAGCTTCCGGTCTCTTTATAACGATAGAGCATTGCTCTCTCGTATCTCAAGAATTTTGGAAATTCCTCTAATGCTCTCTCAATATCCCTAGTTTCTAAGAAATTTTTCCTTGCCTCATCTCCTTCCATCTCTCCAGTATATTCGCCTAAAAATTTAATTGCAGCTTCTTCGAACTGACCTTTCAACAGAAGCTTCCCGATTTCATGGTTTACAACCCTTTTCTCCCCAAAGCGCTGATATCCAAAATAATTTGGAAATCCACCTTTGGATTTAAGTTCAGATACTATTTCCTTTGTTCTTTCAAAGGCTTTTTCAATTGGTAAATCTGGCTCCCTAATTATGATTTTAAACTTATTCCCAACCAACATGCCAAGCTTTAATGGTTTGCCATAACCAACAAACTCGAGTTTTATGTCTTGAATTTTCAAAGAGTCGAGCTTTTCTTTTAGTGTGGTATCACAAATGCTGATATATTGGACTGTAAATGCATGTCTGTCTTTTGTTCCGGCAAATCCAATATCCTTATAATGAATTCCAATTCTTTTTGCGATTTCTTTTATAGCTGCCATTGTTTCCCAATTCTTCTTCTTGAGTTTGTAGATTAAGCAAGGTCCCCTACTGATCAACCTTTTTGGAACTACCTCAACTACTACAAAATCCTCAGGTTTCTGTTTAATTTTTCCTCCAATGCCTGGAGTTTCACTCAAATGCTTAAATTGTCTGAAAAACTCTCGGTAGTCCATTTATACCACTCACAACAGCTTTAAATGTCCCGTAACTTTATCGACAAGCTCTTCAGGTGCAGGCCCAATTGCTAGGCAAGTTATAGTCCCAGGGGGAATTTCAGTTAATCCGGCATCTCTGATAAGGGCAGTTGGTATTCCAAGCTTCTCTGCCTCCGCTTTTAACTCAAAGAGCTCCTTTTCATTCTGAGCTTTTACAACTACTTTTTTCTGTCCTTCATGAAACCATGCTTTGAACCATTCTGGTTTCTCCTTATATGCCTTAAACGCTGCTGTAACTGCACCATGGGCAACTTGAACTGCCAATTTTCCCTTGCTGAGCTTTAAATCTTGCCTAATGATCATAACTTGCTTGTACTTGAACATGTTTCATCCCTAAAATAGGGGGAGAAAAAGAGTATATAAAGGTTAAGAAAAGTTCAGAGAACTTCCTCTTTTTCAACTTCTGAAGTCTTAACTTCTTGTTCTTCCTCCTCTTTTTTTGGAAGCCCTCCAGGTCTCTTCTTTCTTCTCTCTAGCTTATCCTTAACAATTTCATACTTGTTCTTGTAGTTTACTGTCATGGCTCCAAGAACAACAACTAATATCAGCAGAGTCACTATTAGAGGTGTTCTGTAATCGGGTTTCTTTGGAAGATAGTTTACCGTAACATTCTCAATAGCCTGTGCAAGCGGCATTGGGTCTTTTAAGGTACTTAAAGTCTTCTTTATATAACCAGGAAGTTCTTCTGGTTTTGGATACACTTTAACAATGTTTTCTTTAACAATAACCTTTGGTGGGATTGAATTAACAATCACTAAGTTGCCAAAGTACTTCTCGTGCCAATTGCCAAGTGGGTCTTGATATTTGAGCTTTGCCCCTATGATTGAAACTGCTTGCTTGAGAATAATGTATTGTCCTTCAACTATTTTCTCCTCTCCAGCTTTTATATCTCCAATTTTAATTGTAGTCTCTCCATCAATGCTGTCTGGTAAGATAACTTGAAGAGTTGCGTTCTTTATAAATTCAAATTCAGGATTTCCTTTTGCGGCAGATATCTTGAATCTAAGCTTTATGCTCTTTTCTTCTGTTGTAATGTAATTGCTCCAAGTTCCGTTGAAAGCTTCTGCTGAAAGTGAAATCTCAGGAATTGAGTACACCACAATTCCCTTGACCTCGTTTGAAGTTACAATCTTCTTCTGTCCAGCTTCATTGTAGTACTCCACTTTCACCTTTCCAAGGTCATACTTACCAACTTGGGTTGGCTTTAAGGTATACACCAAGATAGGCATCTTTGTAAATGAATCGAGAGTTTTCAGCGACCATGTTCCAATTCCGCTTTTCAGTTCAAAGTTGTTTGGTAGGGGCGCAATTACTTTTACGTCAAAGGCTTTACCTCTCCCCTGGTTTTCAACATTCACAAATACTATTAGCTCTTCACCGTTGAGAAGCATTTCTTTAACGTTTGTGCTTAAATCCACTTTGATTTTGGCCTCTCTAATTATCGGCGGGACCTCTGCACCGCTTGGGGCATAAATTTTAATGTGAGTTCTGTTATATAGCTCAAATCCATCCGGAGGTATCTCAACTCTAATTGGTGCTTTTTTACTTGTATAACTGCTTCCGGATCTCACTGTAAAGGTCTCTAACGGCTTGTTGTTCTTATCGAAGAGGCTCAAACTTGAGTAATATCCTATAGAATTAAGCCTGAGCTTGTAGGTTGTTGAATTGTAATTTATTGTGAGTATTTCTCCAACATACAAGATGTCATTGTATACCAGTTCTGTTGGCTCAACTACAGTTTCTGTAGGAGTTTCTTCTGCTGTTGCCTTCTTTATTTCTAACTTTGTCGCAGCATATTTTGGAACGTAGATATCAACTGTGACATAATTGTTATCCACTGAATCCTTCAAGAAAACGAAAACATATGGATAGTATGATACCCCATCAGTTAGCTTATAAGCAATTCCAAACCCGTCGTTTTCATTAACTGTTTTAGTTATTGTTGTGTAGGGCAAGTAAATAGTGAATTTTGCACTTGAACTATATGCATCAACAAGCTTTATCTTTATACTAGGAAATCCTGTTGGAAGAGTATATGATTCACCTTCATTGAGTTTTTTGCCTGAAGCAATTTTAATTAGGGGAGAATCAATTGCAATTAGGATTGTTTTCTTATCTACTTGAGTCCACTTTAATGTAATCCTTAAGAGAGGATTTGTAGAGCTCGGATAGTAATAACTATCCCCCAATCCTAGAACGGCTGTTCCCTTTTTGACACCATTCTCGTAAATGTCCAAAGCTGCCTTCGTCCAGTATGGGTCAACGTCAGTGAACTTGATTTCATATGCTCCAAAAACAACAGAATCCTTTAAACCAAGCTCAATTAGACTTAATCCTGCGTATTCTGGAACAGATACGGATTTTACAGCTGGAGCTGTTGATAAAAGCAACAATCCGATCAACATTAAAGCCATCCTTCTCATATTCTTCTCCTCCAAGGACTTATTAACCTAAATTGAAAAAGGGCAAAGGAGTATAAAGCTGTTATGGTGTCAATCTTTTTCTATCTCTTGGGAATAATATAACCTCTCTGATATTACTCAAGTTTAGCATCTGCTTAATTAGTCTTTCAGCACCTAGGCCGAAACCTCCATGTGGTGGCATTCCATATCTAAAGGCCTTTAAATAGAACTCAAAGCTCTCAACGTTTAATCCTTTCTCCGCTATCTGCTGCTTAAGAACTTCATAGCGGTGTTCTCTCTGACCACCAGAGGTTATTTCGACACCTCTGTATTCTAAATCAAATGCTCTTGAAATCTTTGGATTGTCGTCATATTTCATAATGTAAAATGGTTTGGCCTCACTTGGATATTGATAGATGAAATACAGATCTTCATCATAGTTCTCCTTAACGTATCTGCCGAGGAGCTTCTCTCCCTCAGTATCTATATCCTCTCCCCAAGGGATTTCTTTGCCTAAATCTTTGAGAATTTCAAGTGCCTCCGTATATGTTATCCTTCTAAATGGAAGCTTTGGCTCTTCGAGTTCAAAGTTGAGGATCTTAAGTTCTTTCTCATTGTGTTCCCTTACATAGTTGATTGCATATGCTACTAAGCGTTCTAGTACTTGCATAACTTCATTCTCATTCTCTATAAAGGCAATCTCCGCATCAATGCTCCATGCTTCATTTAAATGTCTTGTAGTGTTGTGCTCCTCCGCTCTAAATATCGGAGCAATTTCAAAAACTTTGTCCAAACCAGAGGCCATCATTATCTGCTTGTAAAGTTGTGGAGACTGAGCTAAGAACGCATCTTTTTCAAAATATTTCATAGGGAACAGCTCTGTTCCACCTTCTGTGGCGGTAGCTATAATTTTTGGAGTGTGTATCTCTATGAAGCCCTCGTTATAAAAGAACTCTCTCACGGCTTTAAAGACATTTGAACGGATTTTGAAAATTGCCATGACTTCCGGCTTTCTTAAGTCAATAAAGCGGTTGTCTAATCTTGTGTCTAGCTCTGCTTTAACTTTTCCTGTTGGATCAAGTGGGAGAGGTGTTTCAGCCTTTGAGAGAACTTCAAGCTTTTCGGGTATTATCTCAAATCCTAATTTAGCTTTGGGTGTAAAGTTCACTATCCCCTCAACAGCAACAACATCTTCGCTATTTAGCTTTGGAATTAATTTGAAAATCTCTTCACCAACTTTCTTTTTAGGAGCTGTTACCTGAACAATCCCTTCCCTGTCCCTAATCCAGAGGAACTTAATTCCTCCAAGGTCTTTGACTTCGTAAACCCAACCCGCAACTTTAACTTTTTGTCCGTTAAGTTCCTCAGTTATTTGACTTGAATAGTGGGTTCTATACATTTTCAAACCTCCAAAAAGAATAAAATTCAAATGAAAGTAATTTTGGCATCTTTCCCTGTGATTTGGGTCAAGATGTTCTCCAAAACCTCAGGTTTCTCTGGAAGCTTGTTCTTATCTCTCTGGAGAACTAAGACCTTGTAGTACTGTCCACCGTTTGGCTTGTAGACTACGTTAACCCCAAATATGCTTGCTGGATAAAAGAGGTCGGTTGCAAGTTTTTTAACGTCGTCTGTTCCTTTAATTTCCCTACCTTCTATTACCCTAATCCTTTTCCCTAGTTCCCTCATGAGAAGCTTGATGTTCTTTCCACCCTTGCCAATTGTAAGCGGAACATCTCCCTCGCCAACCATGATTACGATTAAGTCACCAGCTTCAACAGCTCTCTTGAACTCTATGTCCGCATCCCCCAAGAGCTTGTAGAGCAATCTTGCAATTTTAACGTCAAGCTCAGAAATAACCCCCTCCTGCAGCTTTTTTTCATCTGCCGGACATAGAATGTCGTCAGTTTTCAAACAAACCTCACAGATTGGTGCTTTCATTTGCTCACCTCCTATTTATATTGAAAAATGAACATAACAAGCTAACACTTTTTTGTGAGAGTTATTTAAAAACCTTATCATGACTAAACTTTGCCCAAGCAAGAAAGATGGAAGGTAGAAAAGAACATCAAGGGAGTAATTAAAGTTCCCCCTCGATTTCCTTCCTAATTCTTTCTATAAACTCCTCGACATATTTGTGTCTTTCAAGTGCTATTTCTTTAGCAGTTTTTGTATACATCAAATCTTTAAGCTTCAGAATTTTCTCCTCAAAGTGCTTAAGGGAATACTCTATGCTCCTTCCATGTTCACCGGAATACATGAAGACCCTCGCAATTCCTATTGCTCCTATTGCGTCAAGCTTGTCTGCATCGCTGAGGATTTTTGCTTCCAGTGTCTGTGGTTCTGGCGGTCTTGAAAAGCGATGAGCTTCAATTGCATGGGCAACTTGGTCAGCTTTTTCATATCCCAATCCTTCAAGGAAGCGTTTAGCGATTTTTGCTCCTTCTTTGGCATGATCGTCAATTTTCCCTTTGCTTTCAAGTGGTCTTGCTATATCATGCAAGAGGGCAGCTAAGGCCAAAACTTCCAAATCTGCATCTTCTTTCTCTCCAATATGCATGCAGAGTGCAAGAACTCTTTCAGTGTGTGAAAATCCATGTGTGCCTTCCCTTTCAAAAAAGTTTCTGGCAAATTCTTCAGTCTTTTTGATTATAGCTAAACTCTTTTCATCTTTTATGAATTCTTCGATTTTCATCTTGATCACCCGACGTTTTGGCTAAAGCTGATAATTCACCGTTTCCTTTAAAAGCTCAACGATTTTTTCATGAATTTCGACACTTAATCCATCAACACTCATAACAGGTTTCTTAACTATGCCATCAATTAATCCAGCAGAAACTATGACTTCCAAGTTCTTTCGTTCATCCCAATCCTTAAGAAGATTCTCTCCAATTTCAAGTGAAACCTGAGCAACCAATCCGTAAGCTCCCCAATTAGAGACTGCAGAAACTATGAGCTCATCGGTCTCAACTATGGTTGCAATCTTTTCTCCAAGAGGAATGTGTTTTTCAATGAGATGCCTAATCTTTCCCATACCTATTTCGTTGCCGCCATCTCCAATCCCGATGGTAGGAACACCAATATTTTTTGCTTTCAGAAAGAGTTCATCGAATGGAGGAGTCAACATCCTAAGCCCACTCATTGAGTAATAATCCCCGTCTTTACTTCTTCCGGCTGTCTCTACACTTACAAGAATAGAATAATCTTCAATTGCCGGGTTCTCTACCAATGTCACTTTAAAAGGCTTCAGAGCTTTCTTTACTTGCTCATGTGCCCAGATTTCGGCTTTGCCCCCAATTCTCTCAACAGCTTTGTAAAGTGCCAAAGCTCCCAGAGGTCCGTCAGTTTCACAAATATTCATTGGGGGGATTGGAAAGCTCGAGACAATTAGGACTTTCTCTGAATTATCTAGAAGTAGTTTTGCAGCATTTTTTAAAAAATTAAAATTCTGAAGACGATATTCCAAATAGACTTTCAGAATTCCTCTGCCATAAATATCAGTGTTTATTATATGAGCTATCATTTTCATTCCTCGATTTCATATACTACAACTCTGACTCTCTTGCCCTTAAGCGCTTCTTTCAGCTCCCACCAAAGTTTTGTTGGATTTTCCTGTGTATGAACCAACTTATCACCGTTCTCAAGTTCGACTACCTTCTCTTTGTACTCAATAAAAACTCCCTCTTTGTTGAATATCTCTTTCATTCTAAACCCCCCAGGATTTTTCTTAATTCATGAAGGGTTCTAATTTCGTAATCAGCAAAATTATATCCCTTCTCATTACCCCTATTAATCCAGACAGCAATCATTCCAACATTCTTTGCGCCATAAACATCTTGTTGCAGGCTGTCACCAATCATTATTGCCTCACTAGGTTCAACTTTAAGCTTTTCTAAAGCATAAAGGAATATCTTAGGATCGGGCTTTATTGTTTTCACGTCTTCTCTTGTAACAATTGCATCAAAATAATTATCAAGCTTCGCTATCCTAAGCTTGAGCCTTTGATATTCAGGGCCGCTTGTGATAACCCCAAGTTTGTATCCCTTTTCCTTCAGCCATTCTAAAGTTGGCTTCACATCTTGGAATACATGAATCTTATGTGGGTAAGCAGTTAAAAGCTCTTCATACCTTAAATTCAAGTTAAAAAGTCTGAAGAAAAAGTTCCAATCATGCCATTCGTAGGTATCTTTTCGGCTCATTATCTCTTTGAGAAATCTAATCCTGGCATCTTCTTTTCTAATCCCAAGCTTTTTTGCAATCTCTTCATAGACTTGAGGAAGGAAGAGCATCATCAAGGGTCTTTCTGTCAAGAGTGTCTCGTCTATGTCAAATAGAATTGCCTCCATTTGACCACCTCTTGATTAAAAGTGCTAATATTTCAATCTCATTTTCAAGTTCTTCATTCATTCTGACTCCCCATATTATATCTTTTTCTCTGAGGAAATGTTGAAACTTTCCCAAAATCTCGTGGGCACTTTTTAGAGGAACTTTTTTACCCACCATTATGCTGATCAATCCTCTATCCCATATCCCCCAATTCCATTCAAAGTCAACTTCTCTTAAAATGCGCAGTATTCCAATGTTACCCCCCTTAACCATATTGAACAAGTCAGCGTAATCAATGTTAACAAGCATTTGGTTCTCAAGATAATAGTAAAGCTTTGAGAACATGATGCCAATTTGCTTACTTGCTGCGTTAAAGGCATCCTCCAAAGGTATTAAAGTGTAGGCATCTAAAAACTCTGAAAGAGAATCGTAAAAGACAGTTTCGAAATTATTGGCCCATTTGGGTTTTTGTTCATAGACAAGTTCCTTATAGGGAGATAGTACATAAGCTAAGCGAATTGCTTTGTCTGGTAGGGTATTGTTGATAAGGTTTGCAATTTCAATATTAATCGGCTTGTCCTCAAATATTACCCAGACTATTGTATCATCACTAAGGTTACCAAAAAAATTCTTAATTTGCTTTACGAAGGAATTTCTCTTTTTATCAAAGAGATAATAAGAAGAATCAAGAGTTACTTTAACGGCATTGGGAATGTCAATGTTTTTCACAATCCTAATTCCACCATTTCCAATCCCAACAAAAATATGATTAAAGTAAATCATGGTGACCCCTATTCTAAGGTCGCATGTTTTCTCTTCATATCCTTTTCGGTTTTCTGGAATGTTGCCATTAAAAGTGCAATTATTCCATCCAAAAATACCATTGTTGAATCTTCAAATAAGGTTCCCATTGGAGCTATCCACTTGTACTGGGTTAGCATCTGCCTGGCTATGTAGTCAGTTGGAACATCAGTCTTAGCTCTTCCCGGAATCTCAACTACAACATCAGCTAACTTGCCGAGTGTCGAATTCTTATATGAAGTTATTGCAACAACTTTTCCACCCTGCCTTTTTGCAATCTCAGCCGCATCAACTATAGTCCTTGTCTCACCGCTTCCACTTATCGCTATCAGCAAATCACCCTCTTCAAAAGCTGGAGTTATAGTTTCACCAACAACATAAACATCAAAGTCAAGGTGCATCAGTCTCATGGCGAATGCTTTGCCAACTAATCCACTCCTTCCAGCACCATATATAAAAATCTTATTAGCTCCAATCATTGCATCAACCATTCCTCTAACTTCCTCAAGCCTGAGAGCATCGGCAACGTGATCAATATGTTCGATTATATCATGCATTGCCTTTCTTATTGTCTGCATGTATTCACCCCAGAAGAGGTCAATTATTCTCCTTGTTGTCTCCTCGGGGTCTCCCGCCTTAGTAATTGCTCCTCCAACGATGATTATAGTTGCACCTAACTCAATAACTTTGGGAATTGTTTCTAAGTTCAATCCTCCCGCAACTGCAACTGGTATTTTAACTGCTTTAACGACTTTTTCTAAGTCTTCAAGTGGACTTTTTCCTTGGGCTTGCTCATCTATTCCTGTGTGAACCAGGATATAATGAACTCCCATTTTTTCAAGCTCTTTTGCTCTCTTAACTTTGTCCTTAACGCCTATTAAGTCTACCATAACTTTTACTCCATATTTTCTTGCAACTGCAAGTGCATCTTTTATTGTTTTGTCATCAGCAACGCCAAGAATAGAGACAACATCCGCCCCATGTCTTGCAGCCATCTCAACTTCTAAAGCTCCGGTATCCATTGTCTTTAGGTCTGCGACTATCTTCCTATCTGGAAAGCGTCTCTTCATTAGTTCAACTGCTCGCATTCCTTCTTTTTTAATAAGGGGGGTTCCAACCTCAAGCCAGTGAGCGCCACCACGAGCAGCTTTTTCTGCTATAGAAATAGCTTGTTCAATATCAGTTAAATCTAGGGCAACTTGCAGAATCATCTTGAGCTCCTCCCAATATTCTTCTAAAGCTTTCACCTTAACATCAATTGCACACTTTTTAACTTTAACTCTCAAAATTTTTGACAAAAATTTGTAAACATAACTACATAATTACTTAATTGCCGCATTAAACAGTGCTGGACTAAGTTTAAAAATAGTTCGCTGAATTAAATTTCGGGAGTTGCAATGGTTACATTTATTCCATTTGGGGAAAGGCCAAATAGAGAGGGTGTCATGTATGTTCTCAACCTTCTACGAAAGAATAAACTTATTGATGAATACATGATTGTTGAGTCAAATACCATTGAATTACTTTCTGAAAGATTGCCCGTAGATAAGGCATATATAATTGGGGAGCACCTTGCGACTTATGGTATAGTCCAAAAGCTCAAACCGAGAGCAGTTATAAGCATAGATGCCCATACCGATTTAATGCATGATTATCTAGATCATGGTTCTTGGCTTGCATATGCCCTCGAAAAAAGAGTAATTGAAAAGGCCTCCGTTGTTGGTCCTGTTTTGATGATACCCACTACAGAGGGAACTGAGCTGTGGACGAGGAGAGTTAAAATATTCCCTGCTTTACCTAGAAGCAGAAAAACAAGGGGCAAATGGAAAGCGTATAAAAGTCTGAAAAACCATCCAATAGAGGAAATAATCAAAGATGTAAAGAAATATCTTGGGGAGGAAATTTATCTCACCGTTGATTTAGACGTTTTGTTGCCTGAATATAAAATTGCTAGCTTTCAGCATGGCGAACTCACATTAGAAGAACTTCTTAACATTCTCGAAGAAATTAAAAAGAACTTTAAGATTATAGCATTTGACATAGCGGAGATTTCAGACAAGATAAAGCGTTCACGTCTGGGGAAGAAAGCACTAATTGATGTGTTTCAATTACTGAGTGGTGAGTGAAATGACATTAAGTGATGAGGAAATCAGAAAAATAATAACCCCACTACTATTTTCTGGAGCAAAGATGCTTGATAAACACTGTCCTAAATGTGGTTCCCCTCTTTTTGAGCTCAATGGAAGAGCTTTCTGCCCTGTGTGCGAGCATAGGGAAAAGCAAAGAAAAGCTGAGTTGAAAGGAATTGAGCAAATATTAATGGAAAGGCTAAAGATATTAGCAAACAATTTACCCAATGATATCGAAGAACTCGAAAAGCACTTAAAAGTTATGGAAAAGATAATTGACATCTTAGAAAGATATAAAAAACTGGAGGGTACGAAATGAAGCATTTAAAGATTTTAAATGTCCTTAAAGAGAGGGAATTAACAACGTCAGAAATATCAAAGGAAACAAAGATGCCTCTTGCGGAGGTCAGGAAGATATTACTCAGACTAGTAGAGCAAGGAAAAGTCGAGAGCCTTCAGAAAGAAGGCAAGATTCTTTGGAGAATCAAGCAAAAAACTCCTGAAGAAGAGAAATTTAAATATGTATAGAAAAAAGAGGTGTCAAACTTTTGTTGCCTTCTCCCAATATTCATTGAACTTTCCTCTAAAGAGGCTGACAACTCTGAAGTCCTTAATCCAGACTTGGGTCTCATAGTTGAAGTATCTAGCAGCCATGTCCTCTAATGCAAAGAACACTTCCTCATCACAGATTAGCATTGGTAGTTCAAGGTTGTCAATAACCTTAAGC
Organism: Thermococcus paralvinellae; assembly: GCF_000517445.1. NCBI lineage: Archaea > Methanobacteriati > Methanobacteriota > Thermococci > Thermococcales > Thermococcaceae > Thermococcus > Thermococcus paralvinellae. Next base: position 696,367 of record NZ_CP006965.1, on the reverse strand, counting down.
TCAAACTTTCCGTTCTTGTAGTAGTCCATGAGTTTTGATGCTTGTAGTCTTGGAAGTATCTGCTTGGTAACAACAATTTTGACAGTAATACCCCTTTCAATGGCCTTAATGATGTCATCTTCAAGGTTTATTGCGACATAACCATCATCTGCAAGGAGTATCTCCTTTTGAACTCCTTCAAGCATTTCCTTTGTCTTGAGAGTTGAGTTTCTGATTCCCCTGACAACCCAAACTCTCTCAACACCATACTTTGGAATCTCTGTCTCTATCAATGGTGTCATAAGTTCGAGCAACTCTTCCTTTGCCTTCTTCTTTGCTTCAAGTTCTTCTTTAACTCTTTCCTGCCATTCCTCAATGAACTTCTCGAGAATGTTCTTTGGATGAACTGGCCTGTATTTGTTGACCTTGCCTGGTTGGCTGATTGCAAAACCTTTCTTCTCCAGGCTCCTCAACACATCGTAAGTTCTTGGCGCTGGGACTTCAGAAACGCTTGCCAACTCTGCTGGAGTAAGAACGCCAAACGCAACTAAGGCAACATATGCTCTTGCTTCATATAAGTTCAATTCAAAATGTTCTTGTAAAAGTTCTACCATCCTATCTTTTGCCATTTTTACCACCGTCATATTTCTGTCAAAATGGTATGTGAGCTTAAAGTATATAACTTTTTTCCAACCAGCTAGTTTTACATCTTATTTAAACATCATGATTTAAACATAACTTCATTTGATTTTATCCATATTGTACCGACATACAAAGCTTTTACTATACCTTAATTTTAAATTTTTTGGTTGAGGAAACAATATTGACTAAAAAGGACAATGAATTACTAATAGTAATAGTTGTAAAATAGACAAATAAATAACAAAGAAGAAAAGTCACTTCAAAATATATTGTTTAATCTCTGTATACATGTTATTCAGCACTTCTTGATAGTCTGCTTTGTTTTCCTCTACCAAGTCCATAAGCTCTTCAAGCTGCCTTGTTCTTTCCTCACTCACAAGCTCTTTGTATTTGCTTATAAGGTAGTGGTAGACTTTAGTCCCAAGCTCTGTTGGAACTAGCTTCTTTCTTCCTTTTGTCTCAATGACATAGTGTCTGTCTAAGAGTGTCTTAACAATCTTTGCATATGTGGATGGTCTTCCAATCTTGCGCTCTTTCATAAGAGCAATCAAATCACCCTGAGTGTAAAGGGAAACTTTCGGTGCTCTCCATTTCTTAACCTCAAGGACTTTGAGCTTCTGTCCTTTCTCAAGCTTTGGCAACTGTCTTAATGGGGGTGCCCTTAACCTAGTCCAGCCATCAAAGATTATTTCAATGTATCCCTCAATCTCAGTCTTAGTAACTTTTGCATCAATCACCGCTTTTTCATAGAGAACTTTTGCAGCTTTCATCTGCGATGCCATGAAGCGTCTGAATATCATATCATAAAGCCTGAAGTGATCTCTTGTGAGTCCCCTTGCAAGGGTAATGATCCCATCTCTCAGCAGTTGCATTAATCTTCCGGTGTCAATTGGTCTTGTGGGTCTTATACATTCGTGTGCTCCCTCTTCACCCCACTTTCTTGGAGCAAAGTATTCCTCTCCAATTTCTTCGCTAATGTATTCCTTCGCAACTTCGATACCCGTATTGCTGACGTGAGTTGAATCAGTTCTGTGATAAGTGATAAGACCGAGCTCGAAAAGATCCTGTGCTAACTGCATTGTATGAGGAGCAGAGAATCCTAAAAACCTTGAGGCATCTTGGAGCATTGTATCTGTGGTATACGGTGGGAACGGGTTGATTTCCTTCTCCTCAATTTGAACGTCTTCAATGATTACCTCGTTAACTTCCTCTTTGACCCCTTCAAGGGTTACGCTTAAGCCGTTCTCCAAAGTCAATGCCATGAAATCCGTCTCGCTCTCGACGAATTCCTTGTATCTCTGTATTACCCATCCAAGAACTGGCGTTTGAACTCTACCAGCTGATAAGTTTCTGCTCTCAAAGACCTCCCACAGCTTTTGGCTGAGCTCGAATCCAATCCATCTGTCCTCGATTCTCCTCACTAGTTGGGCATTGACCCTGAACTCATTAACGTCTCTTGCTTCATTCAGAGCTTTTAATATGGCTGGCCTTGTAACTTCGTGGAACTCAATGCGCTTGATGTTTGGAGTGTAGGGACTTAGGACATTCCTAATGTCCCATGCAATCTTTTCTCCCTCGACATCTGGGTCGGTTCCTATGAGAATTTCATCAACTTCCTGGGCTATCTCACGCATTGCAATTACATTCTCCAGAGCATCTCTAACATTCCTTGAGCCGCATCTCGGGCAGACTCCTTTCTCTTCCCAGTCAACGAACTGATGACCACAGTCTCTACAGCGTTTTATTGTGTCATAGACTGGGATGAAGTAGAGCTTTCCGTTCCTTTCCTCTATGAGGACGCCGTGATAACCTTCCGTTGTAACGAGGTCGAACATATGCCCGCCGCTTGCCAGAATCGTCAGCATCCTGTCGCCTATGCTGATTTCATATGCCACCAAGTCGCCAATCCTTCTCTTGCTTGGCTGTCCAAAGAAGCTGGCTATTGTTCTAGCTTTGTTTGGAGATTCAACTATCATTAGGGCAGACTTAACCAAATCTCTGGTTTTTTCACTTATCTTTCCAGCAAGAATTAGCTTGACTTTTTCTCTATCAGCGTCGATCTCCCTCAAAAGTTCCTCAAGGTTAAGCTCCTCAAATGGCTTCATTTCGAACTCTGCAAAGCGCCATCTCATCTGTCTCTTCAAACCGTTGAAGACCTTTTCGTTATCAACTATTATTATGCTCAGACCCTTTGTAATTCCACCAGCGAAGAGACGTGAAGTTCTTCCGCTAGCCTGGATGTAAGTCCTAACATCTGGAATCTCAATGTACCATTTTCCTTCCTCTTCCTTGAGGCTGACGAATGGGTCTTCTTCTATACGTTTGAGCACTTCTTCTTTCTTTAGAACTCTCCTCAAGAACTCAACGCTCTGTTTGAACACTTCAAGGACATGGCTGTGGAATCCTTCTAACGGCAGACCTTCAGCCAATGCCTCTTCAATTTTCATCAATTCAAACTGTGGAATGTTTCTAATCAAACGTCTTAAGCGAGCATAAAGCCTCTCGCCTTCTCGTCTATCTTCTTCATTGAGGAACTCCATAACTTCACTCATCAATCCTAAAACTCTGTAAATTGTGGGCTGCTCTAAATCAAGGCTAAACCTAAATTTTGGCACACCTGTAAAGATTGCGTATCTAATTAAGTGCGGCAAGTCTAATCCTCTAACTATGGTTCCATAATAGGTTGCAACACCAACCAAATAGTCAATTTCTCCGTTTTCGAACTTTTCTAAACCTTTCTTATTCCTTGCAGAGACAAGCTCAACCTTGAAGCCTTTCTCTTGGAGGTATTGTGTAAGCTTCTCAGCATAGCCGATTCCTTGATCAATTGGAACAAAAATTAATCCTCCCTTACCGAGTTTTGCCAAAAGCTCTTCAACATGTTCCTCAATTGGCTTCTCTGGGAAGAGATAGCTGTCAACAACGTTTCTCAACGCTGACCTTCCGCTTCCCACTTCGAAGTCCAAAAGCTCACGGTAGAGCTTTATTCTATCTCCCCTTGCGCTTCCAGTTGCTGAAGCCACAATCAATACTCCAATTTTATTCTCACGCTTGAATTTTCTTATTTCTCTCTCAAGCTTGTTAATCTGCTTGTTGAGTTCATTGAGCTGCTCTTGCTTGTCTGGACTGTTGCCGTTGAGGAACTTTGCCATCTGCTTCTTCAGCCTTATAATTTCCCAAGCCTTCTGGATTATCTCTTCTGTAAAGCCGAGCAGAATAAGGGAGCGATCAATGTTCTTTGAGGCTTTCAAAAATGCGTCAACATCATCAACAAAAATGAAGTCAAATCTCTTATCCTTGAGCATCTCGTCAAAATTCCTCGCAAGCCATTGAGCTGAAGTTATGAGAATATCAAAATCTCCATTCATTATTTTTTCAGTCATCTCCTCTTTTTCCTTCTTCTTCATGCCACCGTGGTAATAAGCAAGATTGATTTCAACGCCGGCTCTTTCTGCAAATGTCTTTACCCTCTTAATGGTCTGTACTACAAGTGGTGTTGTTGGTAAGACTATGTAACTCTTCTTTTTCTTTTTAGCATAATACAATGCCATGAATGAGCCAAAAACACTCTTACCCATACCTGTAGGGGCTATTATGGAAAAGCTCTTGTTTTTAATTAGTCTCTTTACCCAAGTTTTTTGTGCGCTCCAGAAGTTGAAACCTGTGGCTTTCTCAAAGAGCTCTTCAATTTCCCTCAGCTTCTTCTCAAGCTTGTAAATCTCTTCCCAGTGCTTTAAAGCTCCCTTCAGCTTAAGAGCTTCTCTAATGCCTGTTATCAAATCAAAGTAAACCTCAGCTTGAATTTCCTCATCGAGACAAACATTACACGGATGTTTCTTGTACAAGCGCTCATCACTAATTCTATCCTCACAGTTTGGGCACATTTCTCTATAAATCGCCTTCATTTTCTCACCCTCTAATGTTTTATTTAGGTGATGCAAAGTTTATAAGGGTTTTTTAGATTTCTCTCGTGGGTGAGAGCATGATTGTCGAAGGTATTAGGCTCAAAGCTGAGCTCACTGAAGAGCAGTATGAGAGGGCAATAAAGCTTATAGAAAAGCTGAAATCAAGATTTCCAAATGCTCTTGTGAAAAAATTCAAAACACAAGAAAAGATAAGCTTTATTGATGTGGATTTGGGTGTAAGATTGAATTTTGATATAATAATTGGAAATCGTGGTAAGCCATTCATAGCTGTGGAAATGGAGGGAAACAAGTCAAAATATGCATTTCAGATAATGAAATTCTTCCTTGACGAGCTTGGTGTTGAGTATTCCTCTGATTTTGATGGAAGAGAAGTTTATGACGCGTTGAAGAGGAAGATTAAGGCGAAGAGCTTGCTAGATTATTTGACGTAAATTTTTTCAGTTCTTCAAGCTCTCTCTCAAGCTCCTCGGTGAGCTCATAATCATAAAAAACTTTCTTAAATTCTCCAAACTGTATGAGCAAGGATTCATAAAATTCCTCTGAAAACTCCATCTTTAGCAGAGCAAAAGCTTTCCTGAATAGCCTTGCGACTTCACTCCCGCTTTCGTCGTGATTCACATAATAGATTAGCTCCTTTAAGATAATGGGCTTTCCAATATCAGGATTTTCAAAAATAATCTCATCCACAACAGCTTGCGACGAAAGCTCTACTAAAGGGCTTGATGTCTTAAAATATTCTCCGTTCTCAAAAGCCTCCAGCACAGCAAATACATGCTTGCAATCTCTCCCAATAGGACAAGTGCATCTGCTTTTTCCACTTTTTATGCTAACCTCAACGTAATACGGATAAGTTCCAAGAACCTTTCCATAGAGCCTGTCTTTATACTTCAGCACCCACAGAACCTTGCCCTTTTTGAAATACTGCTCTCCCTTCTTTTTCGCATTGTCCATATTAACCACTAAAGTTAGTAACAATTGAGCCTTTTAAATATTTCGTTGTATATTACCACCATCAAGCATATAAATCCAAATGGTGAACTAATATCGGGGTGGTAGCATGGACGTTTTTGAGCTTGCGCGGAGGTATCATCAAGAGATTGGAATAAAGGAGCCAAGCTTTGCAACCTTGGCCGCGGAAATTTTTGGAGAGCTTGGTCTCAAGATATATGAGCATTTAAAGGACGAGGGTTACACTCTCAAAAACACACGTTTTATTGACTACGATAAGAGCCTTGTATTGGAAGTGGTAAAAGAAGAAAAAGCCTTCGAGATTCTTCTCAGAAAGGCTTAAACTCTATAGTCGAACACTATTTCCTTCTTTTCTCCTGGCTTTACGGTTATCTTAAACTCCACATAGTGTGCTGTTTCATCTATTGGCTTTACTGTAGAGCTCAATATTTTGCCGCTCCACTTGTAATGCCTGACAATAACTTCTTTCGTCTCGTCTCCAAAATTCTCAATTGTAATTCTCACTTTGTAGTACGTTGAATCGCTTTCTCTTCTCTGCTCGAGGATTTCTGTCTTGCCTTTTAGATCAACATCCCTTCCAAGTTTAAGCCTCAATATATCACCTTTAGCGGTGTGATCAATTTTCTGCTCGCCAATTAAAACTGTTGTATCGTTCATTTCTTTGTAAATCTCTACAATGCCAGCTGGAAGCACTTTCTCAGTCTTAAATGAGATAATCTCGTAAATTTCATTACTTCCACCGTAGGGATAGCTCTCGTATAGATACTCCCTTTCAAAAGATGTCTCTTGGGTAATGTAAGGTATCATCTTCTTTTCAAAGGCATTTACACTGAGCATTCCAAGATTGTAAAGGTAGAATGCTTCAATTTTTTGAGGTTGCTCTGGAAGTCCAGCGGCTGTTTTTTCTGCCATCGCATAAATCCTCTCCATAACGACTTGTGGAGGAGCATAGAAGTTCACTTCTCCCGAAACGAGCATGACTTTAAAGTCTTCAAATGTCTTGTTTGTAGGATTGTCAATTACTATGTATCCGTAGAGCAAGGCTTCGTTGGTTAGGTAAAGCTTATACCTTGAGCTCCAGCCGATCGACTGAACTCTGTAAATCAGCTTGAACTTATACTTTCCATCTTCCTCAGCTTGTATAATGGCATAAGTTTGGGCTTTGGCTTTGCTTCCCAATTCAGTGAGCTTCATATATGCAACTTCCTCGGGCTCAATCAGATAGTAAGAATCTCCCTGAACTGCTATCTTGCCGTCTTTGTAGCCTAAAAACTTTCCCGTTATTGTTTCACCACTCTTCAGCTTTATTGTGACAGTTTTTCCAATGTTTGCTTCAAACACTCCTTTGGTTGGGTATGCTTGCGAAATAATTCCCAAGATCATAACTTTATCGCCCAAAGACTTTAAAGTAATTTCTTCGATATTCAAACCTTCAATCTCTTCGAGAGGAACTTCGTTGAATCCCTTTTTGAGGTCTAAGGTAATTGTTTTCTCAACAACTCCAATGCGGGCAGAATCGTAGAGAACCAAAGTTCCGCTTTCATCTGCAGCCCTTGTTTGATGAAGTACTATCATTGCCAAGAGCAAAAAAGCCACAAAAATTCCACCTAAAATTTTCTTTTTCATTATTTTTCACCATGAATAGTTGGCTTTCATACTATTTATAGAGACCGACAACTTCAAGCTGAGTTGAAGCAAATGATGGAAAGACTTTTAACATTGTAAACATAGTTGAAACTGCAGTCATGATAATTAGAGGTGGTAAGGATGGATAGGGTTGCAAAAGCAAGGGAAATTATCGAAAAAGCCAAAGCTGAGGGCAGACCTCTTGTAGAACCAGAGGCTAAGGAGATTCTCAAGCTCTACGGCATTCCAACCCCAGATTTCAAGGTTGCAAGAAATGAGGATGAAGCTGTTAAGTTTGCAAGGGAAATCGGATATCCAGTCGTCATGAAAATTGTCTCACCACAGATTATACACAAGAGCGACGCTGGTGGTGTTAAGATCAACATCAAAAACGATGATGAAGCAAGAGAAGCCTTCAGAACAATTATGGAAAATGCAAAGAGATACAAGCCAGATGCAGACCTTTGGGGTGTCATAATCTATAAGATGCTTCCACTCGGAAAGGAAGTTATCGTTGGTATGATTAGGGATCCACAGTTTGGTCCAGCTGTCATGTTTGGTCTCGGTGGTATCTTCGTTGAGATTCTCAAAGATGTTAGCTTTAGAGTTGCTCCAATAACAAAGGAAGAAGCTCTTGAAATGATTAAAGAAATCAAGGCTTATCCAATTCTTGCCGGTGCAAGAGGAGAAAAACCAGTAAACATTGAGGCTTTGGCAGACATAATTGTCAAAGTTGGTGAATTAGCTCTCGAGCTCCCAGAGGTTAAAGAGCTTGACATCAACCCAATCTTTGCTTATGAAGATGAGGCAATCGCAGTTGACGCAAGAATGCTACTTTAATTTTGTTCTTTTCTTTCATTTGATTCAAAAATAAAATGAGAGTTAAGCGATTGTGAAAATCTTTATCGTGTTTGTTCCCACTGTCTTTTCTATAGGCTTTCCTGAAGTTAGAAGCACAGTGTCGTTAGTCTTCACAATTCCAAGGTCTTTTATGAGCTGAATAAGCTCTTTTTCATTTGTAGTGTCCTCAACACAGAATGGATAAACTCCATAGGAAAACATCAGACTGTTGCATACTTTTTCGTCAGCAGCAAAGGCTAAAATCCATTGTTTTGGCTTAAAGCGTGAGATTAGTCTGGCAGTCTCTCCAGTTCTTGTTGGAGTTAAGATATATTTGATGTCAAGAGCTCCAAGTGCTTCAATTATACTCCTCGTTATGGCATCTTTTATTGTACCTTTCTTCGGTATTTTCTCTTTCCATTCAAGCATTCTTGTGTGTCCAAAAGATTCCCTGTATGCTTCAGTGGTCTTCGCAATCCTTGCCATCATCCTTACAGCTTCAACAGGATACTTACCTATTGCCGTCTCCTCAGAGAGCATGACAGCATCAGTTCCGTCCAGAATGGCATTTGCAACATCTGTAACTTCAGCCCTTGTTGGAATTTTGTCAGTGGTCATTGACACGAGCATTTGAGTTGCAGTTATAACTGGTTTTCCGATGAGATTTGCCTTGTTTATAAGCTTCTTCTGGATTATTGGGAGCTTTTCTATTGGCATTTCAACTCCTAAGTCGCCACGTGCTATCATTATCCCATCTGCAGCATACAGTATCTCATCAAAGTTTCTAACAGCATCTGGTCTCTCAATCTTTGCTATTGTGAATATCTGTTTCCCCCTCTTTTCGGCAAATCTTTTAACTTTCATAACATCATAAGCTGAGCCAACAAAGGAAATTCCAACTGCATCAACATCATGCTCAAGTGCAAATTCCAAAATTTCCAAATCCCTTTCAGTGATCGCCTCAAGTGGAAGATTGATCTTTGGGATATTGATACCTTTCCTCGAGAAAAGTGTACCTCCAACAATTACCCTACAGACTACCTCATCTCCATGAACATCTTCAACTTTCAAAGTAATGTATCCATCGCTTAGGTATATCACTTCTCCTTTAGAGACCAGTTTTGGAAACGTTTCACATTCTACTGGAATTGTTGTCTCATCACCCTCTATCTCTTTAGTTGTTAGCACTACAGTTTGTCCTCTCTGTAGGATCACGGCATCATTTTTGAGCTTGCCCACTCTAATTTTTAAGCCAGGTAAATCTCCAAGGATAGCAACTCGAGTATTTAGTCTCTCGGATACTTCCCTTATCATTTCAATTGTCTTCGCATGCTGCTCGAAACCTCCATGGGCAAAATTAATTCTCGCAACATTCATTCCCGCTTTTATTAGCTTTTCAATCATCCTCTTCGAATTAGAAGCTGGTCCTATTGTTGCAATTATTTTTGTCTTATGTGATGGAAGTCTCATTTTTACCCCTCCCATAATCTTAGAAAGCAACTTTTACTGTATAGCATTTAATATTTTTCATCAGTTTATCATATTTATTCGTTCAGATTTTAAACGGCAATTATTACAATCAGATTACCTTCGGTAGATTAATTGCTATTAGGTAAAACGCTACAATTACAACAATTAGAGCAAAAACTCGTTTTAACTCTTTGCATGAAAGAGAGTTAGCGACATGTGTTCCAATAAAATTCCCAACAAATCCTCCAATAACGAAAAGAAGTGTTATAGGGATGTCTACTGGTCTTCCTTGGAGTTCATAACTAATCAGTCCAGCAAAGCCGTTGAGGACAATTACAAATAAAGACGTTCCAACTGCTTTGTGCATTTTGAGACCAGCACCGATGGTTAGAGCAGGAACTATTAAAAATCCACCTCCAACACCAAAAAATCCCGATGCAATACCCACAACAAATCCAAGTACCAAAATACGGCCAAAATCAGTCTTTTCTTTATCTGTATCTGGAGAGATAACTTTGTTTTCACTCTCTTTCATCATTTTAATACCCATCACAATCATCAAAAAAGCGAAAAGTACTAAAAGGATCGGACCTTCTACAGCCTTGTTTAAGTAGCTCCCAATGTAAATGCCAAGAATACTTGGGATTGCCATTACAAAGCCGATTTTAAATAGTACGTTACCTTGTCTCAAATGTAGGAGAAGTCCGATGATGGCAGTTATTCCAACAGCTACCAGAGAAGTTCCTACTGCGAGATGGGGGTCGAGACCAACAAGGTACACCAGCAGAGGAACTGCAAGAATAGATCCGCCACTACCGGTAAGACCCAAGGATAAACCGGATATAAAGCCTGAAATAATTGAGCTTATTATGATTTCCACTTTAAATCATCCAGGTAATATGTAAGATGGGATGGTTTTAATGATTTTTGATGTAAAAAATTTCACAGATAGTATCTTAGAAGAAGTTCTCCAAGTCTAGATAATTTGTAGTATTGTGCTGGGTTCGTGTTTCCTTCTTGGGTTTGGCCTTTCTATGCTTTCTTTTCAATACTTTCGGCTTACATTCGACTATGAGGTTTAGTTTCACAAGATTTCTAAGTATGTTTCGAGTATTCTCAAGACTTACTGAAAATACTCGGGATATCGTGGCGGCATGTTCATATCTGGCTTTTTTCAAAAATAATAAGAGTTCTAAAGTATTTCTGTATCCAGAGATGTTGCTCAGGTATTCACCGAGCAAGTTGTTTGTTTTAATAGTTCGTAACAGATGCCTTCCCTCTTTAGTTAGTCTGTAATAAGTGTGATGCTTCCGAACCTCAGCACTCAGTTTGAATCTTGCCTCGGTTCTCTTAATAGCGGCCCCATGAGTGCGCTCTATTATTCCAAGTTTTTCCAGCTCCTCCAAGGATTCTGCAACTTTTTCTATTGGCATCTCTATCATCTTGGCTATTGATTTGGCATAATCTATGTTTGCTTGACGTAAGTGTGCCAGTATGTATACTTGTAGTGGTGTCAGTAAGTTAAGAATATCTATTAATTTGTCGTAATCCTCCAACCCTTCTTCCCCCAAATCTGGAATAAATTTACATCAACTTTACAATACCCAAACTGGGTATTAGCGTTATCAAAATACTCAACAAACCGCCAATTAACAAAGCTGGAATGGTTTTTCTCTTCTCTATACCAAATATGTAAGCGGCTAAGCTTCCTGTCCAAACTCCAGTTCCAGGTAGTGGAATCGCTACGAAGATCACTAACCCTATAAAGCCCCACTTTTCGATATAAGGATGAGCCTTCTTTCTGACTCTTTCAACATATCTCAGATAAAGCTCTGCAAATCTCCCCAAAAAAGTCCCTTCAAGCTTAAGCATTAAAACATCGATTAAAGGCAGCACAAACGGTAGAACAAGCGAAAGAAGTAGAACCCCTAGGAAAGCTGCTAAAAGTGTTCCCCATAGTGGATACCCTCTTCCAATCCCATAGACAATGGCATATCTCCCTTCAAATGTCGGAACCAGTGAAAGCAAGAAGATGTATATGAACTCATTCAATTTTGAACACCTCCAATTTTAATTTTTCCATAACTGAACTGTAAATTGGCAACCAGATGTTTTCTGTAAGTTCTACTAACATCGAAACCCATACACCAAGGAGCAGAGCAAATAACACATCACTCAGCCAGTGAACTTGTAGTAATAGTCTTGATAGTGCAACTAAAAAAGCATAACTCCACCAGAGAGGCTTATAATTAGGGAAGCGTTTACTTAAGAAATATGCAAAAATGGATGCTCTTGTTGTATGACCAGAAGGAAACGCAAAGTAGTCCACATTTAAGAGCATCTGATAAAGTGGCAGGTTTAGCGCGACTTCATTTGGTCTTGGAACCCCAGTTGAGACTTTTAAAACACCAACAATAGCCATGCCTACAGCGAGAGCAAGAATAAACTCCAAAGTTAGCTTAGTAATCCTTCTAACACGTTTAAAATCTAGGAACATAAAAAGTACAATGTAAATCAAAAAGACTCCAAAACTTGCTGAATTGGTGACCATCTTAACTAGAAAGGACGTTGTTGGTGGGATGTGGTTGTATACTGCAATATTAACTCCAGTAAGTATGTCAAGCTTCTCCAATATTAGCAGTGTTAATAATGTAATGCTCAATACGCTAAATGATCCTCTATTCAACTCTCCTCCTCTCCTTTAGGGCTACTGCAACAAAGAACAGTGCAATTATTATGAACTCAATGAACTTCACGAGTAAGTCCAAAGTCCCTCCCTCTATTTCGGGAAATACTATGTCAATCTGCTCTACAAATTCCTTTGCCGCATAGAGAGAAAACGCTAATGAAACTATCAGAAACTTTCTCAGCCTAGTTTTTTTGTATGCAATAAGTGAAGCCCCTGTAAGTAGCAAGGAAAATATAACTATTCCCAAGCTCAAAATCTGTTCAGCATCAAGCATTTCAATCACCCCCCAAAGTCCAGGAATATGTCCACAATCCTATCAGCCCATCTTTCGAGCAAACTCGGATGATAGTTCCTGATCATCTTAATGAACAACTCTCTATCTCCCACAAAGTAATATCTTACAAATTTTCCCTCCCTACTTCCTTCAACCAGTCCCAACTTTTCAAGTTTGCTCATGTAATAGTTAATTGTCGGAGGAGATAAACCAATTTTCTCACACAGTTCTTTTTGAGTAATTCCTGGATTAGTGATTAAATACATTATTATTTCCCTCATGTTTTCGCTTGAAATAAGACTGAGAACATCTTCCTCCTTTTCACTAAAAATTCCTGCCGGAAAATAATGCCTCTTCAATCCGCTTCTTTTGGACTTTACCACTCCCATCTTTTCAAGCTTGTATATGTGATACTGTAAGTCTCCCTTAGCTAGCCCAAGTCTTCGAGATATTTCATTGAAATTCAGTCCAGGATTCTCTTTAATGAATTCAAACACTCGCTTTGTTGTCTCATTGAGCTCTTTCCCGCTCATTGTTATCCTTGGTATTTTACTGATTTGGGATAGATAATACTTTTTTGGTTCAATTTTAGAAATGTTATTTACACTGTATTTTCTATGTCCAAAAATGAAATTGCTCATATTTTGAAAATTGAACTAACAATTCCAGTATTGAACCAGAAGAACTTTATATGGGCTCTGTTTAATACAAAATTGAAGAACCGGATGGAGGTGAAAAACATGAAGATCTGGAAATTTAATATTGGAAAGAAAATTGTAGCAGCGCTGGCAGCGCTAATAGTGGGGCTTGGCATTGGAGCCTTTGCACTAGCAGCATCAAACACAGCTGATAATGAAACACAAACTGGCATTCACTCGCCAAATTATGTTGGAAGCATAACTGTTCCCAAAACTGCAGATGGTATCAGTGAAGATCAAGAAGCAAAATTGCTTCAAAGTTTAGCAAAGATAACTCCGGAGCAAGCAAAGCAAGCGGCCCTAGCAGAGGTCAATGGAAACGTCATCAAAGTTGAACTGGATAATGAAAATGGATATCTAGTTTATTCAGTTGAGGTTAAAACCGGCGATGGTACTATAAAAGACGTAAAAGTCGACGCAGGAAATGGAAAAATACTCCATATTGACAGCGGCATTGAAGAAGAAACTGATAAAGAGTTAGAGGAAAATAATAAAAACAAGCTTTCAAATGACAGCAATGATACAGACAATATTCAGGAAGAACTAGAACAAGAAGAGGAGGGTTGAAATCTTTCTAACTTTCATTTTTTGGTACCTGCATTTTTACTTTTTATAACACTTTGAGAAATGAACCACTTAACTTTTAAGTATGGTACAAGAGAAGACGGTAGGGATGAAAATGATAACTATAGGGGAATACACTAATCTCCTCAAATCATTAAATAAAACCAGTTTGGAGCTTATTACAATTGCTCTGGCTTTATATTACCTAAGTACTATAATCTACGCCCTTCGCTGGAAAATTATACTGGATAGCATGGGAAAAAATGTACCCTTGATTGATCTCTTAAAAGCGATTCTCTCCTCTATTTTTGTTAATAACGTTACTCCAATGAGCCGTGGGGGTGGAGAAATTCTAAGAGTTACTTGGATATCGAAAAAATATAAGATTCCATTGAGCTTATCGACTGTCAGCATACTTTATGAAAGGATAATGGAAGCCTTTCCAGTAACAATCCTATTGTTTTTGGGACTAACGTATTTCGCTAGACATATTATCTATTTTGTTTCACTCGCAATCTTTGTTGTGGTGCTTATTTGGCTCAATTGGGAAGAATTCATAAAGCTTTCAGTTAAAATAATTAAAGTTGAGCTTACAACAGAAGAACTCATGAATATAATTTCATTAAAACGGAAATTCTCATTAAATATTCTCGTGGTTGGATTGAGTTCAGTGGTTTGGTTTTTGGATATGCTTAGGCTCAAACTCATAGCACTTGCTTTTGGCTGGAATCCAAGTATTGGATTTTTAGCAATAGTCTCACTTGCAAATCTTATATTTGGGCTTATGGCATTTACTCCCGGAGGGATTGGTATAGTAGAGGGCGGACTAATAGGGACACTTACCTACTTTGGAATACCTTCAACCCTAGCCGTATCAATAACACTAATTGAGCGCTTTATTTCTTATGTGCTGAGTTCAATAGTCGGATTTATAACATTAATAGTATTAGGAGGTACCGAAATATGGAGAGTCTTAAAATCGCATTAGCTTCGGATTGGTTTTTTCCAAGTATCGGTGGAATAGAGTATCACATCCATGATTTAGCTTTAAATCTTGTTGATATGGGGCATGATGTTCATGTTATAACAAGATTTGGAGATTTTCCAGATAAAACCCTCCCATATACTGTCCACCGGTTTAAAGGGAGGATTACCGTTGATAGCTTCCACATAAGCATTGGAATGAATCTGCTCAAAAGCGTGAACGAGCTTTACAAAAAGGAGCATTTTGATATCACTCACGGACACAGCATTTATTCTCCAATAGCCGTAGGAGTTTCAAATCTTTCCAGTGGGATTAGAGGTGTTCCGAGCATTATAACAAACCATTCATTCTTGGGCAAATCTATCTTAAACCCGACCTATATCTTCCTTTTACGAGCTTCTCTGAGGAAGGTTAACGGCTTTATTGCTGTGAGCAATGCTGTACAGAAAGACTTAGAGAAAATCCTTGGTGCAAGACTTAAGAACAAACCGATACATGTTGTACCAAATGGTATAGATACGAATTTCTGGAAGCCTGTGGAAGATAAAAAAGAATGGAAAAGCAACATTGGACTAGATGGAATAGTAATAACAACCACTTCAAGACTCACAAAGAGAAAAAGAATAGATGTAATACCCAAATTAGCTAGAACTCTCACAGAAAAATATAGAACGACCAATATAAAATTCGTAATAATAGGCGATGGTCCAGAGAGAAGGAAAATAGAAGAACTCATTAAATCATACCATGTTCAGGATAAGGTTTTGATGGTTGGAAAGCAACCCAGAGAAAAAGTTAGAGAATACCTCTGGGCAAGCGATATTTACTTATCCCCAACGATTTATGAAGCGTTTGGAATAGCCGCCCTTGAAGCCCTTTCTTGTGGGGTTCCTGTGATAGCAAATAATCATGGAGGGATAAGCGAGATAGTCAAGCATGGCCTCACTGGATTAATGTCCCAAGACGACAAAGAGTTGCTGGAAAACATTGTATATCTGCTAAATAACGTGGAATTGATTGAAAAGATGGGCAAAAATGCAAGAAAGATTGTAAAAGAGGAATTTACATGGGAAAAGATAGCAAAAGAAATAGTCGAGATATACAAGAAGACGATAGAAACATTTGAAAGAGATCCCTTCATTCTATACACACTCCACCAGGTGCTGAAAGGGGGAATAACGAATGCTGGTGTCTTTAACCTTTGACGTCGAGCAAGATTGTCCACCATACTTAAACACTACCAGAGGCATGGAAGAAGGATTACCGAAGATTCTTGATCTTCTCAATGAAAAGAATGTTAAAGCAACATTCTTCTTCACTGCTGAGATGGCAAAGAAATACCCAAATCTTGCAAAAAGGATTGTTGATGAAGGGCATGAACTCGGCTGTCATGGCTTTAATCATGAGCGGTTTGATAAACTTGAGAAAAACAAGGCGGAGGTCATTATTAAAAAGTCACTAGACATTTTGAGAGAGTTCGGAGATGTTGTCTCTTTTAGGGCCCCAAATCTTCAATTTCCCAGATATCTCTTTTCAGCTTTAAGTAAAAACGGAATACTAGTGGATTCCTCAAGGGCAAGATACAAGGGGTATAAAGGGGGAATTAAAGTGCTTGATGGTGTTTTAGAGATTCCAGTCTCGGTAACATCTTCCATATTAAGGCTTCCCTGGCCAGTACAGAAATTTATTCATGCGAGACTAAGGGAACCAAGAGTTTATTTTGCTCATCCTTGGGAGTTCGTTCCAATGCAAAAAGAGAAAATACGATTTGACTGCAAGTTTAACACAGGAGACAATGCTTTAATACTTTTAGAGAGGTTAATTGATTATTACAAGGATCAAAATGCTAAATTTGTGATGATAAGAGAGTACCTAGATGTTTATAACAAGAAAACATGAAAATGCAACAAAAATAGTGCCTATCTTTCTCAATCGAACTTATCTAATAGAGTTTTCTGTATGGAAAAGGTTAATAAAGTTAGGTCTTCCTAATTTTAATCAGGTGGTTGTATGGAGTATCTTGAGATTCCCCTTTTGGATGAAGATGGAAAAGAGGTAAAGCTAAAGGATTTCCTTGGCAGATGGATTGTCCTCTACATCTATCCACGGGATAATACTCCAGGCTGTACCACAGAGGCTAAGGAGTTCACAGAGCTTTTACCTGAATTTGAGAAGTTTGGAGTCCTCGTTGTTGGAGTCAGCAAAGACTCCATTGAATCCCATCGGAGATTTAAAGAGAAGCACAATCTCAAGGTTAAACTCCTCAGTGACCCAGAGGCTAAGCTGATAAAGACTTTGGGTGCCTGGGGCAAAAAGATGAGAGGAGAAGGCGTATTGAGGAGTACCTTTATAATAAATCCCAAAGGAGAAATTGTGTGGGAAAAGAGAAGAGTTAAAACCAAGGGGCACGCTGCTAAGGTTCTTGAAGTTGTTAAGGAACTGGTGGAAAAATGAGGATAATAACTTCAATTCCACCAGAAGATCTTGAGATAATCTTAAAGAAGTCAAACGCTTCGGTTAGGCTAGAGATTAGAGAAGCTGAACCTTTCCATGGAATGCCCAGATACGAGGTAATTATTGAGGGAGATAAAAAGGAGATAGAGAAGTTCATGGAAAAGCTAAGGTTAGCAAGGGCTGGTGGTTAGCTTTCCTTTTCTAGGCTTCTTTTCTCAAGATATTTTTCTAACAAAGTTTTCAGCACAAGCAGCACCAAAAATACTACTAGAATGAGAGCAACTTTTTCAAGGAAAATTCCTCTAGGAACAGATATGGGATTATACACGATATCACCTCATATTGTCTTATCCAACCATCGCATTCTTCAGTCCAACCTCTGCAACAAGTTCAACTGCCCTCTTCATTTCATCATAGTTTAAACTTCTAGCAATTTCAGAATATTTCTCCGCTTTGTATTCTGGTCTGTACTGAAACATCACGTTTACTCTAACTTCTTTTCCAATATTCTCCGCTATCCACTTCAAAATTGGCTTAGTGCAACATTCCAGATGATTTGGCATTACCAGATGCCTTATCAAAAACTCTGCTTTATAGTGTCCTTTGGCTAGAAGGAAGTTTCTTGTTACAACTTCCCAATAACTTGGAGCTTTTGAATACTTAAGGGCATCTTCGTTGTTGCCCCACTTAAAATCAGCCAGGTAAACATCAACTATTCCATCCAGGAGCTTCATTGTAATCTCGCTCATGTACATGTTAGAATTCCAGACTACTGGAATCGGGACTTTAACGTATCTGAGCGTCTCAAGGATGAAAGGTAAATTTGGTGTTGGCTCTCCTCCAACAAAATTCACATTTTTGGCACCCTCAGCATACGCAACAGCGATTTTAGTCGCCATTTCTTCTGGTGAATATCTTAATCCAACCCTGTACTGACTTATGTCCCAGTTTTGACAAAACACACATCTAAAGTTGCACCCAGAGAAGAATATAGTGTATGATGGAACTAGCTCGGGCTCTTCTCCAATGTGTAGAAAGTCACTTGCAATCAAGCTATCCTTAACTCGACAGTAGCCAATGCTCTCCTTTCTGTTTACTCGGCATTTAATCTCACAAAGTTCACACTTTTCAATTATTCTGTCTGCTATCAAAGCTTTCAGATCAAGAAGACTTTTCTCTAAATTTTTGCTTAAATCGTTCTCTTTCAATTTTTCCATACCTTCTTCATGGGCCTTCCAAAGTTCCTCAAGAGGGTCATCTTTTGAAAAATTAACCTTCACTTGCTTTGCATAGAAAAAATTGGGTTTTTCTCTCCCAGAAAGGATTTCAAAATAATGAGGCATTGCTCTCTTTGCTTTTTCAATTTCTCTTATATCAACCCTGCGGAACCACATAACCATCATTAAAAAATAATCAAAAATACTTAAAACTATTTCAAACCTCTTCAAGCTTCTTCTTAACTTCTTCAGTGTACCTCTTTGTTTCTTCTAGGGCATTTCTGAGATTACTGAGCTCAAGTTTGAGCTCGTTTAGTGTTTTGTTCATCTGATAAAAGGCAAAAACGATAATGGCAATAAGTATTAGGCCTAAAGTTATTGAAATCCATCCACTTGATGTTCCACCATATGGAGGCATCTTTCAATCCTCCCTCAGATTTTTTATAATGTCATTATCGATTACGAGCCTAAAAGGTTTTGCCTTGTAGTATTTTTTGGCCCTTGGATCGCCAGGCTCAAGACGGAGTTCACTCTCAACGAGGTTTGCTTTTTCAAGCTTTTTCAAATGGAGATACAAAAGCTGACGAGAAATGTTGAGCTCCTTTGCTAATTCATAAACGTACCACTCCTTTTCACAGAGCATTTTGAGTATCTTAACTCTTATCGGAACGCTTAAAGCCTCTGCAATCACTGTCAGCTCTTGTATGCTTCTAACCATTTTCATCACGTATCTAAATTATTGCATAAGCTAAAATTTCCTTACATACTATGTGCAAAAAGGAAAGATAAAAAGTTTTCGAATCATTTCTTGGTGATTAGATAGATCAGTGCACCAATTAGTATAAATGGTAGCAGTAGGAAAGCTAACCTAAATAGCAGAAGGAATATTCCAAAGATTCCAAAGCCCCACCACCAGCCAAAACCCCATCTTCTTCTACCAAAAATTGGACCTCTTATCATAGGTCCTCCAAATCCTCTAGGCATTCCCATCACCTCACTCTGGTAAATACAGCCAACCAACAACCTTTTCGTTATAATTAAGTGTTACCTTGATTCCAAATGCCGTTTGATAAGCGCTTCCAATGCTCAGCTCTTCAATTGAGTAATCACCGACAATCTTTCCTACATAATTGCCATAATTATCACTGAGCTTTTGGATAACACCTCTTGATGTCTGAAATTTCTCAACCTTTGTACTTCTCAAGACATTTAATGCATCTTCCTCAACTTCTTCAACGGGAATTTCTTCAATTGGAAATTCCCCATATTCAACGAGGTGAAACATTTTAACAGCTTCCATATTTTCATCCTCCACAGTGCTTAGCCACAAAATGGAAATATGGAAAAAGAAAGACTTCACCATCTTCCTCCTCTAAATCCTCCCATACCTCTACCTCTGAATCCACCAACTCCACCCATTCCAGTGTTCATAGGGCTCGAGATTATCTCATTGTAGTAATCCTCATCAAGGACTTGTGGCTCGTAGGTAACTCCATAGACACTGAGGGTTCTTGTGAAAGCTCTCAAGTGGTTCTCTGAGCCATTTATTAGGCTCTCATAAACTTGAATTATGTCGGCATTGTCAGTTTTTGCAATCCACTCCTCCAGATCCTTGATGTCTGTCTCCTCAATGAGTGCCCCAACTTTGAGTCCATCTTCAACGCTTTGGCTTCCCATTGCTATAAGCTGGTCATATAAAGCCTGAAGCTCTGGGGTTGTGAATACTCCAACTTCATCAACTGCTGGATCCTCAATCCCGTACTTCTTGAGTAGGCTTAATACTGCATCCATATGCATCTGCTCACTGTTTGCTATGTTCTGGAATATCTGCAAACCATACGTTTCATAGAGTGTTAAGTAGACATCCCTCGCAAGCTTTTCCTCTTCCCTCATCCAGAGCAGTCCATCAATCTCTTCCTGTGTGAGTGTGTCGTTTCCATAGATTGCGACATATGGCCTATCCCATGTTATGCTACTTTCTCTATCCCATGCATCTGCCCACCATGGCATTGCTGCTACACTACCAAATATAATACCAAACATAAAACCCAACAACCCCAAACTTAATATTTTCTTCCTCATGTTCTCAACCTCCTCCATATGTAACTTCATTATTACATATGTAGTCTAAGTTTATAAAGTTTTCGGTTGGGGGAAAGAATCTTGAGGTTAGAATAACGTGAGAACAATCTAAAACTTGTTTAGTTATGAGGAGTTGAATGGCAGTCTTCCTCAACACAATCAGCTATAATTTGAAGCATTGCTATGCCTCCGACTGTTAGAATTCTTCTTTGAATCTAATAGATTCATTGCAGACAGAATTCCAAAAAGATGAGCATTTATGATTAGATATATCTATAAGAGTTCAGAACATGCAAAAGTATTAAAGAGATTCTAATCCTAAAGAATAGAATAAGGAACAAAAAGACATCAACCACTTGGACCTGTTTCCATGGGGCTGTTTATTATCTGCTCATATTCCTCTTTGCTTAAGTATTGAGGTTCGTAAGTCACTCCATAATTCTTAAGCTGGCTGACAAATGCCCTCAAATGATTTCTTGAGCCTTTCATAAGGTTTTCATAGACTGTTATTATGTCCTGCTTATTCGTTTTGCTTATCCACTTTTGCAAGTCAACAATGTCAAGCTCTTCAATCATTGCTCCTACTTTGAGAGCATCTATCTGTGATTTACTTCCTTTTTCAACAAGCTCATTGTAAAGCTTTTGAATTTCTGGATTGCTAAACTTTCCGACAACTTCATCCGCGACAGGATCTGGGAGGTTGTATTTCTCTAGAAGTAATTTTACGGAATCCATGTGAGTCTGCTCGCTTCTTGCAATGTTTTGGAATATTGGAAGTTTCCATTTCTCGTAGAGTGTTAAGTAAACATCCCTTGCCAGTTTTTCCTCCTCTCTCATCCAAAGTAGTCCCTGTTTTTCTTCTTCTGTTAGAGGTTCTGCTGGAATTGAGTCGATGTACTGTTTTAATGCTTGGGTATCAATAGAGGTATTGCCTTCACCACCTACATTAATAAAATCTGAACCTTTTCCTTCTGGGGGACCGTGTTGTCCTTGAGCTGCAGGTGAAGTAGTTGTTTGAGTTTGAGTAACCGTTTGCGTGGGTGTTTTGCTGACACAGCCTGCTACTAATCCTATCAAAATTAAACCAATCAACGCCAGTATTCCTATTTTTTTCATTTCCATCACTGGTCAGAAAAATGTTTTCTATTCGTTATTAACTCTGTAAATACTACTTAATAAACTTTACCCAAAAATAAATTTATTGCATGTTTAGAAAATATGATTAAAATCTAATTTAAGCTACAACTGGTCTTATTGCCACTTATCCAAGTGCTGTCATTTACTGTTGAATTAAATTCAAGCAAAATAAAATCAGAAGAAGAACTGGAAAGATTGAAAGTTCAGGGCCTTCCCCTATTTCCGACAGGCATGCGGGCTTTCTCTTTGATTATTTCTTTACCACCTATATAGCATGTCCTGATCTCTTCCCTTAACTTAATCATGAGCTCCTGAGCAGTGTCATAATCACCATTTCTTATTGCTGCCCTTATCTGCTCCATTAACTGTAGTGCCACTGTTATATTAACACCTAACCTCTCCATGACCCTAATCTGTGCCTCAACCCTTACAAGCTCTCTCTCCAGCCTCATCTTTGTATTGTTCATTATCATCTTCCTAATGTCCTCTCCAGCAAGCTTAATGACCATTTCAGCCTTTGACTTTGCTGCTATTGCAAGGCCATAAGCCAAGCCGTATTTTCCAGTATTATATGCATCTTTTGCATCTTCAAGCTGCTTCTCTGCAATTGCAATGATGTTCTCAATGGCCGGATTTGTTGCGTTTTCAGCTAGTTCTTTTGCTGTGTTTATCTTTTCCTCAGCTATTTGTATTGCCTCAAGAGCTCTCTCAGCGGTCATGTTGACTTGAACCTTTGTACAGTTACATTCTTTAAGTTGCTCTCTAAGCTGCTCCTGTATCCTAAGCATTGTCTGGTTCATAACGGGTGTTCCCACTACTGTGAAGTTTCCTGTTCTAAGCCTTAACCTTTCCATTATTCTCGTAATGTTTGTGGTCTGGTTAACTAGAATTATCATTGCTCTTTCTTGGATTGCAAGCTGCAATGCTTTTTCAATTCCTGCTAGGTCTGTACCTGCTACAAGGACAACTCTGTTTTGCAACTGGAGCTGGAACTTCACCGTAGCATTCTTAATTACTGCCAAATCTGTTTCATATCTATTTTCTCCCCACCATCTCTCAACTGTGATGCCCAGGTTCTGCAAGTCTTCAACGTATTCCTCCGGAACTGCCACTGGACCACCAATGATAATGACTTCATCAGGAGCATAGCTGATTATTTCTGCAGTTACATTTGGATCGTAAACTCCCCATGGTGTCTTAACGACTACCACGTTAACTGTCAAGTTTGCAATGTAATTTGCTAATGCACAGTCTGCCTCGTTGTTGCTCACTAGAATCACTATTGTAGTATCTGTAGCACTAACAGGTTTGAGAGTTACTGGGATTGCTAACATCATTAAACCAAATATTATTGATAATGCCTTTTTCCACATCATGCTCAATCACCTCCACTATTTTCTAGTAAATATGGAATATTTAAGCTTTTTTCACAAAATCGTCAAATATCGTTTTCGTTTGTTTAATTTTAAGCTCAATTATTGCTCAATATACTCCCAAGTGTTAAACAACGTTTGTAAACGTTTATTTATGTTTAAGCTTACTTTGAAGTAAATATTTTGGGAAATAACAGGATACAGCTTTTTGATCTTATTGATCTTAAATTACTGGGGAAGTCTTACTTATTTAAATCTCCTCTAATAATTTATCAATGCTCTTGTTCTGTTCCTTCAGTTGATGTGCTACTGCATTTAGGTCTTTGACTTCATCAAGTAACTCATTAATGGATTTTTTCAAGGAATACATTGAAAATGCAACTATCACCAGCAGAACTATCCAAAGTCCGATTATAAAGTAGTCAGTTTTAGTTATTCCTTCAGCATAGCTATAAAAATTTGAAAAATAGGGACCGGGCATTTAACCTCCCTCCTGTTTTGCTTTTGCTATAGCTTCAGCCAAAATTTCCTTAAATTGCTCCCTATCCAATTCATTATTAATTTCTATGGTCTCAAGTAGCTGGGTGGGCTGTGCCTCAATATTATAGTCTGCTTTTAAGATTTCAACGAGTTTTTGAGGATCAACATCATACATCTTGGCAAGTTGTTCCAGCGTCAGACTCTTCAGCATAGAGCCTGTTATCTCTATTGTTGTGTTATCAACTGTTGTTACTGATGTCCCCTCAGATGAAGTAGTCTCGTATGTAGTTTCTTCCTCGGCAGTTAGTGCAGCAAAGGCAAAGTATCCACCAACGAGTACTAGACCAATTAGTACTAAGCTTCCAGCTACTTTTACTCTACTTTTCTTAAATGCAGATCTAAGCATGACAATCATGCTATTAAACCCAACTACTAAGTGAATTGCCACTAAACCAATCATGACAAATCCTAAGTATGTATGTACTGTTTCCCAAGTATCCTTAGTTGCTCCTAAGAACGTCCAGCCAATGGCATCTGCAACCCTACCAGGTGGTGCTTGATAAAGAGCTATTCCAGATATTGCCACAAGTATAAACACTACTGTCAAAACTAAGTCAACTGTTCCCCTTAACCAAGCTGACGCCTTCATCTTCATCACCCACAATCTCTTTTAGAACAATCCTCTTTTTCAACTCCTACAGGTAGAGGAACAACACTATCTTTTTTCTCAAAAATCAGTAGTGAGAGCAAAGTTTTAACTTTTTCTAACATTTTCATATTCCATACCTCCAAAAAATAAAAGGAAAGAATCACTTCATAAGGAAGAATCCTACAATGTTTCCATCATAGCTCAGGAAGACTTTTATTCCATTCTGGGTCTCGTATGCTTTGTACACTTCAAGTGAGCTGAGGTCGTAGTCGCCAACTATCTTTCCGATGTATTCTCCATCAAGCACCAGCCTTTGTACTGTGATTCCTCTTGGAGTTACAAACTTCTCAATGGTAACGTTGCTTAAGTACTCTTGCACTTGCTCTTCACTAATCTCTGCTTCTCCCAGGTATTGTCCCTTAACTCCAAGTCCCATAAACTGAGGAGTTCCCTTTCCATGGTCACCATTTTGACCGTGCATGTATCTTGCTTGGATGTAACTTCCACACATGCAGCTGTCTGTTGTTTGTGCTGTATTTTCAGGCACTCCCTGATATGCTGCAACTGCTCCAAACACCAAACCAACTGCCAAAGCTAACAACCCAATACCCAATATTCTCTTTCTCATGTCGGATCACCTCTGCATATGTAACTTCATTATTACATATGTAGCTAGACTTTATAAAGTTTTCGGTTAAGAAAATAGTGCATTTTAAAGTACATCATCTCACGTTATGCTTCGAAACAGGTCATTAATGAACGTAAACTATTCGTTCTGCATCTTTTATTATGTAAAAGTTTCGAAAGATTTTGCTAAACAGAAAAACTTATTTGAGAAAAGTTTGTTAAACGTTTGCATTTTCTCAAAACAGAGCGGTTAAAGGTTTTTGTGAACTCAAAGCTTTTATAGAATTTCATCATTATAAAATACGGTGGTTTCTATGAAAGGTTGGTGGGGAAGAATTTTAAGAGTTGATTTAACCAACAACAAAGTTAAAGTACAAGAATACTCTCCAGAAGTTGCTCAGCTTTTTATTGGCGGTAGAGGATTAGCTGCAAAAATTCTGTGGGACGAGGTTAAAGGTGTTGATCCTCTCAGCCCAGAGAACAAGTTAGTTATAGCCGCTGGGCCCTTTAACGGCCTCCCAACTCCAAGTGGTGGAAAGCTTGTAGTTGCTGCAAAGAGCCCGCTTACAGGTGGTTATGGTGACGGTAACTTAGGAACAATGGCAACTGTTCACTTAAGAAAAGCTGGTTATGATGCCATTGTTGTTGAAGGCAAGGCGAAGAAACCTGTTTATCTCTATATCGAAGATGATAATGTTAGTATTCTTAGCGCTGAGGGACTTTGGGGACTTGACACTTTTAAGACAGAAGAAGAACTCAAGAAGATACATGGAAAGAACGTTGGTATCTTAAGCATTGGACCGGGTGGAGAGAACTTAGTTAAGTACGCTGTCATTATGTCACAAGAAGGTAGAGCAGGTGGAAGGCCAGGTATTGGTGCTGTTATGGGTTCAAAGAAACTCAAAGCTATTGTTATTAAGGGTACAAAAGACATACCCGTTGCTGACAAGGATGAACTTAGAAAGCTTAGCAAAGAAGCCTATGATGAAATCCTAAGTAAACCAACCTATGAGTTCTGGCACAGACAAGGAACAATGGCCGCAGTAGAATGGTGTAATGAAAACTCAGCACTACCAACATACAACTTTGCAGATGGTTCATTCAAGTTTGCAAGATCAATTGATGGATACACATTAGAGGGTATGAAGGTCAAACAGAGAGGGTGTCCTTACTGTAACATGCCATGTGGAAACGTAGTATTAGATGCAGAAGGACAGGAAAGTGAGCTTGACTACGAAAACGTTGCGCTTCTTGGCTCAAATCTAGGAATTGGGCAGCTTAACAAAGTTTCAGTGCTCAACAGACTAGCTGATATGTATGGTCTCGATACAATCTCACTTGGCGGTTCAATTGCATTCGTAATGGAAGCAACAGAGAAGGGCTTAATCAAAGATGGAGTGGAGTTTGGAGACTTCAAAGGTGCAAAGCAGCTTATTGAGGATATTGCTTTCAGGAGAGGCGAACTTGGAAACTTCGCTGCTGAGGGAGTAATGAGGATGGCTCAAAAGCTCGGTGATGACAGCTTCGCAATGCACGTTAAGGGACTGGAGGTCAGCGGTTACAACTGTTTCATCTACCCAGCGATGGCACTTGCATTTGCAACATCCTCAATCGGTGCCCACCACAAGGAAGCATGGGTCATCGCTTGGGAAATTGGTACGGCTCCAATTGAAGGAGAGCAAGCAAAGAAGGTTGAATACAAGATTACCTATGACCCAGAGAAGGCTGCAAAGGTTATTGAGCTCCAGAGACTCAGAGGTGGACTCTTTGAGATGCTCACCGCATGTAGGCTTCCATGGATTGAGCTTGGCTTAGACATTAACTACTATCCAAAACTTCTCGAAGCAATTACTGGAGTTAAGTACACATGGGATGATCTCTACAAGGCAGCAGACAGAGTCTATGCACTAATCAGAGCTTATTGGGTCAGAGAATTTGGCGGCAAGTGGGACAGAAAGATGGACTATCCACCAAAGAGATGGTTCATTGAAGGACTTAAGAGCGGACCATATAAGGGACAACACCTTGAAATGGAGAAGTACGATGCATTGCTCAGTGAGTACTACAAGATGCGTGGCTGGGACGAGAGAGGAATTCCAAAGAAGGAGACACTTAAAGAGCTCGGCTTGGACTTTGTCATTCCAGAGCTTGAAAAGGTTACAACACTTGAGTGAGCCTTTTCTAAATCCTTTTAAATTTTCTTTACAACTTCTCTTTCAGGTGATGCTTATGGTAAAAATTAGGCTTATGGGGGCTATGGCACACTTGGCTGGTGCAAAGGAAGTCAATATAAAAATTGAGGAGCCAAAAACAGTTGATGAAATTCTGAGGGAAGTAATCAGAGGATATGACAAGCTTCACGACAAGATAATTTTCGTAAATGGAAAGGTTGCAAGAGGAGATGCTATAGTTCACGACAGTGATGAAATAAAGGTAATGCCAGTGTTGAGTGGTGGCTGAAATGGACGAGAAGTTAAAAGCCTGCAAAAACTGCAAATGGTTTGGTCCAATTGACTCTTACTTTCTTACCCAAGGAATATGTAGAAAGCATATGAAAACAACCCACATGAACGCTATTTGTGACGATTGGAAACCATTATGGGGCAATAGAGATGAGGATAGCAAAGATTAATGAATTGAATTTTGAGATTCCAAAAGATGCATGGTTCAGTTTTTTCAACAGTCCCTATCCAGCTCATAAATTTGGAACAGCAATTGATGTTTATTTTTCGGGGAAAGCTCTTTTTCCATTTGAAGAAGGAAAGGTTCTGGAAATTAGGAAAGTTAGGACTCCACAATACGTTCCTATTAGGGAGGATTACCTCACGATTTTTCAAGTTGAGGGGTTCTGCCTAAAAGTTCTTCATGTTAAGCCAAGCCTCAAACTTGAAGAGAAAATTTATTTGGGAGATGAAATTGGCGAATTAGTTGTTTCAGGCTTTTTTAGACCCTGGAGTGATAAGCATGCTCACTTTGAGCTGAGAGATTGCAAAGATAGATACCGGGCAAGGGGAGGCTTTTTAATTCATCCAAAAATTCTAAAACTCGTACCCACAACTAGAGGAAACGAGTTTGAAGTAGTCGAGAAAACTGAACATTACTACTGGCTGAAGCCTCTAAAGAGGGGAGAGAAAAATTTGACACCCTCGACTTTCAATAGATCTCCTGTTGAAGGTGGCTTGCCTCACTATCACTATGGAGCGGTTTTTGGCAAATTAAGAGAAGTTGAGCTTTTTGGGATAAAGGTTCCAACAGTTCAAGGGCTTCTCAATGATGTCAGTTTGTTCGGAGTAGATTTCCAAATATTTGCAAATGAGCAGAAAGTGAAAGGTATAGGGATTTACTGCAACCAAGAAAAGATAAAGCTAATTGGAGGAGAATTTGAGGTTGGAGATGTTTTGAAGATTAAGTTTCTTAAAAAATAAAATTTGAACATATAATTACAGTTATACAAAACGCTTTCACTTCTTATACACTCTCACATCTAAAACAACGTGCCAAACTCCAGGAGCATAGCGTTTGATTATTTTGCTCTCCAAAAGCTCAGCTTCATAACCATGTTGCCTTGCTATCTTTTCAAATGTTGCAAAAGGCTCTTCGGGCATCAATTTTTCAGGAACAGTGTTGTGATAGTGGATTACTGCCTCATCTTTTGCGATCTCCAAAGCTTTTGGAATAAATTCGTGGGTTTTAATCACGTAACCCATAAGAATTCTGTCTGCAATGTTTTTTCCAGGGAATTCACGATTATCAATGTTATAAGCTGTCATCCTGTCCTGAACTTTATTAAGCTCAATGTTCTCCACTAAAAATTTGAATGTATATGGATTTTTCTCAATTGCAATGACCTTGGCTTTGCAGTACTTTGCTATTGGGAGCGAGAGGTGCCCAATTCCAGCAAACATATCAACAACAAGTTCATTAGGCTTTGCTATACTAGACATCCTAACCCTTTCCTTAACGTTTGCTGGAGAGAACATTATTCTCGCCACATCAAGCTTGTAGAGAATACCATTCTCTTTGTGAATTGTTATCGTATCACTTCCATAAATAATCTCATAATGGGGCTCTCTAAATTCTCCCAAAATCCAGCCCTTCCTTAGGACAGTCTTTACCCCCAAAACTTCAGCGTAAACTTTAGCTATCTCATATTTGTACGGCAAGAGTTCTTCTCTAAGCGGTAAAATCAAAATATCTCCAATTTGAACCCAGTGCTTAGGGAGAAGATCAACTAACCCTTCAGGGAGCTTTTTGCTCAATATCTCCCTTATTCGGGGCTTTATGAGCTGGGTCTTTCTCTTCTTCATCAAATGTAGGCTTCTTATGATATGTTTAAAACTCTTTGGTATCATAAATCATTCGTAGTAACTTGTCGTTTCGGCAAAAAGCGATTGAAAAAGCTTAAAAAAGAGGAAGCTTATAAGAATATTGAGAACCTATCGGAGGTAGAGTTAAACAATGGATGAAGAAGGCTCGAGTAGTTTTTGGCTCATGAAGATATTTAAATCGAAGAAAAAAGATGGAGTTCTGGAGCAAAAAATCACAGAAGATGCCTATGAAGATCTGAGGGCTCTTTTAATGAGGGCAAAGCCCGAAGTTGAAAATGATAAGATTATTCTGAAGTTGCCTCGTGGTGATGTCATTCTAACAAAGGACAGACTCAGGATAGTCGCAAAAAGCAGAGAAGATGCAGAGAAAATTTTAAGGAACCTGCACCATTACTCAATGCCTCCAGGACTCTGGCCTGCCTATGGGTTGAGCTATTCTATAAAGAGAAATTCTGCTGTTTTGAGAAAGAGTAAAGCGTGATTTTTAATTTTTGCTTTGCTTTTCTGCTCTTTCCTCTTACCCCAAAGATTTTAAGCTTATGTTTTGAATACTTTATTCAGCGGATGATGGGCCTTGCCCAGTCTGAGTGGTGATGACGTCGGTATTAGCTGACGCTACTTTAACTTTCCTTAGGAGGCAGAGCAATGAGCGATGAACTGCTTGAGTTCTATGCAAGTGAAGCCTTAACATGTCCCCGACGAATATACTTCAGGCTTAAGGGCTATCAAGAGAAATGGCCCGAATTCGTTAGAGTTAGACTAAATCAAGGTGTTAAAACCCACAATATTTTGGGTGAAATTTTAAGCAAAAGGTTTGGCTTTGAGCTTGAGAAACATATGATTCTCCGCTCTTCTCGTTTGGGTTTTGAAATCCATGGAAGAATTGATGCCTATCGAGACTTCCCCATCGAGATAAAGGGCAAAACTTCTCTTCCAAGGTTACCCTATGAATATCATCTTGCTCAGCTAAACATCTATCTAAGATGGGCGGAAAGCGAATACGGTTACCTATACTATGTGAAACTTGATGAGAATCCTCATAGAGTTCTTAAATGGATAGACTTCTCAAACTTCCCAATAGTCAAAGGAAAAAACTTCAAAGCTTTTGAAATTCCCTATGACGAGAAGCTGTTTAAGGAGACCGTAAAGCAGTTCTACATGGTGAAAAAGCATTATGAAAAAGATAAGCCGCCGAGAGGATGGCATAATTACCTCTGCAAATTCTGTCCCTATTATTACATCTGCTATGGAGATAATGGTCATGAGCTATGAGATTTCAGTTTATCCTTTATCTCCACAGGCAGCTTTTCATAAACTTCCTCAAGTGCTTTTATAAGTTCTATGAGCTCTCTAGCTGTAAGATACGTTGTTTTTGTTCCTAACTCCACAATGAGGGCAATATATTCCTCTGGAGAAACTTCCTCAAGCTCATCGAGATGCTCGCTTATCCTTGGGATTAAACTGAGCCCACCTATTTGCCGAGCACTTCTAATATCGAGCTCCCAACCCTCGACTTCTCTCCCTGTTGGACAGTCCAAGCGTTCAACAAGGATTTTGATATCTGCTATTGGTGTTTCATCATCGGCATCAATCCAATCAATGTAAAGTTTATTCTCATCAATGTGGTGGATTTGAACTGTATAGGTGGCTAAAGGATTAGGTCTTACCGGAGAGCGAGTAGCAAAAACTCCAGTTAACGGGTTTTGTGGATTGTTGTACGGGTGAACTTTCAATACTCGTCTCTTTTCTGGTGTGTCGTTCTTATGAAACCAGAGAATAAGCTTAATCCAATCTCCCTCATGTAAGCCATCAATCGCATCCTTAAACTCAGGGAAAATCTCCAGTATAACCTCCCTGTCGCTCTTTCTAACAATTCCAACAGGTGTGATTTTAAACTTCTCCATGCTCTCACCCTACTTAACTTTCCACTTCAAATCTTTCTCAATGACAGCTTCAATCATCCCTCTATTATAAAGCTCCGCTATAAATGCCCTTATTGGAACCTGGTTTAAAGCCAATGTTTGAGGTGTTACGTTTGCTCCGAATGCTTTGGCTAAATGATAGCTCAGCTCGCTTATGCTCATTGGCTGCTCTAACAACTCTAGAATTTTCTTCTCAGCTTCTTCAACTCTCTGGAGATTAAATTCAAGCAGCTTCTCTGCTTCTTCTCCTTTGACGATCTTTCCATGAGATGGCACCAGCAGAAACCCTTCAATTGCATAATTATGTAATTGCATAATTGAAGCTTTAAATAATTCGACATCAACTAAATAGGGAACTCCAACAGCTTGAATTATTCTTTCCCCAAAGAAGCTGTCCCCTGCATATATAACAGTGCTTTCCTCATCCATAAATCCAGTCATTCCCGGCGAGTGTCCATTGAGCTTTACCGCTTTTAGTCCAAAAAGTTCATCGTTCCACTCAAAAACAGCATGAACTTTAACTTCATGAGGAAACTGAAACACTAAGAATCCTTCAGGGGCTTTTGAGCCAAAGGTCAAAAGTTCCCTGTTGAGGGGACTCTCAGCAATCGAAAACTCAAAACGATGCATGAAAATGGGTGTATCAATCTTTGCAGCTACACTTATATGATCAGCATGTCCATGAGTTGCCAAAAGAGCTTTAACCTCACTCCCGAGCTTTCTAACTTCTCTCAGTAGGTCTTTATGTCTTCCACTCCCGTGTCCAACATCAACAAGAACAGCTTTTCCCTCATGGAGCTTTATCAAGGTTGAAGGACTCCCGGGGTAGAGATATAAGTCTTCACCTAACTTTCTCACTCCCATAAAATCACCGAAAAAATTCTGCATTAGAGGTAATTAACTTTTCTTAAGCTTTTCAATTTCATCAATAATCTCTTGAAAGTACTTGTAAAATTCGCTTTTCTTTAAATATTCTAGAGCGGACCAAAATTCTTCCAGACTTCTAAAACCAGCTTTCTCATATTCATACGCCTGAAGAACCATCTCGAGTTTGTCTGCGAACTTAACCAATCTTCCCTCCAAGCTACTTTCTTCTTCATATTCTTCAAAGAGCTTGAAATACTCTAATCCTCTGTCCTCAACCTCAAGTAAAAGATCCATAACAGCCTTTTTTTCAGCTTTTTTCTTGTCTATGTACCTCTGGGCATCTAATGGGAGATCTGTTATCTTTGATTCCCCTAAGTCATGGAGAAGGGCAATTTTTAGAGCTTTTTCAACATCAATATTAACGCCCTTCCTCCTGAGCTCATCAGCTAACAGAAGGGTAATAAATGCAACCCTAAAGCTGTGGTCGGCCACGCTCTCTGGATTTGAAACTCCCCTAAGCAACCAACCCATTCTCGGCAGCCTTTTAAGCCTACCCACCTCGAGAAAAAGTCTGATCATAGTTACTCCTCCGAGATATACAATGCCTTTTCGGTTTCTATAGCTCTCGCTATTATGCCATCACCAACAAATCTGCCATAGACCTTTACTTGGTCTCCTATCCCAATATATGGTGTTCCAGAGAACTCAATTTTTAATCCGTTTATCCGAAAGATTGTCCTATAGCTTGGGAGCTCCATGGGAAGGAACTCTATTATGGGTTTATCCTCTATAACTCCCTCAAGGACAACATTTTTACCACGAAACCTGTTATCCTTTAAATCATCGGGGAGAACAATGTAATAGTAGTGATGACCAAACTTTACTCTTTTTGGCATCCCAACCACCTTTACACTTATATTACCCTCTTGGTGATATAATTATTGGTGAAAGAGATGATAAAGGTTGCGATCATCGGAGCTGAAAATGTTGGCAAATCCACGCTCATGAATGCTCTTCTGGGAAAGAAGGTTTCTGAGACTGCTGAGATTCCAGGAACCACAAAGGGTATAATAAGGAGGACATTTGGAAAGGTTAAGATTCCGAAGAGCATGAAAAATCCTTTCGGAGGGGCTGATGAATTCGTGCTAATTGATACGGCAGGCCTTTTTGATCCACAATATGAGTTTAGAGGTAAAGTCCTAAGCGAAGAAAAGTTCAAAGAAATTTTAAATGAAATAACGTCAGCTGACATCGTTATTCACATGATTGACGCCCAATATGGTCTACACAGGGGAATGGAAAAACTTCATCACTTGCTTAAATTCAGGTATGAGAAACCGATAATTGTTGTCATTAATAAAATTGACTTAGTCTCAAAAGAGAAAGTAGAAGAGCTTAGACAAATCGTGAAAAAGCGCCTAGAACAGGAACCTATACTTCTGTCTTTAGTTACATATGAGGGATTTAACGATCTACTGAAGGCACTCGTGTATTATGCTCAATACGCAAAGAAAAGCTAAGCTCTCTTAAAGCTTGAATATTTTGAAAATTTGGCTAGAGTTTTTAGCGAAATAATTTCATCCACCAGAGCATACTCATTTGCAAGCTCTTCAGCCAGCTCATTAGGGATGCCATTCCTAACTAGTGCTCTCTTAAATTTTCGTTTGCTTCTACGTATTGTCCTCTTAATTCCAGCCAAATTCCACAAAAACTTTGGAATCAAAAACAAAAGCCGGAAAAAGGAAAGAACCATCACAGCTCCTCCTCAAAGTCCTCCTTCAATTTCTTCTTCCCGAGCTTTTTCAACTCTTCGAAATCTTTTATTTTGCCCATTTTTTCTTTCATGAATGCAGCTATTAATGTTTTCACAATGTTCATACTCTCCATGTACTCTTTCGTAAGTTCAAATGCTTTATCCGGATCCATTCCTGCTGCAACAAGCTCTTTGTAAAAGTTAGCAACATTTTTACCGAATTTTTCAGCTTTATCTGGGTCATATGCCTCGTTTATGAGTTCCTTGATTGGACCAAATATTGAGTCCATTATCTTTGGCAAGCTTTCTGAAAGAACGCTCATAACCTCTTTGAGCTCTTGGATATCTTTGTCCCCTTCAACTTTTTCGTAGCCCTTTAGCATGTCTTTAAGCATTTCAATTTTCTTTTCTATAACCTCTAAGTCATCTTCGCTCTTTGCCTCTTTGAGCTGTTGTGTGAGCTCTCTTATCATCTCTTCCATTATCTTTTTTGGTTCTACTTCTGCTTCAAGTCTTTCAAGGATTTTCTTCTTCATTTCCTTTTCAAACTCTTTTTCATCAAACTCCATCTCAATCACCTCGATAATTATTATCTTTGCTCAAACCTAATTGGGATTCCGATTAAATCAAACCACTTATTGATCACTTCTTTTCTCAGCGTGTAGCACTTTCCTTTCTCGCCTTCTACTTCTTCGAAAACATTGAGCTTCAAAAGAAGCTCAACTTTCTCTCTAACAGTATTTCTCGAGCCTTTTCCACGTCTCGCCTTAAGCTCCCTTGCTATCTGACTTATGTTCGCTTTTTTAAGGTCAAATACTATCTTAACTATCTCCCTCGCAATTGGATCATGCTTAATCTCTGGAATTACAATATCAATGCTAAGCTCCCCATATTGTGCGTAAATGTTTATTAGTCTAAGATAGTTCTGGGCTAATTGAGACACAAGCTCAAAGCTCTTCATTAATTCGTTCATGGCTTTTCTTAATGTCTTCAGCTCCTCCGCAAGTTTCTCGACATCTTTGTCTTCTGGCATCATTGCTCCCAATAACAATTTGGATGCTCACTTCATATAGATGTTTTGATTAGAAATGAGCAAAAATCAAAGGATCTCTATATTTCCCCCAACAACCCAATACCTAAAGCTCTTAAGCTCAAAGTTGGGAAGGATAGATTTTGTTATCTCGGACTTTTCTAAATACAAACACCACCACAGGTAAAGTTTGGTCAGCAGGCACATATTTTAACAAGAATTTTCCTAATCCTCGGACCATCAAGCTCAACAAACAAAATACTCTGCCACGTTCCCAGCTCCAGTCTTCTGCCCTTAACTGGAATTGTAACACTTGGATTCAATAGGATTGCCCGCAGATGGGAATGGGCATTGTTGTCAATTTTATCATGCTTGTATCCTTTTCCTTTTGGAGCAATGCTCTCAAGTAGGAGCTCAATATCTGAGAGAAGTCTTGTTTCATTTTCATTTACAATCAAAGCTGTTGTTGTGTGTTTTGTGAAAACTACTGCAATGCCTTCTTGTACCTTGCTTTCTTCCACAATTTTTTGGATCTCTGGCGTTATGTCGATTATTTCAAACTCCTTGTTGGTGCGGATTTCAATCTCATAAAGCATGAACATCACCTAATTCGATTTATCTCCGTTTAGATGTTAGTCTTTATTAATCTTCAGTTGCCAAATCTTTTTAAATGGTAACCTCCAGCTTCAATCCATGTATGCAGTAATCTTAGGGAAAAATCCCAAGCTTAGTGAGGCTGAATTTCATGCCTTTACTAATAGATTCGGGCTTAGAGTTAAAATCATCGAAAGCTCTCACAACTGGATAGTGTTTGAAAGCTCCAAAAAGATTGAACATCTCTTTCATAAGCTAGGCGGTTCGCTGAAGCTTGTGAAGATAGTTGGTGAAGGGGAAGAGTCTATTCAAGAACTTACATATTCAAAGCTTTTTACAGTTAGCATCTACGGGAAAGATGACTGGAAGCTCTGGAGAAAGCTTGGAAGCCAAATAAAGAAAACCTTCAAGAGTGAAGGTTCTGCTAAATTCTTTAAGCCAGCCAAGGTCTATGCTATGCCCTCTGAACTAATTCTAAAAGGATTCCCAGAGACAAAGGATTTTATGTTCATCTATGGAGAAAAACTCTGGGTAGGAGAGACGATAAAAATTACCGACCCATTTGAACTGAAAAAGCTTGATGTTGATCGGCCAGTTCAAAGAGCGATTTTCTCAATCCCTCCTAGATTAGCGAGGATAATGATTAATCTGACAGAGGTTAGACAAGGAAATTTCTTAGATCCCTTTTGTGGCATTGGAACAATAGTTCAAGAATTTCTTCTTCAAGGGCTAAATGCATATGGAAGCGACTCAGATCCCAAGGCAATTAGAGGAGCAAAGGAGAATCTGAAGTGGTTGAAGAAAGAATTTAGAGTCAAAAAAACCGCTCACCTAGAAGTGTGTGATGCTAGAAAGCTTAAACGCTGCTTTAGAACTAGGTTTGATGCCATAGTTACAGAACCCTGGTTGGGAAAGCCTCTCAAGTATAATCTCACAAGAGGAGAGGCCATACAAATGGCAAATCAACTTGACCGCTTTTACTATCAAGTTTTCGACAGTTTTAGAGATGTGCTCAAAAGGAATGGAAGAGTTGTATTTGTATTTCCAGCATATAAGCTCAAAGATGGGAGGATATACAGGAAAGAAAGAAGATGGTTGGAAAAACTTGGCTTTGAAGTCCTAGCAAAGTATACTGACTTTGAGGAAAGACACAAAGTAGTTAGAGACATTCATGTGCTGAGATTTAGAGGATAATGCCAGCTACAAATCTCCAAACAGTCTCTCGTGTTCCTGCTTTATACATCTATGAGCAACTGCAGTAAGCCCAGCTTCTTTTGCCTTTTTGAATGCGTTCCTGTTATAGGTGTAGAATTGGAACCATACAACCTTGGCTCCCTTCTTTATTGCTTGGTCAACGATCTCTTCAGTGAATTCTGGTCTTACAAATATATCAACAATGTCAATATCCCCTGGAATATCAAGCACTGAAGGATAGCATTTTCTTCCAAGCACTTCCTCATATTTTGGATTGACTGGTATCACATCATAGCCATGTTCTAGAAGATAGCGCATGACAGTGTTTGCGTCTCTTTCAGGCTTTGGAGAAGCCCCAACTAAGGCAATTCGCTTGTATTTTGTGAGAATTTCTCGGATATCATCATCTGTTAACCTATCTAGAGGCATCTTCTTGACCATAAAATCACCTGAAACTGATTTAGCATGAATGGATAAAACTATTGCGGTGATAATATTTAAATTCATGAAAACTTTTTCATTAATGGGTGGTAAAATGCTCTATGAAGAAAAGGTATCAAGTAAGTGGATTCCCTTGCTAATTTTTATTCCGGCCATGATTTCACTTCTCATTGGTGTTTGGGCTACTTATCAGGCCGGGGAAGACATTAGAATTCCGCTTGCTATTGGTGCGCTTGTTCTTCCATTAACAATTGATATCTCTTACATGAGAATCCAAATTGACGATAGAGAAATCAAAATTAGGGGAGCATTAGGATTGATAATACGTAAAACAGTAAAGCTTGAGGATATTATGAGCTTTGAAGTGCACGAGGGATGGATGAGTTGCTCTGGATTCATTCACTTCAATATGCCCGCAAAAGGCTGTGTTGTGTTGAACACAAAACGATGGAACGTCTCATTTTCAACTAACAATCCAGAAGAGATCGCTCAAGTATTAGCTACTCTCGGCATTCCACGAGAAGCTTTAAACCTTTAGCCCCCACAACTTTTACCTTCCCTCCAGCTTTTGCATTTCCGTTTATGCATTCTGCTTTCCAGTATTCATTTCCTATTTTCACAACCCCTTCAGGAGTTAAATCCTCAACAACAAGCGCTTCCTTTCCCACTAATGCTTCGATACCTACCTCTGCCTTTTTCCTTAAAATCTGTCCGAAAGATGGCACTATTGCGATATCCTTTATGATGAGAAGCGCTATAACAGTAACGGATAATGCTAAAGGGACTCTAATCCCCGCGGATGGAAGGATTACAAACAAAAATATCCCAGCTATAATCTCGTCCATCATCAAAAGTACAAGTTTTAACATGTCTTTTAGCATCTCTTTTAGTTTCATTTAACCACCTCACAGACTTAAATTTGGCAAGGAGCCGTAAATTAGCAGTAATAATCCCACAAGAACTGGCTGATGAACGAGATAAATCTTTAATGTATGTCTACCAGCTAAACATATGAACTCAACTGGCATCATCTTTGGAAAGTTCAAGCTAAATCTTCTTGTCCCATCTGGATAGAGAAGAGAACCTATAGTCATGCCGAGCAAATAAACGCCAAACCAAGGAAATATTGGAAAGTAATCAAGCGTGAAAAATTCAGAGGGTGTTATGCCTATAGGGAGCAGGAGGAGAGAGTTAACAGTTATTCTAGAGACAATTAGAC
The DNA here is from genome assembly GCF_000517445.1 of Thermococcus paralvinellae. Classification (NCBI taxonomy): domain Archaea; kingdom Methanobacteriati; phylum Methanobacteriota; class Thermococci; order Thermococcales; family Thermococcaceae; genus Thermococcus; species Thermococcus paralvinellae. The sequence continues at coordinate 658,338 of NZ_CP006965.1, read as the reverse complement.
TTCCCAACAAAAAGAATACTGCAAAAAAGATGTTCTTCTCTCTAAAGCGATAAAAGGGGATTGCCAACAAACTAGCAACTCCAAGGAAGTGAAGAACTCCAAAGTATATCGTTCCAGAACTTAGGAGAACCTTTGTTGTGATTGTTATAAGAATGCCCAATCCAAAGAGCTTTGCAAATCTCTTCAAGTACTTCTTATACGGTCTTGGGTTTTTCTTTATGCTTCGTGAATAGCTTATCCAAAATGATAGCCCAGAAATAAAGACAAATATCGATGCTGTTGTATAGGCAAAAATTCTCCAAAACATCTGATGCTCTGAATAATTGAGAAAATACTGCAAATCGGTGATAAAGTTCGAAATAACCATCATTATGATTCCAAGTCCTCTTACAAAATCCACTTCCCAAAAGCGTCTAGAGGAATAAATTTGACTGTTAAACATCTGTATCAAAAATGTATTAATCCTCTATGAATATTTAAGTTTGTGGTGCGTGTGAGGATAATAGAAACAAGAGTCAAAAGCATCTACACAAAAAGCAGAATTCCTAGCGTTGATTATGTTATTAACCAATACGTTGGGTGTCAATTTGCCTGTAAATACTGTTATGCAAAGTTTATCTGCAAGTGGAAGCCTTACGGAGAGTGGGGAACCTGGGTTGAAGTAAAAGTCAACGCTCCAGAGCTTTCAAGAAAGTATGTAGAGGGAGAAGTTGTAATGTCAAGCATTTCTGATTCTTATCAGCCAATTGAAGCAAAAATGAAACTAACACGAAAGATTTTACAAAATATGAGCAAGCGAATAAACTTAAGCATCCTTACAAAGTCCCCTCTTGTTACTAGAGACATTGATATTTTTAGGCAGTTTAAGAACATTAAAGTTGGCTTGACAGTTAACAGCTTTGAAGGAAAAGAAAAGAAGCTTTTTGAGCCTTTAGCTCCAATTCAGAGAGCAAGGATTAATGCTCTAAAAGTTCTCCATGAAGAAGGGATAAAAACATACGCTTTTATAAGTCCCATAATTCCAGAGGTTACAGATGTTGAAGCAATTGTTAGGGAAACAAAATCCTTTGCAGACTACTTTTTCTTTGAGGTATTAAACTTAAGAGCAAGTGGAAAAGAGTTCCAGCGGATTTTGAGAGATAACTATCCAGAAAGCTATGAAATTATGGTTAATGATGAAAAGTTTTGGAGATTCGTAAAGCGACTAAAAGGAGAAATCAAGAGGCTAAATGTAAAAACAGAGGGGATTGAGGTACATAAAAGAGGATGGGAGTTTTTAAAAATTTGATTCATAAGTTTTGAGGTATAAGTAAAAACAGAAGAACGAAGTTAAACTATATAGCTTGTTCTCCTCTCACGTATATCGCCTCAATGTTCAGTTCTTCATCCATGATTACCAAGTCTGCGGAATAACTAGGCAATATTGCACCTACCTTATAGAGTCCCACTGCTCTTGCTGGATTATATGTCATAGTCCTAACAGCATCTTTTAGAGGAATACCGATGCTAACGAGATTTCTCAAGGCATTGTCCATTGTTAAAGTACTCCCTGCTAAAGTTCCATCCTCTAATCTGCATATGCCGTCTTTAACAATAACTTTTAGTCCTCCTAAGGAATACTCCCCATCCGGTAGATCTGTTGCAATTATTGAATCTGTTATCGTCACAATTCTCTCAATTCCAGCGTGTCCTATTGTAAAGTTTATTATCTGAGGTAAAATGTGTATTAGGTCGGTTATAATCTCCAGATAAACTTGAGGACTTTCTAAAACAGCAATTATAACTCCTGGTTCTCTATGGTTAATCGGTCTCATTGCATTGTAAAGGTGAGTAGCCCTATTTGCTCCTGCGTAAATAGCAGCTTTTGTCTTCTCATATGTTGCATTTGTATGTCCTAATGAAATGTATATACCAAGGTTCCGTGCATAGCTTATAAACTCCACAGAACCTTCAAGCTCAGGAGCTATGGTTATCGTTTTTATATTTCCTCCTGACGCTTCCCAGTACTCTTTGAGTTCCTTAATGCTTGGTAATCTAATAAATTCTGGATTTTGAGCTCCTTTTTTTTCTTTGCTTATATAAGGTCCCTCCAGATGAAGCCCTTCAATTATTGCTCCTATGCAAGATTTCTTCTGATACGCGATTGCATTTTTCACTCCTCTAGAGGCAATTAAAAGGACTTCATGTGACGCAGTTACGGTAGTAGGGAGAAACCGAGTAACTCCATGACTCAAATATTTTTCACTCATCTTAAGCAATGTCTCTTCAACATTGTCCTCTGACCCGTTCATAGAACTGTAAGTGATGTCCAGTCCCGCTATTCCATGAGTATGTATGTCAATGAATCCAGGAACAATGATTTTTCCCTCTAAATTCTCACCTATAGGGTTTTTCCCTGCATAAACTCTCTTTATAACTCCATTTTCAATTTCAATTGTTCCTGGGAAAATTTCCTCAAATGGTGTTATTATTCTCACATTTGTTAGGATTGACTTTCCCATATATCTCACCTTGCAAAACTTTAAAGATACTTCAAACGTGATTTATACTTCCCGATAACCTTGATGTTATGTTCCTGAGCACCTGGTAAATGTGCACTTAAAAATACTGGAGGTTCTATTTCCTCTTCGACAAGTATTTTAATTGCTTCTGCAACAAGAGTCTGAGCTATAAAAGCTACTACGATTGTAGACACTGGGAAGACTTTCATGTCAAATCCCGGGATCTTTAATGCCGCATCCCCTCTGGGTACTTTGTTGTCTATAACAACATCAGCAACTTCAAATAGGTGTTTGTTATATTTGTTTCTTGGTGCTAAGCTCTTTGAGTATTCTACCGAAGTTATTGCTATTACAGGACATCCAAGAGACTTTGCCTTAATGGCAGCTTCCACTGGGAATTGATTGACCCCAGAGTTGGATACGATCAAAACAACGTCCTCCTTTTGGACGTTCATTGACTTCAATATGACTTCTGCATATCCCTCTAAATGTTCCATTTCTGTTGATTTAAGAGCTCCATGATAAACGTTGATATCCGTATTTATTATAGGATTGACCGGAACAAGGCCTCCAGCCCTATAAGCTAGTTCCTCTCCAATGATTGCTGAGTGTCCTGCTCCAATTATGTGTAGAATGCCATCACGTTTAAGTGATTCCGCCAGAGTTTTGGCAGCCTTTTTGATATTCTTCCTTTCTTCGTTTTTCACTCTTTCTAATAGGGCTGATACAATACTAAATGCTTTCTCCATAACATCCATATTAACACCTCCTCATGTGGAAACAACCTTCGAAAGACCTCTAGGAGCATCTATAGGAGTTTTTCTATAAACTCCAAACCAGTATGCAAGGAACTGTAGAAATAGGGTTACATGGAATAGATAGGATATGCCATCTGCATTAATTTGAACAACATTTTCATCTTTGAAGTCACCTAGATTGCCAATTATGACTTGGTTACCTATGCCAAATTTGTCAAATTTCTTGAGTATCCTTTCTCTTGCTAGATTTTCAACTGGAAGGATAAGGATAGCATACATTTCCTGGGAAAGGGCAGCACTAGGTCCATGGAGATATTCTTCAAGCTCAATCGCTTCAGCATGAGAATAAGCAGTTTCCTTAAGTTTGAGAGCCCCTTCAATTGCTATAGGAAAGGTTAATCCAGCTGATATTATGTAACCTCCAGAAGGGCTATGAAGTTTCTCTGCAATAGTTCTCGCCTTGTTGTTATAGACTAAAATTGAACTCTCAAGTGTCTCTGCAGTCTTAAGTAATGTGTGCTCCTTTGATAAATCAGAGAGCAAAGATGAAGATAACAGATACAGAACCCCTAAGGTTCCAGCAAATGTTTTTGTTGCAGGTATTGCAAGCTCAGGACCTGCTAAAACTGGTAAAATTACATCAGAATACTTAGAAACACGACCAAATGGATTGTTTGTAATAGAAACTATCTTAACTTGTGATGCCCTTAGTTTTTTCAAAGCCTCTACCACGCCCCAAGTGTTTCCTGATTGAGTTATTGCTATTATTAAGTCGTCCTTGCTCACTTTATCGAGCTTGTATAACATGAACTCGAGTGATGACATTGGAACAATATCAAAATCTTGAAGCAAATATGGAAGTACAAAACCAGCATTTAATGAGGAGCCATTACCTATTACATAAGTTTTTTCAGCATTTTGAAGCAAAACTGCCGATTCCTTAATTCTCCTGTCTCTGCTAAGTGCGTGAAGACGCCTAAGGATGTATGGAGTTTCATGAATTTCTTCCAGCATGAAATGTTTGTATGTGGGTATTTCAGTTGACCCTTCAGGTGTTTTCTTAGTTACACCTAAAAACTCGTTTGGACTCCATGTTATCAAGGAGTTAGTGGACAAAATGTAACTTGCTTTGGGTATTTTAATGGTTGTTATGATGCCCTTATCTACATAGATTTGGCGATAGTTAGAAAAGGCAAATATCCTCTCATCTTCTCCCTTTTTGTAATATCCAACTACAGAGAAAACTCCCTCACTATTCTTTAGGAGGCTAAGCATGTTACTATCTATGTTACTATCGTTTAGACTAATGAGAATCTCATCAAATATCATTTCAAAATCTGCAACACCTTCAAAGGCTACGACTAATTTTGGATTTTTGGAGATATATATCGATTCTAGCCCAGTTTCATATCGATTGTTCGTGAATATGAATCTCTCAGGGTAGTTTACATTGGAAAGAGTTTTGTTATGATATATCTTAACAGACTTGTTCAAAATAATAATGTCATGAGGATAATCCAAAGATGTTAGGACGTGAGAACCGTCTTCAAGCTTCCAAAGTATACCCAAATTTCCAAACATTTTCTATCCCTTTACTTGTCTTCTGAAGGTAAAACACGCTCTAGTAAATCAATTAACTCCCTTGCAGCTTCTTCTTCATCTTCTCCGCTAATTTGCAGTACAATTTCATCTCCATAATCTACTCCAAGTGCCAGAATCTGTAATATATTCTTCGCATCTGCCGATTTGCCCTCTTTTATCACTGTTATTTTTGATTTAAACTTTTTAGTTGTCTCAACGAAAACTGCTGCCGGTCGTGCGTGAAGTCCACTCTTGTTTTTAATTTCCACTCTTTTTTCTATCATGGTTATTTCCTCCAGAGATTATTCCGAGATGAAAAGTAAGATGACACCCATATCCTAGTTTTTGGGCTTTGTTTATATATTTTTTGGTGATTGGGTTGTTGTTATTGTCGTATTTGGCGTATAAAGCTTGTATAGTTCTTTGTTGTTGAAATAGACAGACGACGTTATCATTTGTAATTCTGCCCCTTCCAAGGTAAGTTAATTGAGTTTGAAGTTTTGGAAAAAAAGAATTAAAATAATCCTGAAAAGTAACTATTTATTTTCGTAATACATCCGATAAATATCTCTGAGAACAAATGTAATCTCTCTATTTTATCGATACAAACACTATGGAAGATATATTTATAAATTAAACCTTTAGAAATGTATTTGGTGGAAATAATGCTTGAGGAGCATATATCTGTCCAAGAAATTCTAACCCAAGTTAAGGTTAAAGATTGGCAGGAAAGTGTAAGAATAGCTGGTGAACTGCTCTATAAAACTGGGAAAATTACAAGAGAATACATCGACGGAATGATTAGAACAATAAAGGAGCTAGGTCCTTATGCTGTTATTGCTCCTGGTGTTGCTTTGCCTCATGCTCGACCAGAAGATGGAGCATTAAAAGTAGGATTCAGCATAGTTGTATTGAAAG